>JBOGIR010000432.1:0-8884 GCA_050742335.1 Vicinamibacterales bacterium | reverse complement strand
AAGCCGTCCAGGTCGCCGTTCAAAACCGCCTCCGGGTTGGTGCTCTGGTGGTCGGTGCGGTGGTCCTTGACCAGCTTGTAGGGGTGCAGCACGTAGCTGCGGATCTGGCTGCCGAAGCCAATCTCCTTCTTCGCGCCGGCAATCTGATCGAGCTTCTGCTGCTGCTCCTTCAGCTTCAGATCGAAGAGCCGCGCCTTCAGCACCTTCATCGCCGACGAGCGGTTCTTGTGCTGCGACCGCTCGTTCTGACAAGAAACGACGATACCGGTCGGGAGATGCGTGATGCGCACAGCCGAGTCGGTGACGTTGACGTGCTGGCCGCCGGCGCCGCTCGAGCGGTACGTGTCGATGCGGAGATCCTTCTCCTCGATCTCGATGTCGACATCCTCGGGCAGCTCGGGCCAGACGAACACCGACGCAAACGAGGTGTGCCGCCGCGCCGCCTGGTCGAAGGGTGAGATGCGCACGAGGCGGTGGACGCCCGCTTCGGCCGACATCAGGCCGAAGGCATAGTCGCCGGTGAGCAGGAGCGTGACGCTCTTGAGGCCCGCCTCGTCGCCCGGCTGATAGTCGATGACCTCGCGCTTGAAGCCACGGCGCTCGGTCCATTTCATGTACATCCGCAGCAGCATCTCGGCCCAGTCCTGCGACTCGGTGCCGCCGGCGCCGGGATGGATCGAGACGATGGCGTTGGCACGATCGTGCTCGCCGCCGAGCATCTTCTTCGTCTCGGCGGCGTCGACTTCGGCCTGCAGCTCGTCGAGGCCGCGGGCGAGATCGGCGCCGACATCCTCGCCGGCGTTCGCCCACTCGATCAACACGCCGAGGTCGTCAGCGCGCCGCTGCAACGACAGCCTCAGCGCCTGCTCGTCCTCGAGGCGCCGGCGCCGCTGCATGACCTTCTGCGCTTCGGCCTGGTTGTTCCAGAATCCGGGTTCGCCGGCGCGCTGTTCAAGGTCGGCCAGCTGCTCGTCGAGTCGAGCACCCTCAAAGATGCCTCCGCAGTTCCGCCGCCCGGGGGCTGAGGCCTTCGTATCGCCGTATCAGATCATCAATCTCGACCGCCAAGATGATTCCTCCCGGACTTATGGATTTACGGATTTACGGATTTACGGATTTACGGATTTACCGATTTACGGATTTACGGATTTACGGATTTACGGATTTACGGATTTGTGAGCTGACGCACACGTCAATCCGTACATTCAATTCGCAAATTCGTCAATCCGTAAATTCGTCAATTCGTCAATGCCCTCGGCGCCTCGTCGTCATCAGCGCGATAGCCGTCAACATCATCGACACATACGCGACCAGGTCGCCGATCCGCGCATACACCGTGCGGCCCGTCAGCATGCGCGCCTCGCCCACGAGCCCCACTTCCTCAAAGATAGCCGACTGCTGCACCACGCGTCCGTACGGATCGACGATGCCGCTGATGCCGGTGTTGGCGGCGCGGGCAAGATATCGGCCTTCTTCGATGGCGCGCATCGACGCCATCTCGAAGTGCTGATACGGCGCCGATGAGTATCCATACCACCCGTCATTGGTAATCGTCGTCAACAACTGGCTGCCGGCAAGAACCGCCCCTCGAATGAGTGACGGATAGACCACTTCATAGCAGATGGCGGTATTCACCTGATGCGAACCGACGGGGAGCATCGTCATCGACGTGCCGGGAGCGAAGTCGGCGAGCCGCTCGACCAGCGGCGACACGAAATACAAGAGATTCTTGAACGGAATGTACTCGCCGAACGGCACGAGGTGAATTTTCTGGTACACGGCCGCTGTTTCGCCCTCGGGCGTGACGAGGAACGCGGCGTTGTACAGCCGGACCGCGTCGCCGCTGCGATCCACCTGGTCGCTGCCGAACAGAATCGGGATACGGAGTTCCCGCGCCAGGTCGCGCACCGCAGCCTCGCCTACGTCGTCTTCCTCGAACATGAATGGCGTAGACGACTCGGGCCAGATGACGAACTCCGCCCCTCGCCGCACGGCATCGCGGGTCATGGCGATGTACGTGGTGAAGATGCGGCGCGCTTCGCGCGGGTTCCACTTGTCTTCCTGCGCGATGTTGCCCTGCATGAGGCCGATGCGGAGCGGCGTGCCTTCGCGCGTGAGCGAACCGTCGGCAATCCGTGCGAGGCCCCATGCGGCCACCACACCCACCGCGAGCGCGGCTGCACCGAAGCCGACGGTTCGCGCGCGGTCAACCGAGAGCACGGCGTAGGCGAGCGAGGCGCTCACGAACGCGACAAGCGCGGACAGGCCATAGACGCCGAGCACGCTTGCGAGCTGGGCCACCGGCAGAACGGTCACCTGGCTGTTGCCAAGGGGCACCCACGGAAACCCGCCGAACAGGTATCCGCGCAGGTACTCCGTGGCCACCCAGACGGCGGGCATCAGAAACAGCGCGCGCCGGCCAGCCCGGTCGATCAGGCGGGCCATGATGAGTGCCGTGAGCGCCGGGAACAGCGCCAGGTACAGCGCGAGCAGCAGCATGGCGAGCAGTGCCAGAGGGATCGGCACCCCGCCGAACTGCCGGAGAACCGCGCCGGTCCAATAGATGGTGCCCACGAAGTAGACGATGCCGCTGATCAGACCGAGTGTGAAGGCACGAAGTGGCGGCTGGCGGCCTCCCACACTCAGAGCGATAAGGAGTGGCACCAGGGCGATCCAGGCGAAGGCGGGATACCCGAACTTCGGAAAGCTCAGGGCAAGAAGCACCCCCGAGAGGAGCGCCAACCCGTAATCCATCACGCCATTGTCGCCCGAACGTCGCTATCATTGCTCGGGATGCGCCCTTGACACGGCTACGTGACCTCGTAGCTCGCGGATAGTGGTCAAGGTTGAGGAGGAGCCATGAGCGACTGGCCGCCGGTTCTCTCGCGGCGTGATGTTCTTGGCGCGGTGGGAAGTATCGTAGGAGGCATGGCGTTCGCTGACGACCCATTGGCTTCCGAACCAGCACAGAGCCCCGGCCGGCCCAGCAAGGACGTCGGCTCGGTGAAAGCACTCGTCTTCGACGTGTTCGGTACCGTCGTCGACTGGCGCAGCTCCGTCGCGCGTGAAGTGGAGGCGCTGGCCAGGCGGAAGGGGTTGAAGGTAGACGGGGCGACATTCGCCGACGCCTGGCGCGCCGAATATGCGCCGAACATGAACCGTGTTCGCAGCGGCGCGCTGCCCTGGACGAGACTCGATGACCTCCATCGGATGACGCTCGACAAACTGCTGGTTGACTTCGGCATCAGCGGGCTGTCTGAAGCTGAGACCGTTGGGCTCAATCGGGCGTGGCATCGGCTCCAGCCCTGGCCCGACGTGGTTCGGGGTCTGACCCGGCTGAAGAAGACATTCATCATCGCCCCACTCTCGAACGGCAACATTGCGTTGATGACGAATCTGGCGCGACATTCCGGCTTGCCCTGGGATTGCATATTGGGGGCAGAGCTGGTCCGGCACTACAAGCCGGACCGCGAGGTGTATCAGTCGGCCGCAGATTTTCTCGATCTCGAGCCGGCCGACGTCATGATGGTGGCGGCGCATCTGGGTGATCTCCGCGCCGCCAAGGGCGTTGGACTCAGGACGGCGTTCGTCGTGAGGCCGCTCGAGTACGGACCGAACCGAACACCCGACCTGAAACCAGACGCATCGGTCGACGTCGCGGCCAGGGACTTCAACGATCTGGCCGATCAACTCGGCACGTGAAGTTAGCCTCGGATCGGCTCGGTTGTGTTGATGATGACGAATCCCGATTCCCGCCTTCGCTCGAAGCTACGGCGGGCCGCCGAAGCCTTGGCGGAGGCTGGCCGGTGGCCGGACCGCGCTGCGACGCCGCGGGTGGCCGCGCGACGCCAGCTCCGAGAGCTGGCTGGTTCCCAGAGCCGTCTCGCGCGGTCAGGCGATTCGTGTCGGCCTGACCTCCATAGGGCTTCGTCATCATCAACACAACCGATCTAGCCCGTTTCAGCGCGTCAACGATGGCGTCGGTCGCCGACGCTCGGAAATCTCGTTTTGACAAGGAGCATGACGTGAGGCACCTGCTATTCGCATCCGCGGTCTGCGCGGCTCTCGGCATCGCGGCGGTGGCGGCCCAGACACAGGGCGCGCAAACACAGCCACCGCCGACCGCCGATCCCTACGCCAACAACCCCGCGGCCGGGACGACACAGTTCCCGCTGGCCGCTCCCACCGGTAGCGACAGCAACGCCAGGACCGTCGCGCCGCCAGGAGCGGTAAATCAGGGACCGTTCGATCCTGCCGCCTGGAAGTACGGGCCCACCTTCAATCCGCCGCCCGGGACCCAGATCTGGAATCCGGTGAAGCTCAAGCTGATGCAGGGCGGCAAGGTGACGGGCGGCACCCTCTTCAGCGCCACCGATCCGTCCACCTACTGCGCCATGGCGAACGCCGGATACGACTTCATCTGGACCGAGATGCAGCACGACCAGCACGATTGGCAGGCGGTGGCGCGCATGTGGCGCACCTGTCCGCATGCCAAGGCCGTTCCGGGCGTGCGTGTGGCCTACGCCGACGAACGGGAGATTCAGCATGCGGTCGACGCCGGCGCGCTCGTGATTGTGGTGCCGACCGTCGATACCGTGGCCGAGGCGATCGAGGCGCGGAACTGGACCTACTTCCCGCCGCTCGGGCGCCGCAGCGCCGGTGGCGGCCAGGCGTTCGACCCGGCGATGTGGGGCGGTGTCCCTGGTGGCTACCGCAACACGATCAACGACAACATCGTCCTGATCCTGATGATCGAGACGCTCGAAGGCCTCCAGAACGCCGACGCGATCGCCAAGGTGCCTGGCGTGACCGCAGTCTTCGCGGCGAGCGGCGACCTCGGCAACTTCACCGGCTTCCGGCAGGGCACGCCCGACTACGAGCGCGCGATCAACATCGTCCACGACGCGGCCGTGAAGGCCGGCGTGCGGTTGTGCGGGCCGCTCGCGTGGCGCGACCGGCCCGACTTCACCTGCTTCCAGGCCAGCAGCGAGACGGCCGCAATTGCCCGGGGCGTGGCGGCGGAGCTCGGGCCGCTCGCCAACACCCAGGCCAGGCCCGCAGTCGGCCCCTTCGCGGTGACGGCAAAGCCTTGAACGGGTGAGCGCTACGCAGGTGAGAGCCAGATGCGAATGATGCACGCCGCGGTTGACGAAACGTCGATCGCGACAATCGTGGACCAGGCTGAAAGAAGCCCTCGCTAACCGCTCGCAGGCAGGCGCAGGTCCACCGTTGCCAGGGCCGCGGCCGATCCCACGCCCATGCGCCTCACCAGGAGCATCGCTTGCGTCATCGTGAGGCCGGTCGGGCGAACCCGTTCGGGGGGCAGATACATGAGGGTGCCCGACATCGGCGTCGGGGCCTGCGGCAGCAGTACGGCAAGCCATCCATTCGGGAGGCGCTCGAACACGAACGCGAGCTGCCAGGCCTCTTCGATGTTGGCGAGGACCACTTGCACATCCTCTGCCCGCTCGATGGTCATCAGACCATCGGCCATGCTCTTCACCATGCGGTAATGCGGCAATCCTCCGAGCAGGTGCTCCTCGATCCACCGGGAGCACCGCTTCCCTGGCGTCGTATGCGCGACGAGCCCGGCGACAAACGACGCCGCGACGAGCGCGACAACGGCGGCCGCGACGCTTGCAAGCTCGTGCTCAGGGAAGATGACGAGCGGATCGATGATCCGGCGGACGAACCTCAGCGCGTGGGTGAGGATCAGCGTCAGGATGACGAGGGGAATCAGAAACAGCACCCCACCGATGAGCGTGGTCTTGACGAACGTCTTGACGGGATTCATGGGGTCTCCGGGGGTTCGAGGCTTCACGAAGCCACGCACGCAATGAATGCGCCACCCGGACGCTGCGCCGACCCTGACCACGAACGGTAGCTCATGCTCCGAAGTGTTTCCAACGAGACTCGTGTAAGGAAGATACCGCCGTTACAGGGAGACCTTGCGTCCCGGCGTGCGGTCTCGCGTGGAGGCGGCGAAATCGTCTTCGACGCCGATTTCTTCGAGCGAGTGTGTCTCGAGGAACGCCTTGTACGCGTCGCTGAAGCGCAGGCGCTTCCGATCGGCTACTTCCCCACGAGCAGGTCCGTTCTGTTGTTCTCGCACACGTACTCGATCAGCTCTTCATCCGGCGCCAGATACCAGATCAGATTCATCGTCCACGGCCGGCTGAAGGCGCCGGGATCCTCGAAGACCACCACAATCTCGAGCCGGCCGTACTCGACGCGCCGATAGCGCTCCACCGTGTGCAGTTGCTCGGTGTGCGGATACGCATTGATCCAGCTCCGATCGTTGAAGCCGACCGTGTTGACGACGAGCGCGTCTCCTTCCCATCGCCCGACGGAGTGGCCCAGCCAGCTCGGGTTGGGATCGGACGGGTGGCTGCGGCCGTCGAGAAAGATCTGCCGGAACCCCGGCGCGTCCTCGAAGAGCATCACCAGCAGCGGACGCGTCTGAACGAACCTGGTCATCCAGGGACTGGACGCGCCCGGCACCGGAAATCCCTGCGGCAGGCAGCGCGTGTGCGGCGCGTCCTTCATGTTGCTTTGAATCCGCTCTTTGGCGAGCGCGGCCGCCCACGGGAGCGCGGCGGGCTCTTCCGGGTAGCGGTCGCGGTACACCAGCCAGACGCCTGAGAAATCCGGCGTCCCATCGGCCATGCGCGGCACTGGCAGCGCAGGCACCCTGGAGCGGGCACGAATCATGTCGGCGTTCCGGCCCGGGTCGTCGCCGAGCGTCTTGCCGCCCACGTTCTCGACGAGCGAGATGTCGAACGCCGTGGGCTGTCCCGCCCGCACCGTGACGTCCGCGCGGAACGGATCGAACCCGCAACACGGCATGGCCACCGACAGCTCGTACACGCCGGCGGCGATGTCTGCGAACACGTAGCGACCATCGGTCGCGCTGGCTGTTCGTCCCACCGCGCCCGTTTCTTTGTGTCGTACCTGGATGGGAGCGTTGGGGGCGCGCATGTTGTTCCAGGCGATCACCACGGTGCCCGCGAGCGATCCCCGGCCCGCCTGGGCGGATGCCACGAGGGTGAGCGCGAGGCAACCAATAACGACAGCCAATCGGAACATCACGTCACCTCTCAGGGCTCGCCCGGAAGCGCGGGCGTTGAAGCGGGCGGCCGGCGATGACGCGTCGCCTGCTCGTAGGCGAACGCCAACCTGAACAGCGTCGGCTCGGCGTAGGGCCTCGCCAAAAACTCGATGCCTACCGGCAAGCCGTCGATGGTGAACCCGGCCGGTACGCTCATCGCGGGGAACCCGGTGATGGGACTCAACCGCCGGTTGCTGCCAATGCCGGCGGTCTCGAGCATCGGGTCGGTCATGTCGTTGGGGCCGATTTCCGCGGGCGGATGATCGAAGGTCGCGTACACGAGCGCGTCCAGCCGGTTGTCGGCCATCAGGCTGAAGATGGTCCGGCGAAGGTCTTCGACGCCGCGCACCACCTGGAGATAGCCCGCTTCGTCGGGCGACCGGCCGATGCTCGTCATCAGGACTCTCACGCGCGACGGCACTACCTTTCCAGACAGCAGGATGTCGCGCAGCGTCTTGACCGGGGCGTTTGGATGCTCGGCGAGGTAGCGGCCGATCGCGGAGTCGGTCTCGAAGACGTTCGCGTCGTACGGCCTGTTCACCCTGTCGGCCAGATCGGGGATGGTGACCGGATCGAGCACCTCGGCACCCCGCGCCCTCAAATCGGCAATCGCCTTGTCGACTACGGTCTTCACCTTCCGATAGTCCTCCGAGGCGGGATCCGCCTTCGGATCCATCGGCTGCCGGATGACGCCGATACGCGCGCCCTCGAGTCCCTGCGGAACGAGAAACGCCGTGTACGATTTGGGAATCTGTCCAACCGCCTGGGCCGTGACCGGGTCCTTCGGATCGTAGCCGGCAATCACGTCGAGGACGAGGGCCGCATCGCGCACCGTGCGCGCGATCGGTCCCAGCGTATCGGTGCTGGGCCTGGCCGGAAACAGGCCATGCCGGCTGACGAGCGGCACCGTCGGCCGCAGCCCCACCAGGCTGTTGACGGCGGCCGGCCCGCGCGTCGATCCACCGGTGTCCTCCGCAATGCCAACCGTGGCGAGATTGGCGGCGACGCCCGCTCCGCTACCACCGGAGGACCCGCTTGCATGCCGCTTGGGATCGTAGGGGTTCCGAATAGGACCGGACACCGCGCTGAGGTAGCCGGCCGCATACTCGCCCATCGACGACTTCCCCACGATCACGGCGCCAGCCTGCTTCAACCTGGTCACAATGGTGGCGTCCCGCTGCGGCACGAAGTCCTTGAAGAGGATCGAGCCGTAGGTCGTTGGCATGTCGGCCGTCTCGACCTGGTCCTTCACCAGCACCGGGATGCAGTGCAGCGGCCCAACCGGGCCTGATGCACGGAAGGCGGCATCGAGCCGGTCGGCTTCCTGCAGCGCACGCGGATTCACGGTTTCGACGGCGTTGAGGCGAGGCCCGACGCGATTGTAGGCCTCGATGCGTCTCAGGTACAGCTCGACGAGCGCTCGACACGTCACACGCTGTGCGTTGAGCGCCGCGTGCACGTCGTCAATCGTGGTTTCGAGAAGGCGGAACGCGGCTGCCGAGCGAGGCGCTTGCGCGTGAGCGATCGGGATGTGCCCCGCACCGAAGCCGATCATCACCGCCGTGAGAATCGCTGTTCGGTGACGCATACAGAGTTGAGTTAAGAGATCGTCGTTCACCCTTCTGGCTTCTCAGTGCTCAGTTCGTGTTCATGTTCGGTTCAGGTTCACACGGCAGTTCAGGTTCGGCTCCGAACCTGAACACGAACCGAGAAGCGAGAAGTGAGAAGCGTGAACGACACGTTCACTTCTCTCGCAACGCCTACTGCGTTTGCACC
>JBOGIR010000431.1:0-5831 GCA_050742335.1 Vicinamibacterales bacterium | reverse complement strand
ATTATCCGAAGCGGGCCGACAAGCCGATCGACAGCCCATACGGCCCGTACGCCGACCCGTTTCCGCAGGAGCAACACAAGTTCGGCCCGTTCAAGCCGATCGAGGAGTATTACCGGGCGCAAAAGGCAGCGCGCCAGTAATGTCCGCGGCGCTGCGGGGTCCGAGCTCGGCACCTGGCGTCAGCGTCACGATCACGGAGATTCTACCGTTTCCGGGTGTGGCGCCGGCTCCTTCACCCTCTTGTACCACCACGAGGTCAGAAGCGGCGTCAGGACGGCGGTGACGATCACGGACGCCGCCACTTGCACGGTCGCCGCGCCGGCGATCGGCGCAAACGACGTGTCGGCCAGTGCAACCGCCTGAGGAACCGCAGCCGAATTGCCGGCCGTGCTGGAGGCCGCTGCTCCGGCGATGCCCGTTCCCCCCAGCAGCCGGTCAGCCACGATGCACACAAACCCAGTGACGATCACCACGGTCACGCCGAGCACGACGCCAGGGATGCCCGCTGTTACCACTGCACTCAGGTTGATCGTTTGTCCAAGGGTGAAGGCCATGAACGGGACGATGATCGCCTCGTGAGACCCGAAGAAGTTCTTCATGTCCTCATCCAGGTTCCCCAGAATGGCGCCCGCGACAATTGGAGCTATCACCGAGATCATCGTCAGATACGGAATGACCGCCAATCCGGTCCCGACGAAGATCAGCATGGTCAGGAACGGTCCGGTCTCGATGCTCTGCACCACATACGTCCCGGAATCCTCCTTGTTGCCCATGACGCTCGTGAGCGCCAGGAACATGCCGCCGTTGGTGTCGCTCATCGCCACCATCACCGCCAGCGTGCTCAGGCCCAGGACGTTCCCGTCGAATAGTCTGGCGACCGCGAGTGCGAAAATGGTCGCGACGCCGACTTTGGCTGTCAGGATGCCGAAGCCGCGCATCAACATCTTCGGAGCCGCCCTGACGGTCAACTTGGTGCCGACCGTGAAGAGGTACATGCCGAGAACGGTCGGGTAACCCACACCCGTCAGGGCCTGGGTAAAACCGCCGATCTTCAGCAGATCGGGGAAGAAGGTGTTGAGCACCATCCCGATGAACAGCGGAACGACCATCATTCCGCCGGGAACACGATTGATGGATTTGTAGATTCTCACGATCGGGCTGCAGGCGGGTGAATGCTAACACCGCCGGCGTTCCTGAAGGAGAGGCTTTCCCATGAGCGCAAAACCCGCCGTCCTCGTCACCCGCAAGCTGCCGTCGGCCGTGGAGGACCGGCTTCGACGCGACTACCAGGCACGGCTCAACCCCGACGACCGGCTCTACTCCAAGGACGAGCTGATCGAACGCGCCAGGGGCGCCCAGGCCATTCTGCCGTGTCACACCGAACATTTCTCGGCGGAGGTCTTCGAGGGCCTGCCACGCGAGGTGAGGATCATCGCCAACTTCTCGGTCGGTTTCGACCACGTGGACATCGACGCGGCAAAGAGAAAGGGGATTGTCGTCACGAACACGCCGGACGTGCTGTCGGACGCCACCGCGGAACTGACGATGATGCTGATGATCGGCGCCGCCCGCCGCGCCAGCGAAGGCGAAAAGCTCGTGCGCGACGGCCTGTGGAAGGACTGGAGCCCGGCGTTCATGGTCGGTACTCAAGTGACGGGCAAACGCCTGGGCATCCTCGGCATGGGCCGGGTGGGCCAGGTCGTGGCGAGGCGTGCTGCTGGCTTCGACATGACGATCCACTATCACGACGTGCGCAGGCTCCCGCCGGAGCAGGAGAAAGGGGCCATCCTTCATGAGACGCTGGAAGACATGCTGCCGCTGTGTGACGTCCTGACCGTTCACTGCAATGTCACGCCTGCCACCCGCGGGCTGATGACGGCCCGCCTGTTCAACCTGCTGCCACACGGCGCCATCTTCGTGAACGCGGCCCGGGGTGCCATCGTGGACGACGACGCGCTGGTGGACGCGCTGACGTCGGGCCGGCTGCGGGCGGCCGGGATCGACGCGTACAACAACGAACCGAGGGTCGACAAGCGGCTGGTCGCGCTTCCCAACACCTTTCTGATGCCGCACATCGGCAGTGCCACCGCCGAGACCCGCGATGCAATGGGATTCCGCGCCCTCGACAACCTCGACGCCTATTTCGCGGGTCGCGAGCCTGGCGATCGTGTCGCGTGAACGGACGCGGGCGATTCGTCCTCAGTCTGTTGCAGAAGTCCTGGTCCTTGGCGGAGGTCCCGCCGGCGCGACCGCGGCCAGCCTGTTAGCGGCGTGGGGTCACGGCGTGCACTTGATCACGCGTCCCGCCGCGGAGAGCCGGCTCGCCGTCTCGCTTCCACCAAGCTGCGCCAAGTTATTCGATGCGATCGGGATCACCGACGTCATCGATCGCGCCGGCTTCATTCGGTCGACGGGCAACACCGTGTGGTGGGGTGGCGGCGACGCGCGTGTGGAGCCATTTGCGAGCGGCGCGCGCGGGTGGCAACTGGACGTCAGTCGCCTGTCGGAGCTGATGCTCGATCGCGGGGCCGCGATTGGGGTTCGGATCGAGCGGCGAGTCATGACCGAGCCGTTGGACGCGCCTGACACGTTCGTGCTTGATTGCACGGGGCGTGCGGGTCTCGTGGCGCGCGCGAAAAACCTGCGGCGTTATGACGACGGACCGCGAACGATTGCGCTCATCGGCGAGTGGCATCGCGACGGCGCGTGGCCGGTACCTGACGACACGCACACGCTGATCGAATCGTACGACGATGGGTGGATGTGGTCGGTGCCAACCTCGCCAGGCACGCGTCATGTGTCGGCGATGATCGATCCCGAGCGATCGGATCTCGTTAGGGGGGGACCGGCGGACATCTACCTCGCCGAGATTGCGAAGACCCGCGTCTTCAAGCAGCTGACCGCGGATGCGACGCTCCGCGCCGGGGCGTGGGGACGGGACGCCTCGACGTACGGAGCGCGTGAATACGCCGGCGATCGCTGGTTGCTGGTCGGCGATGCGGGCTCGTTCATCGATCCGTTGTCATCGGCCGGGGTGAAGAAGGCGCTCGCCTCGGGATGGCTTGCCGCCATCACCGCGCACACCTGGCTGACGGCCCCAGCCATGCGATCGCACGCGCTCGGCTTCTTCTCCGCGCGAGAGCGGGAAATCGAACGGCATTTCTCCTGGGAGAGCCGCCGGTTCCTCGCCGCCGCCGCGCAGGGCCATTCGCACGCGTTCTGGGGAGAGCGTTCGGACGATCCGCGCGACGACTGGCAGGACGGCGCCGCGATCCGCGCCGCGTTCGACCGCATGAAGGCGAGCGAGTCGTTCGAAGCCAGGGTTGCGCCAGGCCTGCGCATCGAGCCGCGGCCGTGCATCCGCGGACATGACATCGTGCTCGAACCCCAGATCGTTCCCCGCGATCGAGCGCCCGTTCGCCACGTGCGCGACGTCGATGTGCTGGTCGTGCTCGAGCTGGCGCCCGGTGCGCGCGAGGTGCCCGGCCTCTACGAGGCCTACCTCCGCAGGCAGGGACCGGTGCCGCTGCACGACTTTCTGTTTGCTTTGGCGACCGCCGTGGCGCGTGGTTGGCTTGTGTCAGAATAGCCGCAGAAATCCGGACCACAGCAAGCGAATAACCAGGGCCACAGAAAGCGCAGAAGGCTCAGAGCCAATGATGCGGCAACGAGCGCTTGTCGCCACGACGCTTCTTTTCCTGACCACACTCGTCGTGGCGAGCGCGCAGGCGCCGCAACCGGCCGCCGCGCCGGCGGCGAAGCCTGAAGACGGCATTCCGATCACCGATCAGACCGTGCAGAAGGCGTGCGGCAGTTGTCACAAGCCGGACGAGAAGGGCCAGATGTCGCGCATGTCGTTCCAGCGCAACACGCCCGAGGGCTGGCAGACGACGATTCAGCGGATGGGCGCGCTCAACGGCCTGAACATCGATCCGCAAACGGCGCGTCAGGTCGTGAAGTACCTCTCGAACAATCTGGGCCTCGCGCCCGAAGAAGCCAGGCCCGCGGCGTGGGAGGCCGAACGGCGGCTGATCGACTTCAAATACACAGCGAGCAGCGACGCCGAGTCCACGTGCAACAAGTGCCACTCTCTCGGCCGCGTGATCGCACAACGCCGCACGCGGACGGAGTGGGATCTGCTGATCGCCATGCATCGCGGCTGGTATCCGCTGGTCGACAACCAGGCGTTCCGCCGCACGGGGCCGGCGCCGAGAGATCCGTCGCCGGACGGACGGCCGCCAGACACGCGTCATCCGTTCGAGAAGGCCGTCGACCACCTGTCGAGAGCGTTCCCGTTGAAAACGCCCGAGTGGACGGCGTGGTCCGCGACGATGCGTTCGCCCCGCCTCGACGGCACGTGGACGCTGAGCGGATGGGAACTGGGCAAGGGTCCGATCTACGGTCGCGTCACGGTGACCGCCGATCCGTCGGCGCCGGACGAGTTCACGACGTCGGCGACCTATCGCGTCGCCCGCACGGGCGAGACCGTCACCCGGACCGGCCGTTCCATCGTCTACACCGGCTTCCAGTGGCGCGGTCGCTCGACGACGCCGGCGCCCGATTCGGCGTTGCGCGAAGTGATGATGATCGATCGCGACTGGCGCACGATCGAGGGGCGCTGGTTCGCCGGCGGCTACGACGAGATTGGCCTCGATGTGAAACTCGAGCGCGTCGGCGCCGAGACGCGCGTGCTCGGCACGGATCGAACCGCATTGAAACAAGGCGCGTCGGGGCAGGAGCTGAAGATCTACGGCGCCAACTTCGCTTCGTCTCTGCGGCCGTCCGACATCGACCTGGGTCCCGGCCTCACGGTGTCTCGCGTCGTCAGCGTCACGCCCGACGTGGCAACGATCGCGGTTGATACTGCGGCAGACGCCGCGCCGGGCGCGCGCGACCTCTTCGTGGCCGGCGCGTCACGCGCGAAGGCCCTGGCGGTGTTCGATCGCGTCGATGGCATCAAGGTGAAGCCGGACTGGGCGATGGCCCGCGTCGGCGGCGAGCGGTTCCCGAAAATGCTCGCGCAGTTCGAGGCGTGGGCGTTCAGCAGCGGCGCCGACGGGCGCGCCGACACGCCTGACGACATCGATCTCGGCCTCGTCGGCGCGTCGTGGAGCATGGAAGAGTACGCCGCCACGTACGGAGACGATGACCTGAAGTTTGTCGGGACGTTGAGCGAGGCCACCGGCCGCTTCACACCGAACATCGACGGCCCGAACCCGGCGCGATCGGGCGCGCGCAACAACATCGGCGATGTCTGGGTCGTCGCCACGTATCTCGCCGACGCCGTCGGCGGCAAACCCGCCTCGACGCTTCGTGCCCGTGCGCATCTTCTGGTGACCGTGCCGCTCTACCTGCGGTTCGATCCCACTCGGGGACCATGAGCGTGATCGGCCTTCGCGAGTGTCATTCGTTCGAGGCCGCCGGGCGCCGGTTCCTGTACCTGGTGCCGAGCGCCGCGGTGTTCGCGCTCGATGCATGCGCCGAAGCCGTGCTCGACTCGCTCGGCCAGGGTCCTCGGGCCGGCGACGATCTGACGCGCGAGCTCTCGGCGCGCTTCGACGCCGCCGAGGTCACCGAGACGATCGCCGAGCTTCAACGTGTGCGGGTGCTCGGCGAGACGTCGGCCAAGCCGGTCCCCTCACCGAAGATGCTGCCGCTCAGGCCGGTGCCGCTGCAGACGTTGGTCGTCAACGTCACCAATCAGTGCAACCTGAGCTGCACCTACTGCTACGAGTACGGCGAGGACAAGATCGTCGACACCGAGAACGGCCAGCAGCCGAAGTTCATGACCGAGGCGACGGCCCGCGAGAGCGTCGACTTCGCGCTCCGTG
>JBOGIR010000430.1:0-2555 GCA_050742335.1 Vicinamibacterales bacterium | reverse complement strand
GGCCTGCCGCCTGGGCGGTCTCGTACGCCTCGACGACGCGGCGGGCTCGCTCGACGTCGGAAGGCGCCGGAGTGAACGCCTCGTTGATCACCGGCACCTGCCGCGGGTGAATGGCCATCTTCCCGCGGAACCCGACTGCGCGCGCGCGCGCGCAGTCTCGCTGGAGCGCCGCGAGATCGTCGAGGTTGGTGAACACGGCGTCGATCGCTTCGGCTCCTACGGCGGCAGCGGCAAGCGCCACCTGGGAGCGCGCGAACAGAAGCTCCTCGCCGTCGACGGTCCTGGGCACCGCAAGCTGCGCCGTCAGGTCTTCGGCGCCAAACAGGAGTGCCGCCACGAGCGCATCGGCAGCCGCGATGTCGGCGGCGCGCAGGATCGCGCGCGGCGATTCGAGCAGCGGGAAAAGTGGTGGCGCCGTGCCGGTCAACGCGCGCGGTCCGAAGATCCGTCCGACGGCTTCGAGCATCCCGGGCGTTTCCACCTTCGGCAGCAGGATGCCGTCGAATCCCATGACGTCCCGGAAGAACTCGAGATCCGCCTGGCCTGCAGCGGTGTCCACAGGATTGAACCTGACGAGGCGCAACGCTTCCGAGGGCGCGGGCTGCAGGAGGAAGCCGGCGATGAGCGCCCGAGCCCGCTCCTTCTGCGTCGCCTCGACGCTGTCCTCCAGGTCGAACGCAACCGCATCAGCTCCAGCGTTCATCGCCTTGCTGAACCGATCCTGGCGCGTGCCGGGCACGAACAACAGCGAGCGAATCGGGCCGATCATGTCCGCATACTTTACTGTGAGCTCGGCCAAACCGTGCCGCCGATCCCAACCCGGTCGGATTCTTGCTCTCTCAGTGCGGAGGGATCGAAATGGCCTGCTCCCGCGAGCTCTTCATCAGTCTTGGTATTGCGAGCGCGCTGATCGTCACGGCGACGGCGCAGACGAGCGTCGAAGGCGAGAGTTTCGTTGCCAGGGGCTGCGTGTCGCGGGCGGTAGACCTGCACGGTACCGCACGGCAGCCGCTGCTCCTCTGGTCGCGCGGCGAGATCTATCTCATCTTCCCTGACCCGCGGTTCAAGCCGGCACAGCCGAACGCCCCGGTCGGCACCGCAGGAACCATCGTGCCCGTGTTCTTCCTGATTGACGATGAAGACGACTTCACGAGGTATCTCGAGCAGCATGTGCAGATCACCGGCGAGCTGCGCGACGACGCGAGTGAAGGCACAATCAGAATCGATGACAAGGGTGACTTCATCGAAACCGAGTTCGAGACCGATGGTCACGAGGCGAGGGTGCGCATTAAGAGGTCATGGCTCGCTTCCGCCATCGGCAGCGAGGACGCCAAGGTCGACGTGGCCGCGCGCACGGTCCACACGAAAAGAGTCACCGTGCTCGGATCGTGCTGGAGCCCGTTATACGAGGATGGGTTGTGACCTGTGCCTCGTGACTTGCGCCTTGTGACTGGTCAAGGCTCGGCAGGCACTGCGCCTGCTGGTTTCTCTTCGGCTGCCGGCAGCGGGGGCCCGATGGTGACTCGCGTGCCGGCGCCGGTGGTTCCGCTAGGCGCCGTGAACCAGCCGCACGACAGGTAGTCGGAGAGCGTCAGCCCGAAGAGGACGAGAGAAGAAGGCCGTTCCGCAAATCAGCTTCGTCAGACGGCTGCTGTACTTCAGGTGCATGAAGAACAGGATCACGGCCAGAAGCGACACACCGATGATCATGTGCAGCGCGTGGAGACCGGTCAGGCCGAAATAGAGCGAGGAGCGGCGCGGCGCGCTTGACCCCCTTCTCAGTTTGTGAATAAGATCACAGTCTCAATCGACGGGATTCCGGTCTTTCACTCCAACGAATTCTTGGGCGCGCGGATGCTGCATTACCGTTCCAATGCGGACTCGCAGCCGGGGCAACGGTCCTCCCGTGCCCCGGAGTCCTAACCATTGGCTCAGATCTTCCCCCCCTGGTGGAACAAGCTCCCGATCGTGGCCGCCATTGCGGGCAGCCTCGGTCCGACGCTCGCGATCGCGGGCGTCTGGTACTACTTTTCCCCCTGGTACACAGACGTGGGCTACCGTCCCGTTCAGCCCGTCCCGTACAGCCACAGGCTCCACGTCGGCGAGCTTGGTCTCGATTGCCGATACTGTCACGCCTCGGTCGAGATTTCGAACGTCGCCAACGTTCCGCCCACGCAGACGTGCATGAACTGCCATCAGACCGTGATGAGGGACAGCGTGCTGCTCGCACCGATTCGGGACAGCGCCCAGAGCGGCCGGCCGATGCGCTGGATTCGCGTCCACAATCTTCCCGACTATGCCTATTTCACCCACCGCGTGCACGTGACGGCAGGAATCGGCTGCGTCACCTGCCACGGCCGCATCGACGAAATGGAAACGGTCACCCAGATGACGCCGCTCAGCATGGGCTGGTGCCTCGACTGCCACCGCAACCCCGCTCCCTACAGACGCCCCGTCTCGGAAGTCACCAACATGAGGTGGACCCCTCCGCGGGACGTCCAAACGCTCGCAGCGCAGCTCGATCGCGAACGACCGGTCAATCCGCCGACTGACTG
>JBOGIR010000429.1:0-6074 GCA_050742335.1 Vicinamibacterales bacterium | reverse complement strand
CTATAAGCTGACGCTCGACGGAAAGATTCTCGGCTGGTTCGGCGAATCGGGCCGCCAATGGGGGCAGTTCAACTGGCCGCATGGCATCGCGTGCCCGTCCGAGAACGAGGTGTACGTCGCGGACTTGAACAACTGGCGCGTGCAGAAGCTCGTGATGCGGGGCGGAGGAGCCACGCGGTGAGGGTACACTCGTTACGATGAGCACCGGATCGGCCCCAGGGTCCCCGAAATTCGCCGCGCTGCACGTTCCGGCGTACCGGAGCTACTTCGTTGCGCTGCTGTTGTCGATGATCGCCGACAACATCGAGCACGTGATCAGCTACTGGGTGATGTTCCAGGCGTTCCACTCGCCGGCGCTCGCTGGGTTCGCCGTGATCAGCCACTGGGTGCCGTTCCTGCTGTTCTCGTTGCACACGGGCGCCCTCGCGGATCGGCACGACTGCCGCAAGTTGATCCAGATCTCTCAGGTGCTCTACGTCGTGGCGTCGCTGGCGTGGGGCATGCTCTTCCTCACCGGCGCCCTCGAGATGTGGCATGCGGTCGTCATCCTGCTCATTCACGGTGCGGCGGGTGTGCTGGCGGCGCCCGCGCAGCAGCTGATCATTCACGACATGGTGCCGATCGCGCACCTGCCGAGCGCCATTCGGCTGAATGCGAGCAGCCGGTACCTGGCGATTCTGCTCGGACCGGCCATCGGCGGCGGCTTGATGCTGCTGCTCGGGTCCGCGTGGGGCCTGCTGGCCAACGCGCTCATCTATCTGCCGTTCAGCATCTTCCTGTTCCGCGCGCCGTATACGGGCCACACCACGCATGAAGGCGAACGCAGCACACGGCCCTTCGGCTTCGCCGATGTGTGGGGGGTGTTCGCCACGGCGCGGACCGAGCCGCGCATCGTGACCATGATTGCGCTGGCCGGCGCCTCGTCATTTTTCGTCGGCAATGCGTTCCAGGCGCAGATGCCGGAGTACGCGCAGTATCTCGGCGCCGACGACACGGGCGCCCGCTACACCATTCTGCTCGCGGCCAACGCCGCCGGCGCGATTCTCGGCGTGGTGCTGCTCGAGAGTGCGCAGTTGCTGCGGCCGACGGCCCGCACGGCCATCGTCTGCGCCGCGCTATGGGCCATTGCGATGGGACTGTTCCCGATGACGCAGGACTATGTCACCGCGGTGGTACTGCTCGTCGTGGCCGGCGTCTTCAGCATCGCCTTCACGTCGGTGGCGCAGACGGTGGTGCAGATGCTGGCGCCCGCCCGGGTGCGTGGCAGCATCGTGGGCCTGTTCAATACCGCGATGCTGGGCCTTCGCGCGGGCGCCGGCGTCACGGTCGGTGTGGTGGGTTCGTTCACCGGCGTCCGCCTGTCCTTGGAACTGTCGTCCCTCATGGTGCTGCTGGTGACCATCGCGCTCTTCGCGCGCGAGGCGCGGAACGGACGCCATCCCGCCGCGACTCCGCTCGTGGCGGACAGGGAATCGGTGTGATTGCTCCATTCTGTTCCCTGTTCCCTGATCCCTTCAGTCTCTGGTCTTTGGTCTTTGGTCTCTAGTCTTTGGGCCTCTGGCTTCTCAGTGCTCCCGCCTCCGCCAAGGCTACGGCGAGGCTCGCCGAAGCGCGGAGCGCGCGAAGGCGGCCGTTCGTGTTCACGTTCGAACGCCAGAACCGAACCTGAACACGAACCGAGAAGCGAGAACCGAGAAGTGTGAACGACAGGTTCGTGTGCGTGTTTGACAACCGTCACGAAGGGGCGTAGTTTCGTACTTGCCTAATTGCCGCGTCACGCGCGGTGAGCGGGGGACCCACACGAAGGCCGAGCCTTCAGGGGCGTATTGGCAATTGCCATAGGACACTTCCGAGTCCGAGCCCGTCAGCTAACCCCGTCGGCGTAAACGGAAGCGCAGGCTGGCATCTTCGAGGCCACAGACGCCGTGCGCGCTGTGGCCTTTTGTGTGTTCGGACAGGCCAGACACTGCGACTTCTTCCGGGTCCGACCATGCCTCAGGAAGGTGTCGTCTCGCACGTCAAGCGGTTCATCGTAGGACAGCCGATCCCGTCTCACCTCGCGCATCACCAGCGCCTGTCGCGGACGACAGGTCTTGCGGTGCTGTCATCCGATCCCCTTTCGTCGGTCGCGTACGCGACCGAGGAAGTGTTGCGTGTTCTGATCCTCGCCGGTATCGGCGCGCTCAGCCTTGTCGGCCCTATCGCAGTCGTGATCGCCGCGATTCTTGCCGTCGTGGTCTTCTCCTACCGCCAGACGATTCACGCCTATCCGGGCGGCGGCGGCGCGTACCTGGTGGCCAAGGACAACCTCGGCGAACCCTATGCGCTCACTGCGGCGGGAGCGCTCCTCATCGACTACGTGCTGACGGTTGCAGTGAGCATTGCGGCCGGGGTGGCCGCCATCACGTCTGCGTTTCCGTCGTGGGATGTGAACCGCGCCGAGATGGCCATCGGATTCGTGGTGGTACTGATGCTCGGGAATCTCCGCGGGGTTCGCGAGTCGGGTCGCATCTTCGCGATTCCGACCTATTTCTTCATCGTGGCGCTGCTGACGATGGTGGCCGTCGGGATATGGCATATGGTGACCGATGGCGTGACACCGGCCGCGGCGGGGTCACCCATGCAGCCGGCTGGTGCGCCACTCTCGTTGTTCCTGCTGCTGACGGCCTTCTCGAACGGGTGCACCGCGATGACCGGGGTTGAAGCCGTGTCGAATGGGGTTCCGGCCTTCAAGCCGCCCGAAGCGCGGAACGCGGCCGCTACGCTGCTGACGATGGCGGCTCTGTCGATCGCGATGTTCCTCGGCATCACGCTGCTGGCGCAGGCCTACGGCATCGTGCCGAGTGACCAGGAAACGGTCGTCTCCCAGATCGCGCGAGGGGTGTTCGACGGTCGCGGAACGGCCTACTACCTGGTGCAGGCGGCGACGATGCTGATTCTGGTGCTGGCGGCCAACACGGCGTACGCAGATTTTCCGCGACTGGCCTCCATCCTGGCTCGCGATCGGTACCTGCCGCGCCAACTGATGAACCAGGGCGACCGCCTGGCGTTTTCGAACGGGATCATTGGTCTGAGCCTGTTCGCCGTCGTGCTGCTCGTCGTGTACGGCGGCGACACCCATCAGCTGATTCCTCTGTACATGATTGGCGTGTTCGTGTCGTTCACCATTTCGCAGGCGGGGATGGTCGCGTACTGGCGGCGGGTGCGAGGGCCAGCGTGGAAGGCGAGCGCCGTTGTCAACGGATTCGGCGCAACGGTGACGGGCATCGTGCTGGTCGTCGTCGCGGTCACGAAGGCGCATGAAGGCGCGTGGATCGTGCTGGTGCTGATTCCGGCGCACGTGGTGTTCTTCCGTGTGACGCGCCGTCATTACGATCTGGTGGCGTCCCAGTTGTCGCTGAAGGGATGGACGACGCGCCGGCGGCACAACGCGGTGATCGTGCCGATCAGCGGCGTGCATCGCGCCGTCGTCCAGGCCGTCGAATATGCGAAGACGCTGTCAGCCGATGTCCGGGCCGTCTACGTGAACATCGACACGGCCGCGGCGAGCCGGCTGCAGACGGAGTGGAAGGAGTGGGGGCAGGGCGTACCGCTCGTCGTGCTGGAGTCGCCCTATCGGTCCCTCATGGAGCCATTGCTCGAGTACATCGAGCAGGTGGACGCGGCGCAACCAGACGACTTTGTGACCGTCGTGCTCCCGGAGTTCGTGCCGGCCCGGTGGTGGCACAACGTGTTCCACAACCAGCGCGCGTTGCTCATCAAGGGCTCGCTGCTCTTCAAGCCGAACACGGTGGTCACCAGTGTGCCGTTCCATCTGGCGCGGTGACATTCTGGTGCGGCCATATGACCCCCTTCCAAAACGTGACGGCGAGTGGTAGGGTGTTGCAGTTTTCCAGGAGGCACACCATGCACCGTACCGCTTTGACGCTTCTTGCCTGCGCGCTGTTGACGGCGCAGCTCTTCTCGCAGGGTCAGCCTGCGGCGCCGGCCGCGCAGGGCCCGCAGATCGAGACCACGAAGGTGCAAGGCACCGACAACGTCTACACCTTCCGCAACCAGAACAGCCAGTCGATGTTCATCGTGACGAGCGAGGGGGTCATCGTCACCGATCCGGTCGGCTACGGACGCCCCCAGGGCGGGGCGCAGTACCTGGCGGAGATCCGGAAGGTGACGAACCAGCCGATCAGGTACCTGGTCTACAGCCATCACCACTTCGACCACATCGCCGGCGGCGGCGCCTTCAAGGAGGCGGGAGCGCGGGTTGTCGCGCTGCGACGGGCGAAGGAGCGCCTGGAGATGCTGAAGGACCCGAACACCGTGCTGCCTGACGAGACGTTCGATACCAGGCGGACCATCACGTTGGGTGGGACTGCGCTCGAGCTCACCTACGTCGGGCTGAACCACTCCGACAGCACGCTCGTCATGCGGCTGCCGAAAGAGCGGATCATCTTTGTCGTCGACCTGCTCCCGGTGGGCCAGATGCCGGGCCGCGGCATGATCGACTTCTATCCGATGCAGGCGGAGGAGTCGATCAAGCAGATCCTGGCGATGGACTGGGAGCGGCTGATTCCGGGCCATCCCGGCGCCGGCGGCCGTCTCGGCACCAAGAAGGACGTGCAGGATCAGCTCACATTCCTGCAGGATGCGTCGGCGGCGGTGAAGGCCGAGGCGCAGCAAGGGAGATGCTGGGAGCCGGTCGAGAGCCAGTTGAAGCTGCCGAAGTACGCAAGCTGGCCGGGCTACGAAGCGAATCTGCAGTTCACGCTGCGGCGGTACTGTGCCCTGTGGGGGCGCGGGACGTAGGGAAAGGCTTTAGACTTTAGGCGTTAGGCTTTGGGCTTTGGTCACGAAGGTCGCGAAGTCCGGCACTCTAGCCGGACCTCCTAGACGTACGTAGTGTCCGGCGTTAGCCGGACCTCAGGGCACGGTCCGCCTGAAGGCGGACACTACGTACTCAATAGTCACTTCTGCTGCTCGAGCTTCCCCTCGCTGTTGAGCCGGTAGCCGCCGGCGATCCCCAGCTGATTGTTCTCGGTGCAGATGTACTCCATCAGGTCGATGCCCGGGGCCGCGAGGGTGGCCGTGAACTTCAACTGCACCGGTCTGGAGAAAGCACCCGGATCGTCGAGCGTGAAAGCGTTGGTGAGCGTGCCGTTGTTGACGCGCGTCCAGCGCTCGATGGTATGCAGTTGTTCGGTATGCGGTGTGCCGCGCGCGTCGAACCAGAACTTGTCGTTGTAGCCGACGGTGTCGATGACGAGCGTGTCGCCGCTCCAGGATCCGATCGAATGCCCCCACCAGGTCGGGAAGGGATCCGCCGGGTGCTTGCGCCCGTCCATGTACACCACGCGATGCGCGCCGGCGTCGCCCGCTTCGTGCAGGAGATAGATGTAGGTCAACCCCTTCGACGTGTACGACATCGAGAACTTCCATGGGTACGGGTTGACGCGCGGCACGCTCATCGGCAGGCAATAGATGTAGGGCTCTTCGTACGTCATCTTCTCCCGCTTGGCCCTGAGATCGCGTGCCCAGGGGAGCAAGGGCAGCTCGCCGGGCTTGAGCCCGCCTTCGCGCTCGATGTCGGCATCCGAGCCCCCTCCGACCCAGGGGCCGGTCAGGTCGGGCTTCCCGTCGTGCATGCGCGGCACGGGCAGGTTGATGATTTTCGGGTCGGTGGTGATGGGCCCCGGCCGTCCCGATGGGATCTGGCGCACGCGTTCCTGCTCCTGCGGCGCCGGCGGCTGCGCGTGCACCTGCACGAGCAGCGCGGTGGCCAGGGTGACGATAGTGGCTGCAACCGCTAGCGTTCGTCTCACGTCACGCCTCCTTCATTCCCGAGCTCACTTACCTTACTCAACATGTCGTTCACGCTTCTCGGTTCTGGTCTTCTCGGTTCGTGTTCAAGTTCGGTTCGCGGTTCGTGGTTCGGGGTTCGGAGTTCGAATGACCTCGATACCTCTTGATGCTCCAGGACTCTCCGGGTTACGCTCCGCGCCAGTGGCGCACGTCCTCCGTCCCGAGAAGAACAACGACGAACGGGGCGCGCGAGAGACAACATACATCAAGTGGCGGGG
>JBOGIR010000428.1:0-23747 GCA_050742335.1 Vicinamibacterales bacterium | reverse complement strand
GCGTCAAAGCGATCACGGGGGGCGCGGGAGTGCCCGTCGTCTACGATTCGGTGGGGAAGGCCACGTTCGAGACGTCCATCAAGAGCCTGAAGCCACGCGGATACTTCGTGTCGTTCGGCACCACCACTGGAGCGCCGCCTCCGGTTGAGGCCGGACTGCTCCAGAAGCACGGGTCGCTCTACTTTACGCGGCCGACGCTGGTGACCTACACGGCCTGGCGCGAGGAGCTCGCGGCGTCCGCCGCCGCCGTGTTCGACATCCTGGCGCGTGGCGCGCTCAGAGTGCACATCGGCGCACGGTATCCGATGGCCGAGGCTGCTCGTGCGCATGCCGATCTGGAAGCTGGCCGGACGGTAGGCTCGTCGCTGCTCATTCCCTGAGGTCATTGCAGATTGCAGATTGGGCGAGTGGAACCTGTTGTCGAATGCCGATTTTCGATTGAGTCGATTGGCCGCAGGCTCGCTCAATCGACAATCAGTTCGGCCAATCGTCATTCAGAAATGATCAACAATCGTCAATGGAGCAATCTGAAATCATCAATGGTATTTGGGTTATGATCGCAAGCCGTAAGGACCACCCCGAGGTGCAGCCACGTTCGAGCAGAGCTTCTGAAGGGAGGATCTCCGTGAAGCCGCGTTCATTCGGTTCTCTCGGCGCAGCCGTA
Organism: Vicinamibacterales bacterium; assembly: GCA_050742335.1. GTDB lineage: Bacteria > Acidobacteriota > Vicinamibacteria > Vicinamibacterales > UBA2999 > DATCJA01. The sequence goes on along the minus strand of JBOGIR010000428.1, from coordinate 23,083 downwards.
TTGATGCCGCTATTGGCCGCGGTGCCCGTATTCGCGCAGGGGCAGGCGCCGCGCACCGCCGCGGGATGTCCGCTCGCCGACCCGGCCACGTTCCACGCCTGCGCGGTTGAGAAGGTGAAAACCTTCACGCCGCCGCGGACCGCGGACGGCGTGCCGAACATGCAGGGCTACTGGGACCGCGCGTACACGTCGCAGGACATCGAGGAGCACGGCCCCGACGCGTTCAACACGCAGGCCGGTCCGAGCATCGTCCTGGACACGCCGGACCGGAAGATTCCGTACCAACCGTGGGCGATGGCGCTCAAGAAGGACATGGTGGCGCGCTTCATCTCGCCGCTGGCGGCCTGCCTGCCGCCCGGCGTGCCGCGGTGGGTGATTGCGCCGGGGCCCCACGAGATCATTCAGACGCCGGGCTTCGTCGCGCACCTGCTCGAGTTCTCGCACTCGCACCGCGTCATCCCGACCACCGAGAGACCGCACGTGGGGAGCGCCATCAAGCTCTATCTGGGCGACTCGCGCGGGCGCTGGGAGGGGAACACGCTCGTCGTCGACGTCAGGAACTCGAACGGGCTCACGTGGATCGACAATGCCGGCAACTTCTTCAGCGACCGGCTCCACGTCGTGGAGCGGTACACGATGATCGACGCCGATGCCATCCACTACGAGGCGCGGATCGAGGATCCGCAGGTCTATACCCGTCCCTGGACGATGGTCTCCGCCCTGCTGCGGAACAAGGCGCCGGGGTTCCAGCTCTTCGAGCAGGCGTGCCACGAGGGGAATCGCAGCATCGAGGGGAGTGAGAGCATTGGGATGAAGGTGTATCGAGGAGTCGCTCCACCGGGCAGATAGCCGCCATCACGTGTTCGCGGACGTCACAGGATCGAAACGACAGGAGTGAGGATCATGACGCGATCGGAGAAACCGTTCAGTGGTCGTCGAGGCTGGATCGTGCGGGCGGCGGCCGTCGCCGCCGTTGTCGTCGCCGCCGTGTGGGCGATGCCAACGTCGGTGGCGCAGGAGACCGGCTCGAAGGCTGTGGCGGTCGACTACGAGTTCTTCAAGAACAACGTTCAGCCCATCTTCCTGACCAAACGCGCCGGGAACGCGCGCTGCGTGTCGTGCCACATCGAGGGGACGCCGATGCGGCTGCAGCCGCTGTCGCCTGGCGCCACCACGTGGAACGACGAGCAATCGCGCAAGAACTTCGAGCTGATACGGACGCGCGTCGTGCCGGGCAACCCGACGACCAGCCGGCTGCTGATTCATCCGCTGGCGACTGAAGGCGGGGGCGACTTGTATCACAGCGGCGGCAAGCACTGGACGTCGAAGGACGACCCCGAGTGGCAGACGCTGGCCGCCTGGGTGCAGGGGCGGACGGCGACTCAGGCCGCCGCGACCAACGGGGCGCCGCCCGCAGGCAAGGTGCGCATCCTGCAGACCAACAGCGCCGGCGACAACGTCCACATCATCGACCCGGTGAACAACAAGGTGGTTGGTGTCATCGAGGGGATTGAGGTGGGGCACGGGGCCGTGGCCTCGCCGGACGGGCGCTGGATCTACGTGAGCAATGAGGCGGAGAGCACGCTCGATTTCGTCGACGCCCGGACGTTGCGCATCATCTCCAAGGTTCCGCTGACCGGCCATCCGAACAACCTTGCCATCGGCAAGGACGGGCGCAAGGTGTATGTATCGATCCGGTCGGAGCCGGGCGGGGTTGACGTCGTCGACACGGCGGCAAAGCGGCTCGCCAAGACGGTCCGCACGAACCACGGCATTCACAACACCTACGTCACGCCGGACGGGCGGTACGCCGTTGCCGGTTCGACTCCCGTAGGCCGGATCAACGTGATCGATACCGCCACCGACGAGCTCGCCTGGTTCCTGGATGTGGACCTTGGCATACGGCCGATGGCGTTCGACCAGAATGCCGACGGCTCGACCCGGTACATCTTCGCGCAGTTGAGCGAGTTCAACGGGTTTGCGGTCGTCGACTTCGCGACGCGGAAAGAGCTCCGCCGGGTCAAGCATCCGGATGTGCCGGCCAGCAAGCAGGTGAAGGTGGGCGGCAACGTGTCGCACGGCATGGCCGTGACACCGGACTCACGGATCCTGATCGCCAACAGCCGGCTGAACAACGTCGTCTACAAGTACTCGCTGCCCGATTTGAAAGTGATCGGTTCGGTGGAAATGACCGGCGGCATCGACCCGAACTGGGTGACGTTGACGCCGGACGGCCGGACCGCGTATGTGGCGATGTCCGGATCGAACTGGACGTCGGCCATCGACATCGCGTCGATGAAGGAAACGGCGCGCATCCCCGTGGGGCACGTACCGAAGCGCAACAGCACCGCCAGGCTGCAGTAGGCTGAGACGGGCCACAGAGACACAGAGGATCGTCCGTAACCCCTCCTGCGGCCTCTGTGGCTCTGCGGCGGGTAGGAGTTTCACACGACCGGAATCTCGAACCGTCGCACGAGTTCTTCGATCTCGTTTCGCAGCCAGGCAAGCGACGGGATGACGAAGAGGTGGTCCTGCATGCGCGAGGGGTCGTAGTCGGTTTCGATCACCTCGCGCGTGACGAACGGCCGGCGGTTCACGTCCTTCGAAAACAGCGAAAACGGGATCTCGCGGGTTGACGACAGGATCCCGGCGCCGAATACCTTGATGTCGCCGGCTTCCTCCATCAACCCGAACTCAATCGAGTACCAGCTGAAACGCTTCAAGGCGAGGACCTGCAGTGGGTCCTGCGTCGTGAACGCCGCTCGCCCGATGAGCGTCAGCACCTCTGCGTAGTCGCGATTCATCAGCGGCGGGACGTGGCCCAGACAGTCGTGAATCATGTCGGGCTCGGGTGTGAACTCCGGGTGAGACCCGTGCCGGATGAACTGCGTCACTGGAAAGCCACGCCTGGCGATGTAGCTGTAGAACGTGCGATAGGCCAGCGGCCCCTCGGCGGGCACGAGGTGCATCTGCGTCTCGTGCTGGAGCCGATCGCTGAGATGCCGAAGCTGCGGGATCTCGGTGGTGCTGATGCCGAGCGCTTCTTTCGATTGCAGGTAAATCGAGCACCCATGCTTGTGGTGCAGCTCGTCGAGTGCCGGCGTCACATCCCGCCAGATGCGCGTTTCCTCATCCGTGTAGGCGCGGAGGGGAGGGCCCAGCTCTTCCAGCCGGTGGCGCCTGCAGAGCGCGAACAATTCTTTCCGACGCCGAACGTAATCGGCATCCCCAAGACCGGGATGCCCGGGCTCGAGCTCGAGCGTGTCGGGATCGGGCGGCGCGATCATGACCTTCGGGTCGATCGGGACGCCGTATTCGACGATCGTGGGCTCCTTCATGATGCGGGCCCTCCACAACGCGCGGCTATACCCATTGTCGCAAGCTCGTTGTGAAGTGCAAACCATGTTCCCGCCCGCCGTCGGGTGCACTGTCCTGGGGCGGCGCTATAATCGGGGCCGTCGCGTCTCTGAACAGGTCCAGGAACGGAGGCCTCACATGGGTGCTCGAGGGCTCGTTGTCACCGGCGTGCTTGCCACCGTCATCGGCGTCGTCTGGCAGTCCCCGGGGGCGGCCCAGACGACTGCATCTGGGCGGGCAGCGAACCCGGGAACGACGTGGACACCGCCCCGTACGCCCGACGGCCAGTTCGATCTCCAGGGCGTCTGGGACTTCAGCACCATCACACCGCTCGAACGCCCCGTCGCCCTCGGAGACAAAGAGTTCCTGACAGCCGAGGAAGCCCGGGTGTTCGAAGAGGCAGAGAATCGACGCCTCAATCGCGATCTGATCGATCCCAAGAAGGGCGGCGTGAACTATCCGCCGGGCGGCGTCGTTCCCTATAACGAATTCTGGTACGAGCGCGGAGATACCGTCATCGAAACGAGGCGGACCTCGCTGATTGTGGATCCCGTCGACGGCCGGCTACCTCCGTTTACGCCGGAGGCGCAGAGGCGGGTCGACGCACAGGCGGCGGCCTCGCGCGAGGACCAGCTCGGGCGCGCCCGCGCCGATTCCTGGGACGACCGCCCCCTGGTCGAGCGGTGCATCGTCGGACTCAACGAGGGGCCGCCGATGATACCGGGCGCGTACAACAATCACGTGCAGATCTTTCAGACGGCCGGTTCAGTGGTGCTGCTGACGGAAATGATTCACAGTGCGCGCGTGGTCCCGCTGGATGGCCGTACGCATCTTGCACCGGGCCTGCGCCAGTGGCGCGGCGACTCGAAGGGCCGCTGGGAAGGCCGTACGCTCGTCGTCGAAACGAGGAACTTCCGTGGGCAGACAAACGTGCGCGGGTCATCGGCGAACATGCACCTGGTTGAGCGGTTGACGCGTGTCGATGCCGATACGCTCCTCTACGAATTCACCGTCACCGATCCGACGACGTGGACGAGGCCCTGGATGGCCGCCATTCCGATGAGGAGGGTGCCGGATCCGATCTACGAATACGCGTGCCACGAGGACAATTACGGGCTCCGAGGTGTTCTCAGCGGCGCGCGGGCGCAAGAGAATTAGCCGTTCGGGTCGTTCGGGCCCGCCTTCGCTCGCCGCGGCTTGTATCCGGCGAGCTATGGCGAGGCCTCGCCGTAGCTTTGCACCGAACGAACCGAGCGCAAAGCGTAGGCGGGTCGTTCGTAGTGACCGAACGATCACAGCTGGATCCCGAGCAGCTCAGCCGCCTGTTGCACTTCGGGGAGGCGGATGGCCAGGCGACGGGGCGGCCCCATGACCGACACGTACGGAAGCGCCCGTTCGTAGAACAGGGTCATGTTGGTCCACTCTGCCTCCAGGATCGACCACCACGAGAGGCCGCCGGCGCCCTCGTCGAACATCGAGACGGCGATTCGCTGCGTCACCGTGCGACGGAGCGTCGCCACCTGCGAAGGCCTGAGGTGCCGCGCCGCAAGCTGCGACGGATCGTCCAGGTCCACCAAACGGAGTGCGTCGTCGAGCCACAGTCCGACGAGCGCCTTGTTCGCCCCGCCGGCGCGCTGGAAGTCCGAATCCGCCAGAGCATGTCCGCGGAGAAACTGGATGGACTCGGCCACGGCCGACACGGCGGAGCGGGAGCCGTACCACGCACCGTATTTCTCAGGGGCGTCATGCCGTCCCGCGCCCTGACGAAGACGCGGGACGAACAGGGGACCTCCCGGACTGCGTCCCCTGGAGGTGCCGTCCCAATCGAAGACGCGAAAGATCTCCACTCAGGCGTACGCGTCGAGGTCCGCCTGCTCGATGGCCCCGACGACTTCAGCCACGCGATTGCGGGCAAGGAGGTCGATCGGGCGTCGGTTTCCCAGATGCGCGTTCGTTCCGCTCAGCCACTTGCGCGCCGTCGCGGGCGAGAACGTCTGAAGCAGACGCGCGACGACGAACTCGAGCGCGTCGAGCTTGGCCTTGTTGCGCCCATCCGGTTCTTCGCCGGCGAGCCATCGGGAGATGCGCGATCGGTGCACGTGCAGGAGACGGGCGACCTCACTGGCGCCGCCGAGTTCCTCGGCGACGCGCCGTAGCTTGACCCGTGTGACGTGTTCGGCGGGCAGGGCCACTGAATCAGGTTAGCGCAACAACTCTTGTTGCGCAACATGATGTGTTGCGCGGCGCGCCCCTGCAGGTCGGCCGACGGAATCGCCCAAGCGCCCTTCAGCAATGAGGATGTAAGTTCCACCGAATCACTTTATCTGTCCCGGCCGGCGGCCCAGCCGCGTATAATCCGCGCACATTCCTGCGCACACGGTCCTGAGCTCGGTACCCATCTACGCCGGAGTTCAGTTGAACTGGGGGTTGTTTATGACAACGCGTCTTCGCCTTGCCGTTGCGATGCTGACTTTCATGGCGGCGGGTCTGATGGTCGCCGCACAAAGCCGGCAGATCAGAGACTTCAAACCGGTCACCGACGAGACCCTGAGTAAACCGAACCCGGACGACTGGATCAACTGGCGCCGCACGCTCGACGGCTGGGGCTACAGCCCGCTGGCCCAGATCAACCGGGGCAATGTCGGCCAGCTTCAGCTCGTGTGGTCGTGGGCCATGCACCCGGGGTCGAACCAGCCGACGCCGCTCGCCTACAACGGCGTTATGTACATCCCCAACCCGAACAGCATCGTCCAGGCGCTCGATGCAACCACAGGGGATCTGATCTGGGAGTATCGCCGGCAGTTCCCCCCGCGACCGGGCGAAGGTCCCGTCGCCGGCGACGCCGTGGGCCGGCCGCAGCGCAACATCGCGATCTGGGACGACAAGATCTACCTCAACACCGCCGACGCCCACATCGTCGCGCTCGACGCGCGCAGCGGCAAGGTGGTGTGGGACACCATGGTGGCCGACAGCGGCAAGGGGTACGGCTACACGAGCGGCCCCATTATCGTCCGCGGCAAAGTGGTCGCAGGCATGACGGGATGCTCGCGCTACAAAGACGACGTCTGCTTCATCACCGCGCACGACGCGAGGACCGGGAAGCAAGTGTGGCGTACGTCCACCATCGCGCGACCGGGGGAGCCGGGCGGTGATACGTGGGGTGATCTGCCGCTGATGTTCCGTGCCGGCGGCGACGCCTGGATCCCGGGCAGCTACGACCCGGGGACCAACCTGATCTACTGGGCCACGGCACAGGCCAAGCCCTGGGCGCAAGCGGTCCGCGGCACCGACGGCGACGCGCTCTACACGAACGCGACGCTGGCGCTCGATCCGGACACGGGAAAGATCGTGTGGCACTTCCAGCACATTCCGGGAGAGTCGCACGACATGGACGAGGTGTTCGAGAGTGTCCTCGTCGACGTCGGCGGCCGTCAATCGCTCTTCAAGATGGGGAAGATCGGCGTGCTGTGGGAGCTCGACCGCCGCACCGGCCGGTTCCGCAACGCGTTCGACCTGGAATATCAGACGCTGGTGTCCATCGACCGTGAGACCGGGAGGACCAGTTATCTGCCCGGCGTCATTCCAAAGGTCGACGTCGAGGTCGACTGGTGCCCGAGCACCTCGGGGTTCAAGAGCTGGCGGGCGATGGCGTATCACCCGCAGACGCAGGCGTTTTACATTCCGCTGAACCTCAACTGCGAGAAGGGGACGTTCCGCGCGGTGGAACGGACCGAGGGCCGGGGCGGAACCGGTCCCGTCACGCGCGTCAATTACTTCCACCCGAAGTCGCCGGACCAGTTGGGCGAGTTCGTGGCGATGGGGAGCAACGGCCGCGTGCTGTGGAAACAGCGAGTGCGCACACCCTACAACACAGCGGCGCTCACCACGGCCGGCGGTCTCGCGTTCGTCGGCGACTGGGATCGCCACTTCTATGCGTACGATGCGCAGACAGGCGCCCTGCTCTGGCAGACTCGAACGCCTACGTCGGCTCAGGGTTTTCCGATCACGTACTCCGTGCGGGGACGGCAGTACCTGGCGGTGCCATCCGGTTCCGGCGGAGGCAGTTGGACGTCGCTTTTACCGGTCGAACTGACGCCGGAGATCAAGCGACCCGTGGCTGGAAATTCCATTCTCGTGTTTGCGCTGCCGGAGGCCAGGCGGTAGGCGCCGCGGCAGGGTGCGGCCGCAGCCCTGTATGCTCCGGTCCGGCTAAAAGGCCGGACACTACGTACGTCACGACCACGATACGTCAGTGCGCGGAACCGAAGTCGGCGGCGTGCGCGGCGCAGACTACCCGCCCCACCGCGGGCGCATGGAGAAAGGAACGACATGCGGAGAGCGCGAACATCCTCCCGGCCGCCAGTGCGGCGCGGCGGACTGACCCGGCGTACGCTCCTGGCACACACGCTCGGGGCCGCCGCCGTCACGCTGACCCCGAGAGACGTGTCGGGTCAGGGGCGCCCGGACAGCGCAGATCGTCCAGGCCGTCCCCCGAACGAACTGGGCACTCGTTCGGCAGCCGAACAGCCAAAGCGCATGCCGAGCGCCATCAGTTCGAGGACTCCGCTCCAGGATCTCCACGGCACGATCACGCCGGCCGATCTTCATTTCGAGCGCCACCATGCAGGGGTTCCGGCGCTCGATCCGCGCACCTACCGCCTGCTCGTGCACGGCATGGTCGAGCGGCCGACGACGTTCTCGCTCGACGATCTGAAGCGGTTTCCGTCATCGAGTCGGATCTGTTTCCTGGAGTGCTCGGGCAACTTCGGCAGGCAGAGCGGCGAGCGCACCACCGTCCAGGAGTTGTGCGGACTGACGAGCCAGAGCGAGTGGACCGGCGTGCGGCTGTCGACGCTGGTCAGGGAAGTCGGCGCGCGGCCACAGGCCACGTGGTTTCTCGCCGAAGGACAGGATGCCGCGTTGATGACGCGCAGCATCCCGATGAAGGACGTGCTCGAGGAAGCGATGATCGTGTACGCGCAGAACGGCGAAGCCCTGCGTCCCGAGCAAGGGTATCCGGCTCGCCTCCTGCTGCCGGGCATGGAAGGGAACGCGAGCGTGAAATGGCTGCGGCGGCTCGAGCTCGCCGACCAGCCGTTCATGACGCGCGAGGAGACGTCGAAGTATACGGATCCCCTCGCCGACGGGAGTGCACGCCAGTTCAGCTTCGTCATCGACGCGCGGTCGGTGATCACGTCGCCGTCGTATCAACATACCGTGCAGCCAGGCTGGACCGAAATTCGCGGTATCGCGTGGAGCGGCCGCGGCCGGGTCGAGCGCGTCGAGGTAAGCACGGACGGCGGCCGGACCTGGACCGCGGCGGAGCTGCAGGCCCCGGTGCTGCCAAAGGCTCATACGCGATTTCGGCTGCTGTGGCGGTGGGATGGCGCCGCAACGGAGATCGTGAGCCGCGCCGTCGACCAGACGGGGTACGTGCAACCCGACTGGAAGACGCTCCAGACACTCCGCGGGCGTCGTACCCGCTACCACCTCAATCCGGTCACCGGCTGGAAGATCGGCGCCGACGGCCGCGTCGTGTTCGGGATCGAGCGGGTGGCGGGATGAAGAAGCGAGTATTGCGGATTTCAGATTGGCTGAGTGGAGACTGTTGTCGAATGACGACTTTCGATCGTCAGACTGGATGTCGATTGAATCGACTTCCTCGATCGCCAATCAGCTCGAACAATCGTTATTCGGCAATCGTCAAGAATCGTCAATCGAGCGATCTGCAATCTGCACTTGCCGTTGTCGCCCTGACGGTCGTCGCGGTAACGGTGGTGGTAGCCCAATCACCGCCACAACGCTTCGGATTCGGGGAACCGGCGCCGCGCGAGCTGATCGCGCCGCTCGACACCGACGTGCGGCCGGATGGCACCGGTCTGCCGCCGGGCAAGGGCACCGCGCGCGAGGGAGCCGAGGTCTACGCCCGCCACTGCGCGGCCTGTCATGGAGCCAAAGGCGCGGGCGGGCCGGCTGAAGCACTGGTCGGCGCCGAACCAGCAGGCATGGCGCCCTTCGGACCGCAGTACGAACAGTGGCGCAGCGGACGTCCCGATGTGCCGTTTACGGTGGGCAATTACTGGCCGTATGCCACGACGCTCTTCGACTACGTCCGTCGTGCGATGCCCCCCACGGCGCCCGGCACGCTGGCGGCCGACGAGATCTACAGCGTCGTCGCGTGGGTGCTGACGCAGAACGGGATCATTGCAGAGACCGCGGTGATGACGGCCGAAACGTTGCCACGTGTGACGATGCCGGCGCGCGACAGGTTCGTGCCCGACAATCGGAAGGGCGGTCGGGAGGTAAGGTAGGGCGCCTTCAGAATGTACGTAGTGTCCGGCTCTAGCCGGACCATCGAAGGTCCGCCTGAAGGCGGACACTACGTACGATCGTCCCTCAGCGCGCGGCGCTCGTCGTAGTCGGACGCGCGGCCGCCGGTGCCTGCGTGGCAGCAGCGAACGCTGAGACCGCCGCCATGTCCTGCACCGACATGTTGGCGACGACCGGCTTCATCAGCTCGCCCCACGGTCCGCGGCGGGCGCCCGTTTTGAAATCGAACAGCTGCCGCATCGTGTAGCTCGGCGAACGGCCCGCGAGTGGCGGCACGGGGCCGACGCCTTCGAGGTTCGCGCCGTGGCAGGTCGCGCACTGATACTTCGCCGCCACCTGCTTGCCGCGGTTCAGCGTGCCGGGCGGGACGTAGGCCGTCCACGGCATGCGCGTGTCGCGGGCCTCCGCGCGCAGGTTGTCGTCCGGGATCTCGACGATCTCGTCGGCGTGGATCGGCACCATCCCACCGCCCTCATTCGCCGGAACCGCCATGTGCATCCCGCCCTGGAGCCGGACTTTCGGCGCCGTCTTCGACTCGACGACCTTGATGCGGCGCGGGTACGGCTGCTGCGCGAAGTACTCCGCTGCGGCCAGGTCCTCCTCGCGGGTGGTCGCCTTGGCGAAGCCGATCATCACGTTGGTATTCGCCTTCCGCGGGTCGGCGCTCTTCCGCAGCCCGTCCCTGAAGTCCTCCATCTGCTGCATGAAATAGACAGGGTGATAGGAGCTGATCGGCGCGTTCTCGGGCCGGCCGGAGCCGTCCGGGAGGTGGCAGAGCGTGCACTGGCGTACGCCCTGTTTCCCGAATCGAGCGATCTCGGGCAGCGTCCCGTGACGATCCTCGGGATACCAGTCCATCGTTTCCTTCACAGCCCGAAGCTGGCCGCGCGTGAACGTCTTGGTCGTCCCCGGAATCGAGACAGCGGTGTTGTCATCGGCCGGGAGCGCGGACGGCGGCGGCGGCGACCCGGGCGGTGGCGGCGGCGTGTACGCCCATTCCGGCAGACCTGCGGGAATGGGACCTGTAGGGGCAGGAGCGGCCTGCTGCTGCGCGATGACCGACGCCCCAAGGATCACCAGTGCGATTGCGAATAGAGCACCCACCGTCCTGCGCATGTTGCTCTCCTTGATTAGTGGTTGACCGAAACTTGTCAATTCGTGGCCGTCACGCCAGATCGATACGTCTTCGTGAAGTTGTTCCGCTGATTGGTCACCGTGAACGTGCCGTCCTGCTGCGCGCTCACCTTGAACCAGTACGCTCTCCCGTTGTGCACGGGCGCGGGCGGCGCCTGCTGGCCCTGGGGCGGCGCCGTCCAGGCGCCAACCGGCATCGCCTCGGGCTGCTCGTCGTACAGGTTGCCGATGAACATGCCCGGCACTGTGTATTCCTGGCCGCTGAGGAGTGAGAAGTGCGACTGCCAGACGTCCTCGAGACCGGGCGAGTTCAGGAGCACTCGCATGGCGTCGGGCTGGCCGCCTTTGCGCGTGCCGTTGTTGATGATCGAGACGCGCGGCCGGAGCGCGTGGACGATCACTTCAGAGTTCGAAACGGCCTGGCCATGATGGCCGACGATCAGCAGGTCGGCCGTGCCCAGGCGGTTGTTCGGGCACATCAACTCGGCCTCTTTGTTCCACGTCAGGTCGCCGGGATGCACCACGCGGAACTTCCCGAACGTGATGTGACTGCCCACCGACTGCGCGTTCTCCGTTGGGTCGGGATCCTGCGGCTTGAAGGTGGCGCAGTAGGCGTTCCGCTGGCCCGCGCCCGGCAGCGCCGACTGGATCGCCTGCCCGGCCGACGCGATGAATCGCCACTCGAGCCCCTTGAGCACGATGCGGTCGCCGGGCTTGACGATCACCCGCTTGGCCTGGGCGACGAGCGCCGGATAGACCTTCTGAAGGAACTCGGTGGAGGCCGGCTGCGGCTGAATGGTGTCGCCGTGGTCGTAATACATCCTGATCGGAACCATCTTGGCGAGCTCGCCGAGGGCGCCGAAGTGGTCGCCGTGCCAGTGCGTTGTGATGTGATGATCGATCTGCGTGAGGCCGGCGTCCTTGACGGCTTCCATGATGCGTCCCGCATCACGGGCCGCCGCGGCGCCGCCGTTGCCGGCGTCGATGAGGACCGATTCGCCCGCGGGCGTGATGAAGAGTGTCGCGTTTCCGCCTTCGACGTCGACGACATAGATGTCGAGCGTCCGGCGCGCCTGCGCCGACAGCAGGGCAATGCCAAGAACGAGACCCCCAACCGTGACGACAAGTCTTGCGCGCATGCGATGTCTCCTAATTCAGATTGGCAGCGTGATGGCCCGCCATCCACACCGGAGTGATGTGCCGACAGCCTACCACCACGCCCGCTCGCGGACAAGCGCTAGCGAGGCTGCGCCTCGGACCACCGAGCATGGGCTCCGCCTCGCTAGCGACAGTATTTGCTGGCCCGCACTCCGTGCGGGCGAGACGTCTTGGAAGGCCTCTCGAAAACTTGACTCATTCGCATGACCGGCCTTTCAAGCCGTCTAGGGGCGAGCCGTCACTGACCCTGTCCCGGGCCTTGAGCGCGGCCCCGGCCGCCACCCCCACCCCCGCGCCCGCCCAACGTGACCGGGGGAAGCCTGTTCGAGTAGATCTGGCTGTAACGCACGTTCTTCCCCTCCGCGTCCAGGAATCCTAGTGACTGCGTGAAGAGTCCAGGTTCTGGTCCGTTTGCCGGCACAGTCCCATCCAGGATATAGAGGCGGTTCTCGTGCAGGTAGATGCTGGCGAACGTACGCGTCCCATCCGCGTTGGTCAGGTTCAGCTGGTGCCCCTCCACGAGATTGATATAGTGCCACGCATCGTAGGTGACTTTGGCGCCGGGGCGCTGCCGATACAACTTCGTCGCGGCGTACTGGATTGAGGCCATGATGTCGATCTGCCAGTAGATCGACTGTCGAAATGACGGCGGATGCGGGAGCGCGGCGTACTGACGCTCGGCGTCGGTGTAGTCGATCACCGTGATGGAATACCGCTCCTGACCCCTCTGGAAGGAATAGACACGTCCAGGAAAGGTCATTCCGTATTCCGAAGGCCAGGTGATGTCCCGCACCTGGGGTGCGCCCGGGGCGTTCAAGGTGAATCGATCTTCCTTGTTCACGTAGTCGGTCCACTCCCCGCCTCCGCTTTGCGCTACGGCGAGGCTCGCCGAAGCCTGCGGCGAAGGCGGCTGCGGGAACGCAGGAGCCGCGAGACCGCCGATCAGCACCGGCAGGATGAGTCCAATCAAACGCATATGAATACCTCCAGGCCGTCGGCGGGCCTGATGCCGAATACCAGCGGAAGCATTCTCTGTGGCGCGGCAGATTCCGTCAAGACGCCGGGGCGGGCAGTCCGCGTTCTCACCCGCCCGCGAGCGCACGGCGGAGGTCGGACACCGCGAACGGTTTCGGCAGGACACCGTCGAATCCGTACTCCTGGAACCGGGCGAGCACAGCATCGTCGGCGTAACCGCTTGTGACGAACACGAGCACCTCAGGCCTCATCTCCCGGATGTGGCGAACCGCTTCGGCGCCGCCCATCCCGCCCGGCACGGTGAGATCCAGGATTGCCACATCAAACGGCACACCCTGGTCTTCGGCCGCGCGAAAACGATCGAGCGCGTCTTCGCCGGACACCGCCACCTCGGTCAGGAAACCGAGCGACTGAAGCATTTCCTGCGCGACTTCAGCCACCATGGCGTCGTCGTCCATGAGCAGAACGCGCCCGCCGGCTCGGCGTATCTCAGGTGGCCGTCGATCGATCTCCGCGACGACGCGGCGTGTCGACGCCGGGAGGTACACGCTGAATGTCGCGCCTTCACCCGTCCTGGAGTCGACCGTGATTGCGCCGCCGTGTGCGCGGACGATCGAGTAGGTGATGGCGAGGCCGAGACCTGATCCCTTTTCCTTGGTCGTGAAATAGGGATCGAATATGCGATGCACAGCGTCCGGAGGAACTCCAGCGCCGTGGTCCTGTACGGTGAGACGCACGTATCGGCCGGGCGTGAGGCCGGTGTTTGCCGGCACGGAATCGGAGGTGAGCTCGACGTTGTGGAGCGATACATCAACCACGCCACCCCGCGGCATCGCCTGCATCGCATTGAGCACGAGGTTGTGTACGACCTGAGCGATCTGGTTCGTGTCCACCTCGGCGGGCCAGGCGTTGTCAGGGATGCCGAAACGAGGCGCGACCGGCGACCCGCTGAGGACGAACCGCGTGCACTCGACGACGAGCTCGCCAATCGAGGCCGTGGTCTTGATGGGGCTGCCGCCTTTGGCGAACGTCAGCAGCTGGTTGGTGACGCCGCGGGCCCGCGCGGAGGCGGCCGCCGCCTGGTCCAGACGCGCTCGAAGGGCGCGCTCCTCGGGGCGGATCAGATCCTGGGCGAGCGACAGGTTGCCGACCACACCCATCAGAATATTGTTGAAGTCGTGTGCGAGGCCGCCAGCGAGTACGCCGAGCGACTCCAGGTGCGCGGCTTTGGCCCTCTCCTGCTCGGCGCGCGCGATGTGGGTGATGTCGCGCAGCACCCATACGGCACCTGCCACGTCGCCTTCCGCATTGCGGGTCGGTGTCCCGGAGACTTCCACGAGTGGAATCCGGCCGCCCAGTGCGAGGTCATTGACGAGACGAACGGCCTTCCCGTCCTGCTGCAGGCGCAGCGCCTCCTCCTGGGCCGGCGCCGAAAAGCCGAGCGACGCGAGCATGGCGACGATGGGCCGCTGGCCCGGCTGGTCTGGTGCGACCGCGGCGAGCCGGCGCGCCTCGTCATTCATCAGCAGGATCGACCCGTCGCGATCGACCATCATGACGCCGTCACGGATGGTCTGCACGGTCACGGACAGCCGCGAGCTCTCCAGGACCAGCCGCTCCTTTTCTGCGGCCAGTTCCGCTTCGGACTGCTGTGCGCGGGCGAGCGCCGCCTGGGCCGTCACAACCGCGCGCGACAGTTCTGCCGCGTGTCGCCGTTCTTCGTCGATTCGGCGCAGCGACAGCTGATAGGCGCGATAGGACACGTAGAGGGGCACCAGCGCCGAGGGCAGCAGCAAGTACTCCTCGTGGATCACGATCAGGCCGACCACGCCGGCCGCGGCACCCGAGAGGAAATAGCTTGGTGCGCTCCAGAAGAACTCCCAGTACCATGCGCGAAGCGGTGACAGGCCGTTCGAGAGTCCAATGGCGGTTGCGACCAGGCCGGTGTTCACGATGAAGTACGTTGCCGTTGTCGCTGCCAGCGGCACGAGCGTGGGTCCGGCCAGATCGCCCCCGAGCGTGCGCCATACCAGGCCGGCCGTCTGGACGGTGATGGCGACAGATGCGACGCTGAAGGCGGCCCGAGAGAGCGGCTGCGAGCGGCGGACGCGAAGGGCGCTCTGCAGAAGGACGCCGGCTGACGAGGTCAGCATGGCCACGTCGGCGCCCAGAATCATCAACGCCAGGAGGTCGGCCGCACATGCCATCGACATCGTCGAGACGCCGCGCCACAGGGGCAGTCGCAGCTTGAAATTCGACAGCAGGAGCGACGCGCCGAGCAGTCCAAACGTCAGGGGCAGGCTGGAGAAGGTACGAGGAGTGAAACGGATGAGCAAGACAACGCCCGCCGCCGTGACGCCGCCGATGTAGAGCCATCCAACCCACTTTCGCGAGGCGATCCTGGCACTCGAGGCAACCAACGAGGTCAACACCGGCATGGACCGTCAGTGGCGCCGACAGCCGCAGTGGAAAGGTAGATCTCCGACATGACCAACCGTGAACCTTCGGACGTTGGCAGACAGCCCGGGACGCGAACGCCCGGACCGCACGCCCTGGATGGTGAGGAAGGCGCACCGCCTTGCACACCGGAAGCGCTCGTGGCGCTGAGCCGCGCCGTGACGACCGCACGGTTGCTGTCGGGAGTCGTGCACGAGGTGAACAACGCGCTCCTGGTGATGACCGGCACCGTTGAACTGCTCGAAGGACGAAAAGACCTGCCGCAGGCGACCGCTCGCCCGCTCGAACGACTTCGCACCCAGTGCCACCGGATGGCCGCGGCCATTGCGCAGGTCACGGCGTTCACCCAGGCGCCGCTCGGCGAGCGCGGCGACGTCGATCTCGGCGAGGTGGTGCGCGTCGCCGTGGAGTTGAGGCGGTTTGCGGTCGCGCGTGCGGGCCTCACGATTGAATGCACTGTCGGGAGCGAGCCGAGCGTCGTACGGGGAAACGCGAGCGAACTGCAGCAAGCCATCCTCAATCTGATCATCACCGCCGAGCACGCGCTGTCCGGCATGCAAGGGCACATCGACGTGGACGCGACAAGAAGCGGCGACTGGACAACCGTGCGCGTGTCCGACAACCGTCCGGGGCCCTCGGCCACTCCGGAGGAGCTGTTCGAACCGTTCGTCCCGACGCGCGTCCCGGCAGACACCTCGGGGCTCAACCTGTTTGCGGCGCGGGCGATCGTGGAAGCGCATGGCGGCGCACTCGTTGTCGATGAACAGAGATCCGGAGTCTCCTGCGTCGTTCGTCTGCCTGCGCTCTCGAGTACGCGCCGCTAGACCGCTGATCACCTCCACGGAACACCGAGACACTGAGGCACCGAGGCCAAACTGGAATGAATTCCTCGGTGTCTCGGTGCCTCGGTGGTACGGAGAAGTGAAAAACGCACTAGGCGACGCCCTGTTCAAGGTGAAGCCGCTGCAGCTTGTCGATGAACGTCGTGCGACTCAGGTTGAGCAGGCGAGCTGCCTGGCGCTTGTTGCCTCCGGTCTTTTCGAGGGAACGGAGGATCAGGTCGCGTTCGAGCTGCGAGATGATTGAGCCGAAGTCCAGTCCTTCGTCGGGAATCGTGATGCCCGGGTGGAAGTCGTCGGCCCCCGGCCGCCGAATGTCCTCGGGGAGCGCCTCGAGCCGGATTTCGTCGGCGGTGGCACTCATGACGACGGCGTGCTCGATGGCATTCTCGAGCTGGCGCACGTTTCCGGGCCAGTGATAGGCCATCAGCAGGCGCAACGTTTCCTGGGTCAGCGGCTTCTCTGTCACGCTGTTATTGCGGCACGATTTCTTGATCATGTGTTGCGCCAGCAGTGCAATGTCGCCGCGACGCGCGCGGAGCGGCGGCAGCATAACCGGGATGACCGTCAAGCGGTAGTACAGATCTTCGCGAAACTTGCCGTCTTTGACGAGCTGCCGGAGGTCGGTGTTGGTTGCCGCAATCACCCGGATGTCCACTTTCATCGTCTTGGAGTCGCCCAGCCGTTCGATCTCGCGCTCCTGGAGGGCTCGCAGCAGCTTCACCTGCGTCGCCATTGGCATCAACGCCACCTCGTCGATGAACAACGTACCCCGATGGGCCAGCTCGAACCGTCCGACGCGCGCGGCGACGGCGCCGGTGAACGCGCCCTTGGCGTGGCCGAACAGCTCGGCCTCGATGAGACTTTCGGGGAGCGCCGCCGCGTTGAACGCGACGAACCGCTGCTCAGCACGGGTCGAGTGGTGGTGGATGGTGCGAGCCACCAGTTCCTTGCCCGTTCCGGTCTCGCCCTGAATGAGGACGGTGCTGTTCATCGGCGCAATCAGCTCCAGCGTCGAGAACAGATCCTGCATGGCGCGGTCGCGGCCGATGATGCTGTCGAAGCCGAAGCGCCCGCGGAGCTGCGCCCGCAACTCCGCATTCTCGAGGCGTAATCGCTGCTGGTCGATGGCGGCGCCAATGACTCGCGCGAGCTGCGTGAGCTGGAACGGCTTGATCAGGAAGTCGATGGCCCCGCGCTTGATCGCTTCCACGGCGTCGGCGACGCCGCCGAAGCCGGTCGTCACGACGGCCTTGATGTCGGGATACCGAGCTACCGCGTTCTCCAGGACGGTCATTCCGCTCGCGTCGGGCAGATGGAGATCGATGACGAGGCCGTCGTAGGCGTACCCTTCCAATCGCTCGGACGCGGCCGCCGCATCGGCGCACTCGGCAACCGAGAAGCCGGCCGATTCGAGCGACTCGGCGAGCGTCTGCCTGAGATCAGCATCGTCCTCGACGATGAGTACGGAGCGTTGGGTCAGGTTTGTCATGGTCGGATCGGGTCGCGCCGCGCCGGAAGGCCGATACGACAGCCCGCGATCCAGTCGCCACGCGAGTCGATTTCAGCCTAGTAGAGGTATCGGACCCAGAAAAAGAGTCGATTAGCCGACAGGATGATGCGGCGGTGTGCACCAGCGTGCCACCCACGAATGCACGGATGTGAAATTTCAGGAACGCTCGAAGGGGTGGAGTCGAGCAACCCGACGTGAGTGGCGCGCGGCGGGGCGATTACATGATGCGGCGCGGCATGGCGGCGTGCACCTCATGGACGACCAGGCCCGCCGCCTGCACTGCGGGCGGCTCCGGTGTGCGCCTGGCGGGCTGCTCCGCCAGATACGCGCGCGCCTGCGCGGCCGTCAATGGACGCGAGAACAGGTAGCCCTGCGCGTGCGGACAGTCGAGCGCGAGGAGTTGCGTCGCCTGCTGCTGCGTTTCGACGCCTTCGGCGATCACGCCCATCCCGAGCTGCCGCGCCAGGCTGACGATGCTGCCGACAATCGGTGCGTCGTTGTGGACGCCGCCGATGCGGCTGATGAACGATCGATCGATCTTCAGTGCGTCGAGGCGGTAGCGATGGAGGTAGCTGAGCGACGAGAATCCGGTGCCGAAGTCGTCCAGGTACAGTTCCACTGGTATCGATCGGAGCTCATCGAGCCGTTGCGCCACGACATCGGAGCTGTTGAGAAGGAAGCTCTCGGTGATCTCGAGCCGGAGGGTGCCGGGGAGGAGTCCGGCGTCGGCAATCGCCTGACGGACCTCGCCGACCAGTGTCGGCCGGTCGAACAGTTTGGAAGAGATGTTGATCGTGAGGGTAAGCGGCCGGCCGAAGGCACGCTGCCATTCGGCGACCTGGCCGCACGCGTTCCGCAGCACCCACTCGGTCAGGGGAATGATCAGACGGGTCTCCTCCGCAATCTTGATGAAGTCCGACGGAGAGGTGACCTCGCCGTCCGGCCGCACCCACCGGACGAGCGCCTCGAACCCGCACACCTCGCGCGATTCGAGCTCGATGATCGGCTGGTAGTAGACGTCGAACTCTTCGCGCTCGAGGGCGCGACGCAACTCCGTTTCGAGGGTGAGCCGCCGGATCGCCGACGCGTGCATCGACGGATCGAACGTCTGGCACTGCGAGCGCCCGAGCGCCTTGGCGCGGTACATCGCGATGTCGGCGTCGCGCAGCAGGTCGTCCGAATTGCGATAACGACTGTCGCCGAACGCGATCCCGACGCTCGCCGAGGCGTAGATTTCGTGTCCGTCGATCTCGAACGGCTCGAGCAGCGACACCTGCAACCGGTCGGCAATCGTCGTGGCGGTGTGAGTGTCGCGGATGCCCTCGAGAAGGACGGCGAACTCGTCACCGCCCAGTCGTGCGAGGGAGTCTCCAGGTCGCAGGTGCTTGTGAATGCGATTGCCGATCGCCACGAGGAATCGATCGCCCACCTGATGACCGAGGCTGTCGTTTATCAGCTTGAAACGGTCGAGGTCGACAAACAGCACGGCGAAGCCGTAGGTCGAGGCCCGTCGTGTGCGCGCGAGCGCCCGTTCGAGGAGCTCGGCGAACAGCGACCGATTGGCCAGACCGGTGAGACTGTCGTGAAGGGCGGCGTGCGAGAGCTCGTCCTGAATGTGCCGCCGCTCCGTGATGTCGGTTTGCGATCCGGCCATGCGCACGGGACGGCCTCCCTCATCGCGCACGGCCACACCCCGGCAGAGCATCCAACGATACGCACCGTCGACATGAGACATGCGGTATTCGTGCTCGAAGTGGGCAGTCTCACCCGTCAGGTGACGCTCCACGGCACTGCGCAGTGCCGCGACGTCGTCGGCATGGACGTACCGCAGCCAGTCTTCCATGCTTTCGACCCGCGAGTCGGCGGGCAACCCGATCATCAATTTCCAGCGCTCAGAGGCGTAAAACGCGTTGATCGTCAGATCCCAGTCCCACAGGCCATCGTTCGACCCTGCGGCCGACAGCGCGTACCGCAGCTCCGAGTTGCGGGCGGCGCGAAGCGCGTCCACCGTCTGGCTGTGCAAGCGGTGCATCTCTTCGCGATGCCGCTCCTCGGCGGCGATGCGTTCCAGATAGATGCGATAGGAACGG
Source organism: Vicinamibacterales bacterium (assembly GCA_050742335.1). Lineage (GTDB taxonomy): Bacteria > Acidobacteriota > Vicinamibacteria > Vicinamibacterales > UBA2999 > DATCJA01. The sequence continues at coordinate 3,230 of JBOGIR010000428.1, read as the reverse complement.
AACGTCAGATACACGGGTGCGGCCGCGAGCGGGATCAGCCACCCCCACCCAGCCGTCCAGGCACCAGCGGCGGCGGCGGCGGCGCCCGCGCCCACGAAATAGCTTGGCGCAGTCCACAGGAAGTTGCTCTGCCAGACGCGCCACACCGACTGATTGGTCGAAAGGCCAACAGCCGTGGCGACAATGCTCGTATTGAGCAGGTAATAGACGAGAGCCGCCGCGACCAGCGCTGAGACGACGTCCGCAGTGAGGATGCCGACCCGGCCTCCAAGGGTCGTGAAAACCCAGCCTGCCGCGAATACCGTGAGGATGAGCGCGGCGATGTTGAACAGCGTGCGATACGCGGGATTCTGTTGTGCGATTCTGACCGTCGATTGCGTCCAGGCGCTCAGTGCGGCCACGAGCATCGTGGGCGCCGGGCCCAGCAGGATGAGCGACGCGAAGTCGATGGTGTACGAGACCGACAGGTTCGACGAGCCGGTCTTGCCGAGCGGAAGCCGCAGTTTCAGTCCGGACGCCACCGCTGACGCGGTTGCCACCGCGGCGAACAGGAACGGTTGGGGGAGACTGGTAGGAAGGTACGCCGCGAGGACGGTATACCCTCCACAGATCACGGCTCCAACGAAGAGCCGTGCGGGCCAAGGAAGATGACGCATACTCGCGAAGAGGGACCGACGCGCGTCAACGACCTCACCGGGCGCGACGCGACGTCAAGTCGATCTCTCTCAGTGGGCGGGCCCTTCCCAGATGACCTTCCGACGGGGCCGGCTCCCGGCCGAGAGCGTCCAGTAGTACTGGTCCAGCGCTCTGCCGTTTCGTACCAGGCCATCGGGAACGATGCCGTCGCAGGCGGCGCCCAGTTTCTGCAGCGCCGCGTTGCCGCGGGCGTTCTCGATTGCCGCACGAGCGCTCAGTTCCTCGAGCCCGATGCCATAGAATGCGAAGTCCAGCACGGCTTCCGCTCCTTGTCCGAAAAGTCCGGATCCCCAGAATGGCGAGCCCATGGCGAAGCCCCATTCGGGGGTCGCTCCGGGCGGGATCTGGATCTGAAAGATGCCGACAGCGACGTCATACCCGGCCGGCACGATGCCGAAGCAGACGTATTGCCCCGCCTTGCGCTTCCGGTGGCTCCACCGAATGAACTTCTCGAACCCTTCCGGCGTCACCGGCGGAGGGGAAATGAATCGGGTGACCTCTTCGGTCGTCAACATCGACAGCAGCGGCAGGGCGTCGCAGGAACGAAGCTCCCGCAGCCGGGTCGTTCGTTGGATGAGCGTGGGCACGATCGAGCGCCACTCGGGCCACTCCGCGCAGGGCGCGGAGGCACTGCCCGGGATCGTGATGAGCGGCTCCCGTAGTGCGGCGGCGTCAAAGGGCATCATTTCCATGACACGTTCCTTTGCTCTTGTCCCCGCGCGCGACTACGGTTCAAGCGAGGTCAGAACGCTCTCGCCCCAGACGATGTTCTCGCCCCAGACGATGTTCTGGGCCCAGGCGCTCAGCGGGAAAAACACCGAGTCGCCCCACACCAGGTTCTCGCCCCAGACGATGTTGGTCGCCCACGTGTAGGGTTGACCGCCAATGCTGCTCGCGCATGCAGCGATCTGCATCGAACAGCGCACCAGCGGCGTCCACGCACTGGTTGTATCGGTGTGAGCGAAGTTGATGTTACGTACGAGATGCAGTGCGCCATCGGCGTTGATGCCGCCGGTGCCTTGCGTCAATGTGTCGTACACGCCGCCGCTGCTGTTGTGCAGCGGAAGAGCCGTGAACTGAAGCAGGCCCTTGGCGACGTTCGAGGTCAGAGACGACCGGTCCGAACCGGCACTCTGTTTCATCAGCGCGACGACGCCTGTCGTCACGCCCGCCGCCATGCTGGTTCCACTCAGCGAGATGAAAACCTTGCCGGAAGGAGCGGTGCGAAGCAGCTGCGGATAGTTTTCGATCAGCGCGCCACGCGGCGCAGCTTCGGAAACGAGATTGTGACCCGGCGCGACGAAGTCGGGCTTGGCGTAGCCGTCGAACCATGTCGGGCCGCGCGAGCTGTAGGCCGTCACGCGATCGTCACCGCGCGGAACGCTTCCGGCATCGTCGAACGCGCCGGCGGTGATTGCAGATGGCGCGTTGCCCGGCGACGTCGTCCCCGCGTAGCCGACTTGCTGCGTCGTTGAATTGGTGCCGAAGTTGCCGGCCGACGCCACGACAATCACGCCCGCGGCAGAGGCTCGTTCGACCGCCAGCACGAGAGGGTCGGTCGCGGCGGCTTCAAAAATCGGATGACCGAGTGAAAGATTGATGATGTCGACCCCGCTGGCTGTCGCAAAGTCGATGGCGCGAATGTCGTCGCTCGTCTTCCCGCGCCCGGTCGAGTCGAGCACGCGCAGCACGAGGAACTGAACGGCGGGCGCGACGCCCTGATATTGCGCGTCCGGCGCGGCTTGGTCACCGCCGATCAACCCGGCGATGTGGGTGCCGTGTCCGTAGTCGTCGAACGGTTTCCGAACTGCCGTCTGGCCGTTCGTGAATTCGTAGAAGGCCCTGATTCGACCGTTGAACGCTTTTGACGGATGAAGTCCCGAGTCGATGAGGGCGACGGTCACACCGGCGCCACCGTTTGCGCTCGGCGTGACACCAAGCGTTGCGAGTAACGTGCTCGGCGTGGCCGTCGAGCCGCCCGACGGTGGACCGCCGGTCGGCGCAACATCGGCGTCGAGCGAGATCGTTTCGATCGCGTTGCTTTCAGACCAGCGCAGCAGATCCTGCGCGCTGAGCTCGAGCGTCACCGCACCGATCGCGGGAAGCTCGGCAACGACGTGTTTGTTCTCTTCAGACAGTTGCTGACGCAGCCGGGCGTCGGCGCCCGGCTTGGCACGAACGATGACCTGATACGTGGGACCGTCTGGGGAAGAGTCGACAACCTGGCGGAGCGCTCGATCCAACTTGCGGCGGCCATCGGCCGACGCATCCGAGGCACTGCCCGCCACGCCGATAAGGGCCATGACTGCAATGAAGTGCAAAGGGCGAGCTTGCGGCACGGCCGGGGGACAGCAAGGCGTTGGCCAAGCCCAACCGTATACTCCACCTCAACTGCTAAGTCGTTCTATCCGTTGAACTTTAGATGACACGGGCGTGATCGTAAGGTGAGAGGCGCCGCGTGCAAGGATTGTGTTGATGCAGCACACAAACGCGGCGCTTCGAATGAGTTACTGGCGTAACTGATTGATTTTAAA
>JBOGIR010000427.1:0-6253 GCA_050742335.1 Vicinamibacterales bacterium | reverse complement strand
GGCCTACGTCGCGGTCGTCGACATCGATCGAGAGACGGGCGAGACGAAGGTGCGGCGCTTCGTCGCCGTCGACGATTGCGGCGTTGTCATCAATCCCATGATCGTCGAAGGACAGATCCACGGCGGGCTGACCGAAGGCTTCGCAATGGCGTTCATCCAGGAGATTCAGTACGACGCCGAAGGCAACCACCTGAACACGAACTTCACGGACTACCTCGTACCCACTTCCCTCGAGACGCCGCACTGGGAGACGGGAAATACCGTGACGCCGAGCCCGCACCACCCGATGGGCGCGAAAGGCGTGGGGGAAAGCCCGAACGTCGGCAGCCCCGCCGCGTTCGTCAACGCCGTGATCGATGCACTGTCTCCTCTGGGCGTGCGGCACATCGATATGCCGCTCACACGCGACAAGGTGTGGCGCGCGATCCGCGACGCGGAAGCCAAGAAGGGCTAGGTGAATCTTCACTACACCGGCGAGGAGAAGATCCCCGCTGGTGCCGACGCCGTCTGGGCGTTCGTGACCGATCCAGAAAAGGTCGGACGCTGCTTTCCCGACGTGGTCGAGGTCACGGTGCAGGACCCGACACACTTCGAGGCCGTCGTGAAGGTCGGCGTCGGGCCGGTGCGCGGAAAGTTCAAGATCAAAGTCGAGCTCCTGCCCGCCTCGTCGAAGCGCCGCATCGACATGAAGATGTCCGGCGGCGGATTTGGGAGCACGGTGGATCTGACGTCGGGCGCCGACCTCGTCGATACCGGCGACGGCACGACGCTGTTGAAATGGAGCGGCCAGGCCGAAGCGCGCGGTCCTGTTGCCGCCGTCGGCGGACGCGTGCTCGACGCGCAGGCTCAGAAGCTGATCGCGCAGGCATTTGGCAATGTCCGCCAGCAGTTGACGGCCTGAAGACGAGCGCGGATTGGTAGCATGACGCCATGGACCTCTTCGAGCAGATAGCGGCGTTACGTCGCGAAGGGCAGTCGTTTGCCCTTGCCACCGTCGTCGCGCGGCGCGCGCCGGTGTCGGCGCACCTCGGCGATCGCGCGATTGTCTTCGCCGACGGCCGCATGGAGGGGTTCGTCGGCGGCGCGTGCTCACGCGAGATCATCCGGCAGCAGGCGCTCGACGCCCTGACGACGCGATGCAGCCGCCTGGTGTCGATTCGACCGGACGCGACCGATTCAGGCACCTCGACCGGCGAACACGTGATCGTCCCGATGACGTGTGTCTCGGAAGGCGCCATCGACGTCTACGTCGAGCCGTTCGCACAGGCGCGACGACTTGTCGTCGTGGGCGCCACGCCGGTTGCCGAGTCGTTGGCGCGGCTGGCGCGCAGCATGAACTACGACGTCGTGCGCGTCGTCGATGGTCGCGAGCGGGGTGACATCGAGCGGGAGGCCGCCACCCTCGGTGTGACGGTCGTCGCACTCGACGCGCTCGAGGCGATCCTGCGCGCGAGCGCCGGCAGTCCGGATCTTTCGGCCGTCGTCGCATCGCAGGGACACTACGACGAGGAGGCCCTCGAGCCGATTCTGAGGTGCGGCGTGCCCTACGTGGGACTGGTGGCGTCGCGCACGCGAGCAGCGGCCGTGCAGGCTCTGCTCGAGGAACGCGGCGTGCCCGGCGCTGCGACGATCCGGAATCCGGCGGGGCTCGATCTCGGCGCGCGGACTCCGCCTGAAGTCGCCCTGTCGATCCTCGCCGAAATCGTCCAGACGCGTCCGAGCGGCGTGCGCGTGGCGGCGACAACGCCGGCTGCCGCCTCGCCTGCCGTCGCGCCGCCAGCGCCGGCGGCCGCCGTCGATCCGGTGTGCGGGATGAGCGTGACTATTGCCTCGGCGCGACAGAAGGCGGAGGTCGACGGCGTCGTGTATTACTTCTGCTGCGCCAATTGCCGCGCGACATTCCTCAAAGACCCTCAGGCGTACCCGGCGCACCCATGACCGACGCTGCGGCCATCCACGACCGCTTCCGCGAGCGCGGCTTCATCATCGACGAGGCGTTCGCCACGGCGCTGCAGATCATGCTCGCGCTCGAGAAGCCGCTGCTCATCGAGGGGCCGGCCGGCGTCGGCAAGACCGAAAGCGCGAAGGTGCTCGCCGAAGTGCTCGGGACGCAACTGATCCGCCTGCAGTGCTACGAAGGGCTCGACGCGATGGCGGCCCTCTACGAGTGGAACTATCCGCGCCAGATGCTCCACGCACGCTTGAGTGAGGCGGAGGGATCCAGCCTTGAGGAGCGTGAAGCGTACATGTTCGGCGAGAAGTTCCTGCTCAAACGGCCGTTGCTCGATGCGATTACGCGCGAGCAGTCACCGGTGCTGCTCATCGACGAGGTGGATCGTGCCGACGAGGCCTTCGAGGCGTTTCTCCTCGAGGTACTGGCGGAGTGGCAGGTCACAATCCCCGAGCTGGGCACGATTCGGGCGCGGCACAAGCCGCATGTGATCCTCACGAGCAACCGCACTCGGGAGCTGTCCGACGCCCTGCGCAGACGATGCCTGTTTCTCTGGCTGCCGTATCCGTCGCTCGCGCAGGAAATCGAGATCCTGCACGCCCGCGTGCCTGGCTTGTCGGATCGCCTCGCGCGGCAAATCGCGCGGATCATGCAGGCGCTCCGCACGCTGCCCCTCCAGAAAGCGCCCGGCGTCGCGGAGAGCCTCGACTGGGCGTTGGCGCTGATGAGCCTGCACCGCGAACACCTCGATGCACCCACGCTGGAGCAGACGCTGGGATGCGTGTTGAAGGTGCACGAGGATCACGGCGTCATGCACGCGCATCACGCGGCGCTCGAACCTATTCTGGGCGACGTGCCCGCGAACCTCGAATCCGGCGGGTACAGCCTCGACACCGACTTCGGGGTCGGTTCCGTGTCAGCGCCGCGCCGCTGATGTACCCCTTCGCCAGCCTGCCGGAGAATCTCGCCGCATTCTGCGAGGCGCTGCGCCGTCACCATGGCTTTCACATCGGGCCTGGCGAACTGCACGACGCCGCTCGTGCGCTCGAAGTCGTGGATCTCGCCAACGAGCGCGCCGTTCGCCACGCCCTTCGGCCCATTCTCGGCGGCACGCTGGACGACATCACGGTCTTCGATGCGGCGTTCGCGCAGTTCTTCTTTCCCGGACCCGCCGGTGTTCCACAGGATGAGTTGCCCTCGACGCGCCGGGAGCCGGGGACCGACACAGACGGCCGCGACGCGGACTTGCCACCACACGCGCATCATGCTCCGCGATTCGACACCGACGTGGACGACGAGCCGGCGGCACGCGGCGGTCCGATGACGTTCGAGTCGACCGCCGATCGGCTCGAGGAGGCGGCGATCTTCGCGCCGTCGGGCTACAGCCCACTCGACGCCGATGCGTCCGACGCGCCCGAGCTGCCGCACGTCGAGCAAGCCTGGCGCGATGCTGCGCAATCGTTCGTTCGCCGGCTGCACCTCGGCCTGTCGCGCCGTTGGCGGCCGGCGAGCCGGGGACGACGCTTCGACCTTCGTCGCACGTTGCGGGCAGGCCTGCAGACCGGCGGCGAGGCGCTGTCGCCCCGTTGGCTGCGCCGCCCTCGGCGGGCGCCGCGAATCGTGCTGCTGATCGACGGCAGCCGCTCGATGAGCGCCAACACACGGACCGCGCTGCAGATGACGGTCGCACTGGCGACCGCCACGATGCGGGTCGAAGTGTTCACGTTCTCGACGAGGCTCCAACGGATAACTGACGAGGTGCGGCGGGCAGCGGCGGGAGAGTCGCGCCGTCTCGATGGACTGCCTCACGGCTGGGCTGGCGGCACCACCATCGGCGTGTGCCTTCGTGACTTCCTGCGACGGTTCGGCGAGCGCATAGTAGGACGCGATACTGTCGTCATAATCGCGAGCGACGGGCTCGACGTCGGGATGCCGGACGTGCTGCGCGAAGCGATGCGTGAGCTGCACCGGCGGTCGGCTGGCATCGTGTGGCTGAATCCGCTCCTCGAGACGGAAGGGTACGAGCCGACCGCCGCCGGGATGACCGCGGCCCGCCCCTCTATCACTACGTTTGCCTGCGTCAACGATCAGGCCGGCCTCGCGCGGTTGTCGCGCTTCGTGCGCATGCGGGCGTGAAACGGAGACCAGATCGTGCCCGAGGCTGGCGCAGGTCTTGCTTGGCCGCACGCTCGTCCCATCGCATCAACGCGGAATTCCTACAAGGACGTGCGAAATACGAGAAGAGGTGGCGGCTCCCACAACGATCTCCCCCGGCAAGGTGTCTGAATCCGCGACGGAAACCGAATTCGTTCTGTTCGTGGAGGATGACGAGGACCTGCGCGAGCTGTTCGTGCAACTGGTCGCGGTGTTTCTCGAGCGCCGGTGCGTGGGCGTCGGCAGCTACGAAGAACTGGTGGCTCTGGGTGAGAACGCCCTGAAGTGCAGGGCAGCGATTCTTGACATCAACCTGGGTCCCAACCGGCCATCCGGCATCGACGCTTACGCGTGGCTTCGCCACAAGGGGTACACGGGACGGATCGCCTTTCTGACGGGCCACGCAAGCAATCATCCCCTGGTCGTCGAGGCACACCGACTCGGCGATGCGGAAATCTTCACCAAACCCATCGAGCCGGATCGCATGCGATCCCTTGTCGAGGGGACAGACCCGTGACACTGCCGCGCGATCTGGGTGCCACGCATGCGTGGCGAGGGGCATTCGTCGCCGCAGCACTCAACGCGGTCGGGATGCCGGGTGACTTCCTGCTCGCGCGCGACATACCGGACATGCCGTGGTATCCGGCTGCGATGTCCGCGCTGGTCGGGGTCGGTTTGATCGCGCTCTTGCTGATCCGCCGGCAGCGAGCGACGGTCCGGCTTGGTTCCGTCGTTTTCCTGGTCAACACGGTCGCAATCCTGGTGGCGCTCTGGATCACGAGCGGCTACTGGGCGGCGGGGGACACATCCTGGACGCCCTTTCAGGCGAACAAGCTCGGCGCTCTGGCGGCTGCGCTGCTGGCTCCCGGGCTGGGTGTCGGGCTCGCTTCTATTGGCGGCTTCGCGGCAACGGCCATCGGCAAGTTCTACCTTTTTGATCCGGAGATCCAGGGCCGGTCCCCTGTGGGCGAACCGTGGCTCATCTTGTTTTACGCACTGTTCGGCGGCGTGCTCCTCGCGTATCGCCTGCGGAGCGTGACGCTCGAGCGGGAAACGCTGCGCCTGCAGGCCGAGGCAGCGGCGGCCGAGCAGCTGGCGGGGACGTTCCTCCGCCTGCGTGACTACGCCAACACGCCCATCCAGATCATCGCCTTCACAGCCGAACTGTTACGGGTACGCCATCCCCACCTGAAGCCCGATCTCGGCCGCCTCGAACGCGCGGTGGAGCGGCTGATGGAGCTCAGCCGCGTGCTCACCCATTACGAGTCGGCGCACAAATGGAGCCCGGGCGACGAATCACTGGATGCGGCGACGCTGACCGAACAGCTGCCCGGCAGTGAATTCCGGAAACAATAGGGCATCTCCAGTTGGCTTGGCGGAGTGCATCAATACCGGGTGCCGACGGTCGTTCTTCGACCGCCTCGTCCCAGACGGCTCGCGGCACAACGACATCGCCGAAGAGTGCCGAGAGCACGTGAAGGACCCCGACGCGCGAGAGGTAGATGAGCGGCGAGCTGTCGGCAACGACCAGCACGCGAGGTGGCCCTCAGCGCGGGTACTTCCTGATTGCGTCGAGCTCCTGCCTGAAATCATCGACATCGAGGTCGATGGCGAAGAGCCCGTGGCGACCGGCCTCAATCAGGAAGTTGTCGAGCGTCATGCCGAGGGCCCGGGCGGCTCCGGCCCGTGTCAGGCGGCCCGCACGTACCTCATCGACGACGAGCAGCTGTCGCGCACGACTGGCCAGTTCCTCAGTTGATTGGCCGGAAAGCGGCTCCGGGATGTCGACTGTGATGTGTATGCCCACGCCTACTCATTGTACCGTCACGGGCACGCCGAGTGGAATGTGCCAGCGTCCGGGCCATCGACCTGAGACACAATGAGGCACTCTGCACGGCAGCGCAGCGAAAGCGACCGGGCACGAGTCCCTGCCTCCCAGCCACTCGCCTCACGGATCGGCGCAGACAAGGTGCTCTCCCCGCATCAGCGGGGTGTGCGACGCAAATCACACCGACATCGTTGAATGTCTGGAATCGGCGGACCCAGCGGACACAGTACGGCGCGGCCGTCTCCTTGACGAGGCGGGCCTTTAGGATGAACTCGCCAAACTGCTGCAGCGACGCTTCGAGCTCGCGCACGGGCACACCT
>JBOGIR010000426.1:0-7472 GCA_050742335.1 Vicinamibacterales bacterium | reverse complement strand
TGATGTTTTCTCTGTGCCTCTGTGCCGCTGTGGCCCGGCCGGGACTTTTGCCACGGGCTGCTAACCCTGATGATGCGACAATCCGCTTCGGCCGTTGAAAGGACGAACCGCCATGAACAGAGTTGCCGTGGCCCTTGGTCTGGCCTGTCTGGCGTGCAGCCTCGCGTGCTCGCTGGCCGTCCGCGCTCAAGTGCCGGGTGACGGACCGCGATACGCAGACGGGACGAACCTTGTGCGCCCGCCCGACTATCGTGAGTGGCCGTTTCTCGGCTCGGGGCTTGGTTTGACGTACGAAGGGGAAACGACCCCGCCAACGCCGAACTTCACGAATGTATTCGTGAACCCGTCCTCGTATCGCGCCTTCATGCAGACTGGAGCGTGGCCGAACGGGACCGTCTTCGTTCTCGAGGTACGCCGATCTCAGACTGACGCAACCCTCATCATCAACGGGGGTCGATTTCAGACTGACTTGCTGGTGCTCGAAGCGGAAGTGAAGGATTCCCGATTTCCCGACGGATGGGCGTTCTTCAACTTCGGGCGGGGTACGGCTCTGACAGATGTGGTGGCGCCGCTGTCTGGCAAGGCGGTCGCCTCATGCGTGGAGTGTCACACGAAGCACACCGCGGTGGAACGCACGTTCGTACAGTTCTACCCCACGCTGCTGGAGGTTGCGCGCCGACACGGCACGGTGAAACCGGGATTCTGAAAACGCCCGCGAGCTGAAGGCGGACCGCCGAATCAATGAAGAGGTATCCGAAACAGGTTGCGCTGTAGGTCCGTCTTGGTGAACACGTACGTTGAAGGATCGGGCCCTGGCGACAGAGAACCCTGCTCGATCATCCGGGCGCCTGGCAGCTTCACCACGGCCTCAGCGAAGTCGATTCCAGACGTGGGTAGATCCGGCACCGATTGGCCGGCCGGGACAGGAATCGCGAGCGTCCTTCCCGAGGATGTCGCGGAAGCGCTCGCGGCGCTCGTCACATACAGGAATCTTCCGTCGGACGACCACTTGGCCGAGCAGCCTGCGCCGCATATTTTCCTGGGAGTGCCACCGCGGATGGGAACCGCGATCCTGGGAGTCTCGCCCTCCCCAGGCGAAGAGACGATCACCCACTGGCCGTCGGGCGACACGCCGAACTTGTCCATGACCGGCGCGGTCGTGATTCGTTCTCGCCCCGTTCCGTCTTTCTTAATCCGAACCACCACGTTGTTCTCCGCCAGCGACCGGAAAATCAACTCTCCATCAGCGCCGAAGGACACTTGATCGCCGGTTCGAGCGATCTGGCGAGGTGGCGTTCGCCGGTCGAGGGACGCCACCCAAATCTGCGATTCTCCACCGCTCTCCGTGGTGGTGTAGGCCACTTCCTTCTCGTCGCGCGAAATATCGTAATCCGTGACTGACACGCCAGGCAGCACACTGTTGGTTTTCCCCGAGGCGAGGTCCACCGATCGCAATTCAGATGACGATGCCACCCAGCCAGCTGCTGATAGCATCCAGTCCCGCACGAGGAGATAGAACACGCGTGTGCCATCCCGGGAAAGGCGCGGAGCCCCGGCGTAGCCTTCCGACACGATCGTCCGCTCGCCGGCCGCGTCGCGAATCCAGATCGCGCTCCGACGCGTGCCGACCGATGTCACGACGGACCGGCCGTCAGGCGCCAGCGCAGTGCCCTCCTCTTCGGTCGGGCCGAAGGTGATCTGCTCCGGCGCTCCGTCAGGAAAACTTTGGCGCCACAAGTGCGAGCTGCCGTCAACGACTGCGCCGAAGTACATCCACTTTCCGTCCGGCGACCAGGCGGCGGACGTGCACGTGCCCTGAGGTCCGACCTGCCGGCCCGCAGAACTTCCATCGAACGGTAACAGCCTGCACGGTTGATGAAACGCGTGGGTTTGATCCATCTCGACGACGAGCACCGACTGGCGGTCCGGTGATGCGTAGGAGTAGTGCGCCATCGCGTGCTCGTTCGCCGGAAAATAGATCTCTCGCGAATTGGCCCGGCTTTCAGTGGCCGTCACAATCCCCATGTGGAGGCCGGTCTTGATCTCGGAAAACAGGATTCCCTGATCGGTGATCCAAGTGAGTCCGGAGGCGTTGGGCAGGAGCCGCGTTGGCTGGCCCCCGAGCACTGGAACCGTCCAGGTATCCCAGGAACCGGAAGTGACCTGCGTGTAGGCGATCCGCGATCCGTCCGGCGTGAACACCGGTCCGAACCTGCGCCCTGCGGCGGTCGTGAGCTGCACCGCCTCGCCGTTCGGGAGCAGCTTCACGTAGATCTGGCCACCGCTCAAGAACGAATCTTCGCCGCGCTTGAATGTCACCATCCGCCCGTCCGGCGACAAGCTGGGCGCCGTGGCCGAGTCGGTAAAGTTCGTGAGCTGCGTGTACTCCGATGGTGAGGTCACTGGGACTGCCGGTTTCGCCAGATAGAACAGCCCCACACCGCCTGCGAGCAGCAAGAGCGTCAGCACGATCAGCGCGACCGCGCGGCGGCGCACGGGATGTTGCGCCTCATGCCGAGGCGTGACGATCGCGACCCCGCTGGGGCTGCTGTCTCGCCCGACGCGCTTCAGGTCGGCGTGCACGTCGGCGGCTGACTGATAGCGCGTCTCGCGGTCTTTTTCGAGCAGCCGGCCGATGATCCGCTCCAGATCGGGCGAGACCTTCGGATTCCGCTCACGGACGGGAACAGGACTCCGAGTCAGCAGCGCCTCGAAGATGACGGCCGTCGTCGCGCCGTCGAACGGTCGTACGCGGGTCGCCATCTCATAGAGAACCACGCCCAGCGACCACAGATCGGATCGGGCGTCCACCGTTTCGCCACGTGCCTGCTCGGGCGACATGTAGGCCGTCGTGCCGACGGTGGTGCCCGGAGCGGTGACCGCCTCGGTGGGGCGGGCGCTGGCGGCCTCGGTGGAGTCTGGCCTCATCATGGCAAGACCGAAGTCGAGAATCTTCACCTGGCCGCTGGTGGTGACGAGGATGTTGCCGGGTTTCAGATCGCGATGGACGACGCCGGCGGCGTGCGCCGCCCTAAGGCCGTCGGCAATCTGCACGGCCAGGTCGAGCAGCTGCTGAGGGGTGTTCGGGGGCCGGATGGGCACGCCCTCGACAAGTTCCATGACAAGGAAGTTCGGCCCGACGTCGTAGAGCTGACAGATGTGCGGATGGTTCAGCGCGGCCACCGCGCGGGCTTCGCGCTCGAAGCGTTCGGACCAGTGGTCTTTTGAGACCTTGATGGCGACCAGGCGGCCGAGACGCGTGTCGCGTGCCTTGTAGACGTCGCCCATCCCCCCCGCGCCAATCGGGCCGACGATTTCGTACGGTCCGAGGCGTGTGCCAGCGGTCAGGCTCATGGGTCTTCTCGCTTCTTGCTGAAGGCAGAGGAGGCTCAGTCTATTTGATTGAAGATGTCCTGGAGTGTACACCATTGAACACGGCTCTTCGAAGGAATTTGCGACTTTCTTCGAGCATTCCGCGGTCATGGTGTACGACGTGCGGATCGTTTGGCGGTCACGAGGGCACGCTGACCAGCGGTAAGTGATAATCATGGCGCATGACGGATGCCGCGTGGCGCGAACAGGTCGGCGACGAATTGCGGCGCCCACACTGCCAACGATGAACGACGACGAGCAGACAGGCGGCGCGAGCGGCCCTCGACACACCGGCCTCGTTTGCCCCGGTTGTCACTCGACTCTATGTAACTTTTGCGACCGGGTACAGAATTACGACATCGGTCACCCGCTCAACGTCGTCTTGGACCGCTGCTGCAGCGATTTCAACCAGGTATCCATATTGCTCCACCGTAACAGTTTCAGGTTTGTGCGGGCCCCGCCGGTCCCATTGATGCGATAGGAGATGATATGGCCATCGCAGTAGCGAAAGACCAGACTTCTCTTGCTGATGGTCGCCTTCCCCTCAGTGACCCGTTGCTTCTGTTCGCCTGCGAAGACCCTACCGCTGTCGTCAAGACAGGCGAGGTGACATCGCGCATCAGCGCGCCGGCGTGCCCAAGGCTGGTCAGCCCAAGCGTGGAGCGTGCGAGGCGTCAAGCGCCGAACGGGCGCTGGATCGCCGGTACGACGATGCTCGTTGTGGGACTGCTCATCGGGTACGCCGCCGGCATAGCAACCACCACTGGGAAACCTGAACCTCAGAACGCGTCTGGAAATTCATACGCAGCGGATCATGCGGATTCGGCGTCACGCCCGGTGGCGATTCAGGCAACGGCTGACCAATCCTACGCGGGCCCCAGCGCGGAGGCGGTGAACGATGAACGCCAAGTCGGCGAGCCGAACAGCAGGACGTCACCGCCACAATCATCGCGCCGCCCGCTGTCACCGTCCGTGGGCACCGAGCCGGCGACAGCACTGGGTGTGCTACACGTGGAATCGCGTCCTACGGGAGCGCAGGTGCATCTGAATGACCGACTGGTCGCAACCACCCCTTTCAGGCTGTACCGTGTGCCTTCTGGCTCGCATACCGTACGAATGGAGTTGGAGGGCTATAAGCCGTTGTCGACGTCAGTCGATGTTGCAGGAGGATCACTCGTGCGAGTCGCCGGCTCGCTGGAGATTGACCTTGATTGGAGTAGTCAATAGGCCTACTCCGCCGGAACCTGCCTAGCTTTCACCGGGTAACGATTCGCTCTGAGACACGTCCGCGGCAAGGTACTCGGCCGCCCGACCGTCGATGTACGGGTGGAACGCTACGGTTTCTTCGTGAACGACTTCATGCGACCAGCCATATGAAGCTGCAGGGCGATGTCGTTCAGTGTCGCTTCGACATAAAAGCCTGCAAACAGGACGACGATGGTGCAGTTGCATGTCAACGTGCGTGGGTCATCGCGAAGGGCGCGACCAAGGGCTTGGTAGCTTGTTGCGATCAGGATCGGAGCATGTCGGCCCGCTTCCGGCACGGTGAAACCTCCAGACGACGGGCATTGTATCCATGCCCGCGCCTGATCAGGGGAATCCGACCAAAGGCGATGTCACTGAAGACGGGATCGCGTCAATCCGGGCGCCCACGGCTGGGTGCTCCGGAGCCGCTGGCCGGGGCGCTCTGCTCGCGGCCGACCGCGGGATCGTGCCCGAAGACCGAGGCGCAGAGCGCCGAAGGTCGAGCGCCTGAGTTCAGCCCGACTTCACGCCTCGCTATGCGAGGCGTGGTGCCGGAGGTGGGAATCGAACGCACACGAGGAGTGAACCCCACATAGTGTTCCCGCAAAACCGATGATTCCTTGACACGGTCCTGACCGAATCCCCATCGTCGCGCGACACTCGGTGGCTATGCTCGGATCATGTGGCTCGTGGTCGCGTTGTCGTTCACTATCCCTCTCGGACTCGATCTCTACATGCCGGTTCCGGAAGACAATCCAATCACCAGCGAAAAAGTGGAGCTCGGGCGCCGATTGTTCCGGGACCGTCGCCTGTCGCGCGACGGCCGCGTGGCGTGTATGTCGTGCCACGACCCTCGCCGCGCCTTCTCCAGCTCGCAAGCCCAGGCGATCGGCGTGTTCAACCGGAAGGGACGCCGAAACGCACCGGCTCTGATCAATCGCGCCTGGGGCCGCGCCTTCTTCTGGGATGGACGCGTGCCGACGCTCGAAGAGCAGGTACTGAGGCCGATTCAAGATCCGAATGAAATGGACCTGACCCTGGCTGAGGCCGAACGGCGCCTCGGCCTGGACCCGACAACGATTTCGCGCGCACTGGCCAGCTACGTTCGCAGCGTGCTGTCCGGCGACGCGCCGTACGACCGCTTCGTCAACGGCGACCGCGGCGCGCTGTCACAGGAGCAGCAGCGCGGGCTGCAGATCTTCCGCGGCAAGGGCAATTGCACGGCGTGTCATGTCGGGCCCACGTTTTCCGACGAACGGCCGCACAACACCGGCGTCGCCTGGCGCAGTGGTCGGGGCGGATCCAGGAGCCTCCCGCCGGCATCAGGTTCAGGTGCGGCCGCTGATACGGGCCGCGCTGCGGCCGTCACGGGCGTCTTTACGGATCCGGGCGGCTTCGGCGTCACGAACAGGCCGGAAGATCGTGGCGCGTTCAAGACGCCCACGCTGCGCGAAGTTTCGCGTACGGCTCCCTATATGCACGACGGGAGTCTCCGGACGCTCGAAGCGGTCGTCGACTTCTACAGCGACGGCGGTCGGAGGAATCCCGCGCAGGATCCCGAAATTCGTCCACTACGATTGACGTCCACAGAAAAGCGGGCGCTGGTCGCTTTCCTGAAGTCCCTATCTGGAACCATTCGCGAAGGAAACTGACAGGGTCGTCGGTCGGTCGTGATGAGCGCGTCGGGCTGCTGCTTGACACGATCCTGACACTCGGCACATCGTCAGCGGACACAGCGGCACTATTCTCGCGAAAACCGCATGCAGGTCCGACATTGGCTGCGGCCGCCCCGGCTCATGCTCGTGGTCTTCGTGGGTGTCGCCCTGGTTTCGGGCGGCGCCCTCGGATGGCTCGGCTGGCTGCTTCTGGCCCAGGACGCGGCGCTCGACGTGCAACGGAGACAGGAAGCGCTCGATCAGGCGGCCGACCGCGCGGCAGCGGCCATGCAGCGAACGATCGCGGACCTCCGGAGCCGGACCAGTGCGGAGCCGGACGCCATAGGGCAATTCCCCGCCGGGGTCTCCAGGATCTCGCTGGCGCCGGGTGTCGTCCGCGTGTGGCCCGAAGACAGTCTTCTCTACTACCCGTTTCGTACGCGCCCGCCCGCTGCGCCATCCGAAACGTTCGATCCAGGGGAGCAGTACGAATTCGCCGGCCGCGATCTCGACCTGGCGGCACGCGAGTACTCGCAGCTCGTGCGATCGGCGAATCCAGCCGTCCGCGCCGGAGCGCTCGCGCGGCTGGCAAGGGCGCGCCGCAAGCAGCACGACGCGAGCGCCGCTCTGGTGGCCTACCTGCAGCTCTCGCAGATCGGGGACGCCGACGTCGAGGGACTTCCCGCCACCCTGGTCGCGACCGTCGGTCGAGCGAGCGTGTTCGAGGCGGAAGGGCGTCGCTCCGAGCTTCACGGGGAAGCCGATGCGCTGCGCCTGGACCTCTCGGGTGGCCGCTGGCGGCTCGCCAAAACCGAGTACGAGTTCTATTCCATGCAGGCGGCGAGCTGGCTCGGGACGAAGCCCACGCATGACGTGAATGCTGCGGCCCGCGCGGATGCGGTCGGCTGGCTCTGGCAGAATCTGAACTCCCCGGCGCCCGCCGCGCGAGACTCATTCGCACTCCTCGAGGGTCCGACGCTCGTGACGTGGCGGGCGAACCCGACGGGTCTGGATGCGGTTGTGGCTGGACCCGCTTTTCTCGCCTCGCTCTGTGCGGGCGCGGTGCCCTCGAGTCTGCGGTGCGCACTGACCGATCCGGAAGGCCGCACCTGGTAGGCGACCGGCCGCCGGCACGAATGGTCGCCACGCGGACCGCCGTAGCCGCCGGCCTGCCGTGGACGCTCCACGTTTCTGCCGCAC
>JBOGIR010000425.1:0-5970 GCA_050742335.1 Vicinamibacterales bacterium | reverse complement strand
CGCCGCCATCAACCGATTGTCCGGCGCGACGTAGTACAACTCCTGCCCGTCGCGGCGCCAGCGCGGGTGCGCACCGCCCGCAGCAGACACCTGCCACTTGCCGCCTGATTCCGGGAATGTCTGGACGTACACCTCGTATCTCCCGGATTCGTTCGACGCGTAGGCAATCCACCGCCCGTCGGGGGAGAACTGTCCCTCGATTTCGTCAAATCGGCTCTGGACCACCGAAATCGGCTTGCGGTCTGCCGTCAGAGGCAATACCCAGAGGTCGGATTCGGCGCCCGTCCCCTGACTGCTGTAGAGGAGAAAGCGACCGTCGAGCGACCAATCGAGCGGCGCCTTGTTTTGAGGAGTAGTGAGCAGGGGCTGCTCCTCAGTGGCACCGCTCGCCGGCTTCTCGTACAGATCGTTAATGCCTTTCCGAGTGGACTGAAAAACCAACCGGGTCCCGTCGGGCGACCAGACCGGCCGGGCGTCGATCCCTGCATCGAACGTAAATCGGCTCAACACGCCGCGGGCAGCGTCCATCAACCAGATATCGACGTTCCCTTGTATCGTGCGATTGAAGGCCACGCGCCTTCCGTCCGGCGCCAGCGCGGGATTCGCGGCTGAACCCTCGTCGGTCGAACCGAGCGAGCCGAGCATCGTACCCGTTCGGCTCGCCCATACCAGATTTCGCCGCGCCGGCGCGCCCGGGCGATGGGCCAGGATGCCCGCCGCCGAGACGGAGAACGCGCTGCGCAGAGTGCCATCATCCTGCCCGACGCCCTGCGCAACGACAACGGGCTCACCGGCGACGGTCTCACGCTCCACATCAAAAGGCTGCGCGATCAACGCCCCCTGTGACACATGCAAGAGATGGCCGGGCAGGGCGTACATCCCCGCCGCCTCGGTCAACAGCACGCGAGCGGGTTCGGCGCCGTCGCCCCCGTCGAGCGAGAAGAGGTAAACGCCGCTTACATCCTGCCGTCCCGAAAAAACGGAAAACAATACGCGTCGACCGTCAGGCAAGAACTGCGGCCAGCGGTGCCCCGTGTGTCCCGTCGCAAGCCGCGTCAGCACCGTAGGCGTCCCGCCGCTGGCTTTCATAGCGAACAGCGGTCCGACAGCCACCGGCGTGAAGACAATCACGTCGTCGTTGTTCCACGTCCCGCCGCGGCCCTGTGGTGCGTCGGCGAGCACCTGCGGGGCACCTCCTGACAAGTTGACCCGCTTCAGCTTCCCCTCCGCAAAAAAACCGATCGTGCGGCTGTCAGGCGCCCAGAATGGATAAGTGGCGCCCTCGGTCCCCGCAAGCGCCTGTGCCGCCACCTCATCCAGCCGTCGCAGCCAGAGCTGCGGTCCCCTGTCGCCGGTCGCGACAAAGACCAGTTGTCGACCGTCCGGTGAGAGCGCAAATGAAAACGCGTCGGGAGTTGGAGGCGTGACGACATCGAGGCGCGTGACGATCGGCTCCGGCGCCGCGGGCTGCAGATAAAGCGCCGCCGGAACGCCGACAAGCAGCGTGGCCAGCACCGACACGCCGGCAATCAGCCACGCCGGACGCGCAGCGCGCGCGTCGCCGCGAGCAGCGGCCTGCCCTGCCACCTCGCTCGACGTCGCAGACGCCAACAACGCTTCGAGCGCGAACGCCAGATCCGCAGCCGTCTGGAACCGCGCGGCCGGCTGCTTCTCCAGGCAGCGATCGACGATGCGCGCGAGCCCTGGAGGAATCTTCCGCTCACCAAGCGGCAACTCCGCCGGCACCTTGTTCAGAATCTCGCCGATGGCGTCAGCGCCGGTCGTGCCGGGAAACGCACGCTGGCCCGACAACATCTCGTAGAGCACCGCGCCCAGCGCGAAGAGATCCGCACGGTGATCGACTGTCTGCCCGCGGAGCTGCTCGGGTGCCATGTAGCCGAGCGTCCCGAGCGCGAGGCCGGGCTCCGTGGGCGCTGCGGTCATGGCCTGGCTGAGGCTCACGGCCTCGTGCGCAGCCTCGGTGAGTTTCGCCAGGCCGAAGTCGAGAATCTTGACGTGCCCGTGGGTCGTGACGACGAACACGTTGTCCGGCTTGAGATCGCGGTGCACGATGCCCTTGTCGTGCGCCGCGGCAAGGCCGTGCGCCATCTGGACGGCGTAGTCGACGGCCTTCCGCACCGACACGCCGGTGCGAATCGCCGCTCGCAGCGACTCCCCCTCGAGCAGCTCTGAGACGATGTACGGCGCGCCGTCATGAACGCCGATGTCGTAGACCGCGAGGATGTTGGGGTGATTGAGCGCGGCCGCCGCGCGCGCCTCTTGTTCGAAGCGCCGGAGCCGTTCGGGGTCGGCGCTCGCAACAGCCGGCAGCACTTTGACCGCGACGTCGCGGTCGAGGCGGGTATCGCGCGCCCTGTAGACTTCTCCCATCCCGCCGGCGCCCAAGGCGGACTGGATTTCATACGGGCCGAGGCGAATACCGGCGCTCAGGGTCATGTCGATCTCAAGGAGTCGTGAAGCGTCCCGCCGCGATTATAGGGCGGCGCGGGCGGAGCCGTGCAGCAATCCTTGACGAAGTGCTTCCAACGTCAATACGCCGTGAAGGCCACCAGCGCCGGTCCAAGCTCCGCAAGTCAGCGACCGGCTGCTGGATCGCGTCGCGACAGCTCGCTGAACCAGTTCATCACCACATTGAGCCGCCCTGCGCGAGCCGCGTCGCGCACCATCACGAACCCCTGCCCATCCGGTCTCACGTCGTAGTTTGGCAACGTGATGGTGGAACCATATGCGTACTGTTGCTCGAAGAGCGTGCGTGGCCGCGACAGCCCGGGCTCGGCTCCAGGTGACACCTCGACAGCCATCATCTGGTTGCCGTTCCTGTAGAACAGCTCCCGGCCGTCGCGGCGCCAGAGGGGCGAAGTGCCGCCGTCGGTCGAGACCTGCCATCGCCGTTCGGGTCCGACGAGCGGTCGCAGGTAGACCTGCAATTGTCCTGTGTCGTTCGAGACATAGGCGAGCCACGTTCCATCGGGGGAAAACTGGGGTCCACCTTCCGTGGCGGTGGTGTTGACGACAGGGCGCGGGTTGGAGTCGCCGCGCAACGACAGCGTGTACACGTCGAGTACCGTTCCCGAAGTCGCGCGCGCGAACGCAAGCACGTTTCCATCGGGTGAAATGGAGCTCGGAAAATCTGACGCGAGCGTTCCCGGAATGTCCTCCGCGCGTCCACTACCGTCGGCGGCAACCCAGCGCAGATTCGTGCGGGTCTTGAACACGACGCGCGTACCGTCAGGCGTCCACACCGGGAACGTATTGGCGGCCATCTGGTCCGACGTAAGACGCGTAAAGGTCGAGCGCTCCGTGTCGAAAATCCACAGGTCACCTGACGCTTCAACGAGGAGCCGCCGGCCGTCAGATGAAAGGCGGGGGTTCCCGTACGGCCTCTGCCGGTCCGTTACAGGCTGAGTGCCACCATCGCGAGATATCCAGACGAGCTCGACGCCGGCCGTCTCACTGGACTGGTACACGAGGGTGCCGGAGTCGGACACGACGGACAGCGGCATTCCAAGCGAATCGACCGCCACGTCGGCAACGACACGCACTGGAGCCCCCACGACCTCGACGCGTCCGACATCCAGCGGCACGGCGAACAATGCGCCATCGCGAAAGAACACCAGGTGGCCGCTTGTCGCCGCGACGGGATAAGCACCGGCTTCGATGAGTACGCGCCGAGTGCCGCCCGGAGGCACCAGCGCCTCGATGCGTGACCTGCTGCCAATGACGGAGGACCCGAACACCATGAAGCCGCGGTCGCCGGCGGCCACGGGTACTCCATGGAGCACTTCCTGGCGGGCGGTGTCGAGCGTCGTCAGTTGAACGGGCGCGCCCCCCGACGCGGGCACCTGCCACAGTGCCCCGCCGCGGGTGAACGTGATGCGATCGTTGGCGCCCCAAGTGCCGCGTATCGTGTAGTCGGCGTTATCCGTCAGGGTCGTGAACAACCCATCGGTCAGCGAGACCTTTCCCACGACCCCGCTGCTGTTGATGAAACCAATCGCCGCCCCGTCGGGCGCGAAGAAGCAGTTCACGGCGAAATCGGTACCCCGAAGTGCCGTCGCTTCGAACTGATCCAAGCGGCGGACGTAGACCTGCCGCATGCCACCGCGAACGCCGATGAAGGCGAGGCGCCGCCCGTCCGCCGACACCGCAACGGCGCCGTGATGCGACCACAATTCGACACCGGCTGGCAGGTTGATCTCGACACGAGTTGTCGCGTTACTCGAATCGCCGAACCGCTCCTCGGAACCGCCAACACGCAGCATGGCCGCGCTCACCGCCGCGAGCGTGATTGCCACAACGGCGACGACCCAGGCAACGCCAGCGTTCCGCAGGAGACTCCGCGCACCGGCGCGCGCCGGTGTGCTTGTCGCCGACACGGGCGCAGACGACAGCGCCTCCAGCGCAAAGGCCAGGTCATCAGCCGACTTGAAGCGGGCCGCCGGACTCTTCTCCATGCACCGCTGCACGAGACGCGCCAGTCCTGGCGGGACGCCGTCGAGCGCCAGCTCCGGTGGATCCTCTCTGAGAATCGCCGTCATCGTCTCGGCAGTCGTCGGGGCGTGAAACGCGCGGCGACCGGCAAGCATCTCGTAGAGGATCGTGCCGAGCGCAAAGAGGTCTGCCCGATGGTCGGCCGTGCCGCCGCGCACCTGCTCCGGCGCCATGTACCCCACCGTCCCCAGCACCATTCCGGGCGTCGTCGGCGCCGCCATTGTTGGCAGCTCGGTAGCGGCCGCCAGCGCCGGCTCGGGCGCTCTTAGCTTCGCGAGGCCGAAATCGAGAATTTTTACCCGGCCATCGGCGGTCACGAACAGGTTTTCCGGCTTGAGATCGCGGTGCACGATGCCCTTGTCGTGCGCCGCCGCAAGCCCGCGCGCGATCTGAACGCCGTATTCGATCGCTTTCCGTACCGGCAACGCCGGCCTCTCGAGGGATGGACTCTTCGGTCCGTGCGCGCCGAAGGCAGCGAGCCGCTCGCGCAGTGTCTCGCCATCGAGCAACTCCATCACGATGAACGGGGCGCCCTCATGAAGCCCGATGTCGTGCACGGCAACGATGTTGGGATGGTTGAGCGCGGCGGCCGCGCGCGCCTCCTGTTCGAAGCGCCGGAGCCGCTCGGGGTCGGCGCTCGCAGCGGCCGGCAGCACCTTGACAGCGACGTCGCGGTCGAGCCGCGTATCGCGCGCCCGATACACTTCTCCCATTCCGCCGGCACCCAGGGCGGATTGGATTTCGTACGGGCCAAGACGAATGCCGGTCGTCAGTGACATGACTCGTGTGGGCAGCGATCCTTCACATGCTCAAATCTCAAATCCTCGATCCTCAAATGTACCAAGGCCCATGCTGCCCGCGCCAAGGGCAGATTGGATTTCGTACGGGCCAAGGCGAGTGCCGGCGCTCAGGGTCATATCGGTGTGAAGGTTGCAGGATAACCGCCGCGATTATAGGGCGGCGCGGGCGTGGAACGGCGAACGCAGAACCGAAGCTGTCTCGGGGCTACGTCTGCGTAAGGCGAACCGCGGCCAGCGAACCGAACGTGAACACGAACCGCCGCCTTGCGCTTTGCGCTTCGGCGAGCCTCGCCGGAGCCTTGGCGGAGGCGGGAGAACGCCAGAACCGAGAAGCGTGAACGATACGCTCGCTGGTTGGCGGGTGATCTCGGCTCTAAGGCGCCCGGCCGGTGAGCTTCAGGAACATCTGATTCTCGTGGCAGACGAATTCGATCATCTCGGAGCCGTCGGCCACGATCACCTGTTCCAGTCGCACCGTGAACGGCCGCGCGTAGGCTTTCGGGTCGTTGATGGTGACGTCGATGTGCAGGTTGCCGAAGTTGACGCGCCGGAAACGCTCGGTCATCTGCAGCGCATCGGTATACGGACTGCCCCGTCCATCGAGCCACCCGTCGCCCGGGTTGCCGCCCTGCACGCCACGGAAGTTATTCGTCTCGAC
>JBOGIR010000424.1:0-3965 GCA_050742335.1 Vicinamibacterales bacterium | reverse complement strand
CGGCAAGATGGCGACGGCTGCGTGCTATGGGGATCACAGCGCCGCTGTCCATACGGAGCACTTCGCACAGGGAACGGAACCGATCGACTACTGCACCTATCATGTGTTGCGTCGTGTGCCGCCGATGACGCTTGCGTCGGCCACGATGACGCCCGCCCCACGTCCGGCGCCCGCCGCCGCTCCTGCGCCTGCGTCGGCGCCAGCGCCTGAACCCGTGGCGCAGCCGAGCGCGCCGCAGCCCCCTGCGCCAGCGGCCGCGCCGGCGAAGAAACGCGGGTTCTGGGGCCGCGTCTTCGGCGGCCGCCGCTGACTCAGCTTCTGCGCGCCTTCAACGACGCGAGAAACTCGGCCGGCGTTTCCACGCGGATACCGTGCCGCAGCGACGCGAGGAAGTGGCGACGGTTGTCGGTGACGACCACCGTTGCGCCGGCCGCGCGCGCGATCTCGGCGATGTGCGCGTCGTAGATACGGCCGCCAACGGTCCCATCCTGCACCGCCGCTTTCATCATGGGCAGCCGGCTGGCTGCCGGCAGGTCGTGCACGGTCATCCGATCGAAGACTTCGCTCTCGAGGAGCCGACCCGCACCGTCGGGCGTCAATCTGAATTCCGGCGGCAGCCTCGTCGACACCGAAAAGAACTCGAGACAGCAGTGCCACGCCGTTCCCACCGAGGCGATCTGCTTTTCGGCGACGGCGTGAAACACGGACTGGGCCGGCGCGCTCTGGGGGCCGAAATCGACGAGTCCGGCCAGCAGGACGCTCGTGTCGAGGAAGGTGGCTACGGCCATCGGCTGCGCTCTTCTTCGATGAGCCGGGCGACGTTGACCTCCGGCCGCGCGCGCGACGGTGCCGAGGGTCGCGCGACGAGCCGCCGCCCGATCTTCACGAGCCTGGGGCCCGGTGCCACGCGCTCCAGTCGGATCGCCGAATCCTCGAACGTCATCTCGAGCTCGGCGCCGGCCACGAGCCCGGCCCGCTCGCGGAGGGCCGCCGGGATCACCACCCGGCCTGCCTTATCAATGGTTGTTCTCATGCCATCACGCTACCATATTCATGGGGCGCGCGCACGCCCGCAGCGCTATGACGTCTTTCATGAGTACGTAGTGTCCGGCTTCAGCCGGACCGGCGCAGCGCTGCTCATGAGTACGTAGTGTCCGGCTTCAGCCGGACCGGCGTGGCGCTGCCGAGGTTCCGGGCGCGGGTCAGTCGGCCGGGAAAGGGGTGACCTGCCGTGTCCGGCGATCAGGTCGCCAACGCCGTCACGCGGTTGAGCGTGTCGACGAATGCGGGGAGGTTGCACGAGGCGCGATACCCGTCGCCGGTCGGCTTGCGCGTCTGCGTCACCAGGAAGCGCCGGGTTGCGTCGATCAGATCTGCGGACCGGTTCAGCCGGTCCATGTCCGCCGGGCTGGGTGACGAGGTCAGCTTCACTTCGATCGCCCACCGCTCCTGCCCAAACTCCAGAACTAGGTCCACCTCGTACAGGTCGCTGGTCCTGAAGTAATAGGCATCGAAAGGGAGCCCCCGAGAGGACATCTCGCCGATGATTTGTTCGATCACGAAGCCTTCCCAACTGGCGCCGACCCACGGCTGGGCCAGGAGCGCGCGCTGGTCGGGCACGTTCAGCAGGGCATGCAGCAGTCCGCTGTCGCGCCAGTACACGCGGGGACTCTTGACGAGCCGCTTCCGCAGGTTGGCTCGATACGGCGGTAGGCGCCGGATCACGTAGGCCCCGACAAGATAGCCGACGTAGCTGTTGACCGTCTGGTAGGACAACCCGAGGCTCTGGCCCACCTGTGACGCGTTCCAGATCTGACCGTGGAGCGCCGCCAGCATCCGCAGCAGCCGGTCGGTCGTCTGGGGTTTGGCCGGCAACCCCCAATTGGGCAGGTCGCGCTGGGCGAGCAGCGTCAGATAGTCGCGCTGCCACCGCGGGTACGCCCGCGGATCCAGCACGCCGCCGTCCGGATAGCCACCGCACAACCACAGGCGCGCGCGCGACGCGGCCGTGACGAGTTCGGTCGAAAGAAACGGCGTGAGCTCGACGACTGACAGGCGTCCTGCCAGCGATTCGGACACCTGCACCATGAGCGATGGCGACACGGAGCCCAGGAGTAGAAACCGGCCCGTGCGCGAGCGGTCGCGGTCGATGGCGCCGCGCAGGCGGACGAACACCTCGGGCCACGACTGGGCCTCGTCTAAGAGGACGAGCCGCTTGCTGGCAGCCAGAGCGTCCCATTCGAGGTCGGCCCGGAGCCGCTCCGAATCCTGCTCCAGGTCGAAATAGCGGCCGCCCAGTGAACGGGCCAGCGTCGTCTTCCCGCACTGCCGCGGCCCGAGCACGGCGACGGCCGGATAGGCTGCCAGGCGCGCGAGGACCTCACGTCGGGCGTGGCGTCGCAGCATTCCTTGCATTATAGAATTCTATTTCTATATTGCAAGGCCTAGCCCCGACACCGTTCCACCTGGGGCGCTGGTGGCTGCCGGCCGCTGCAGCTCCGCAACGAGCTCACGACGAGACGAGCCTCTTCGAACCTGGACCGTGATACCGCTCGGCGGGCCGGCCAACCGGTACGGCATCATAACCGACGTCCAGGGAGGACGAAGATAGGGAATACTCTGGTATTCCGCACGGTGTTATGATGCGCCTATGAAGATCGGGGTGTCCCTACCGGAAGATCTCATCGCGTTCGCGGATGAAGTCGCGCGGCGGCGGGGGACGTCGCGGTCGGAGCTTCTCGCGCACCTGCTCGAGGCCGAACGCGTGCGCCAGCAGACGGAGCAGTACCTCGATCGCCACGGTTGGGACGTAGCAGACGACCAGCAGGCCTGGCGGCGGTACCAGCGACGCCGGATGTCGGAAGAGTACGGTGGCGACGACTGGTAACGACCTGCCTCGGCGCGGCGAGGTCTGGTGGGTTCGGGTCGACAAGCGACGACCCGCCGTGGTCGTGCAGACCGACAAGGTTCGCGAGCCTCGCGTGCGATCGTTCCTCGTCGTCCCCCTCACGAGCCGCGTGCACCTCGAGGGCCTGCCTGGGAACGTGCGGCTGGATCGTCGGGATACACACCTGGCAAAAACGTCCGTCGCCAATGTCTACGATGTCCAGAAGGTGCTCCTGGCCGATTTCATCGAGCGTTTGAACGCCTTGCCCGGCGATCGGATGGGCGCCATCGCCAATGGCTTACGCCTCGTTCTCGATCTGTAAAGCGAACCCTCACGACCGCGATTCCCTCCAGGCGGGCAAGGCCGGGTCGAAGCCGCATCAGCGCGAGGCGAAAGCTACCGGCTGCTGGCGCGCTGCAGTTCCGCAAACCAGTTGACGACGAGGTGGAGTTCCGTCGCCGGCGGCTGCGCTTCGCTGCGAAGCATCAGGAAGCGCTGCCCGTCGGGACTGACGTCGTAGTTTGCTTCGCCCCACACCACGGTGGCGTACGGCCCCGCGAAGAGGACACGGGGTGCGGCGGCCTTGAAGACCGGTCCGGGCTCGACCGCGACGACCACCATCTTGTCGCCCTCACGGTAGAACAGCTCGCGCCCGCTGCGCGCCCACACGGGTTCGATCCCGCCGTTCGTCGACACCTGCACCCGCCCGCTCGGAGCAGGAAACGCCTGAACGTACACCTCTGACTGTCCAGACTCGTTCGAGGTGTAAGCGACCCAGCGCGCATCAGGCGAAAGGCGTGCATTTGTCTCGTTGAACCTCGTCTCCAAGTACACCGTTTCGGATCCTTTTTCACCCATCGTGATCGTGCGGAGATCGCTTCCGTTTGGCGTAAGCGCATCTGTAAGCAGCGTTCGTGCGTCGGCCCATCCGCTGAGGTGCCGGTGTGAATCGGCGACGAACAGTTCCTCCTCGGCGCCGCTCCCGTCAGCGGACTTCTGCCTGACGCGCGACCGATCCGTGCGAGTCGAGCTGTACGTGACGCGTTGGCCGTCCGGAGTCCACACGGCTGTATGGTCT
>JBOGIR010000423.1:0-11562 GCA_050742335.1 Vicinamibacterales bacterium | reverse complement strand
CTCCAGGTTCGCAAGCCGCAGCTCGATCTCCCCGCTGTTCGGTGTGGCCCACTCGAACGCCACCTGCCTGCCGTCGCGCGAGATCGCCGTCAGCTCCCTGGCATCGCGGCCAATCGACGCGCGGGTGCCGGAGGTCAACGGGCGATCGGTGCCGTTGCTCAGGTCGCGCAGCGTGACCTGCTCCGTCTCGAAGTCGACGTACGTCATGAAACGGCCGTCCGGGGTGACCGTGCCGAACCCGCTCACGTTCGGGCCGGTGAGGACGGCTCGGTCTCCGGCGACGGGCCGGGCGGCAGTCCGATCGCCGAGTCGAGCTCTGGCGATCGCCACGGCCTCCGCCTGATCGGCGTAGTCGCGAACCAGTCGCTCGTAGAGCTTCTCTGCCTCGGCGTTGCCCAGCTTCTGATGCGCCTCGGCCATGCCGACGAGGGCCGTTGCGACGCTGGATCGATCTGCTGGGTAGGCGTCGACGACCGATTGGTACTGCGCGATCGCCTTCCGCAGGTCGCCCTCAACGGCGGCGGCGTCGGCCGCGGCGCGCAGCCGGGCCTGCGCAGAGTCGGTTCGTTGCGCCGCAGGGCCCGAGACGAGCAGCATCAGCGCGCACAGGATGCCAAATGAGGTGTGAGCAGCACGTGTCATCTCGACTCTCCTTGACTGCTGACTCTAGCGGCCGCGCGTCGAGCGCCTGCCAGGCCGGCGTCGAGATTCGGTCGAGTCATCACCCGTCGAACCGGTACCCGATGCCGCGTACGCCCAGCAGGAACCGCGGGCTGGTCGGCTCGGGCTCGATCTTCTTCCGGAGATTGAGCACGTGCGTGTCGACCACGCGGTCGCCGATGTGGGTGTTGGGTTCCCACCCCTGCTGGATCAACTGCGCGCGGGTCAGGACCCGGCCGCGGTTGCGAATCAGCGCACGCAGGAGGCGGAGCTCGAGCGCGGTCACGTCCACCGGCCGCCCGGCCCGGCGAATCTCGGCCCGGTGGAAGTCCACCTCGCAGTCGCCAAACCGGTACACGCCGTCGGGCTCTTCCTCGAATCGGCGGCGCACGGCCTTCACGCGGGCGCGCAGCTCGTTGGCGCTGAACGGCTTCGTCATGTAGTCGTCGGCACCGACCTCCAGTCCGAGGATCTTCTCTGCCTCGTGCGTGCGTGCCGTCAGCATGATGATCGGCGTTTTGACGCGGGCGTTCCGCAACTGGCGGCAGACGTCATATCCGTCGCGATACGGGAGCATCACATCGAGCAGGATGACGTCCCACGTTTCGTCGCGGCCACGGCGCACGGCAGCCTCGCCGTCGCGGACAACTTCGACCTCATAACCGTGCCGGCTCAGGTCTTCCTCGAGACCGAGGGCGATGTCGGGCTCGTCCTCGACGATCAGGATGCGAGGCATCGTGACTCCCCACTGTCGTCCGCGCCCGCGGCGACGGCCGCGTCGGGCCCCGGCGCAGCGGCTGGCAGCTCGATCGTGAACGTGCTACCGAGTCCGGGTGTGCTGTCGACACGCACGATTCCGCCATGCGCTTCCACGATGTGCCGGACCATCGCCAGCCCAATCCCCGTACCCTTGATCCCGTGCGCGTGACTTGCCGCGCCGCGCACGAACTTCCCGAAGATCTCGTGGTGCTCGTGCCGCGGAATCCCCAGGCCCTCGTCGCGAACGCTGATCAGCACCGCATCCGCCGTCGATTCCAGCGTCAGGGTCACGGTGCGGCTCGAGCCGGAGTATTTGACGGCGTTGTCGAGCAGGTTCCACACGGCGCGAGTGAGGGCATCGGGGTCCACGTCGATGACGCGTCCCTCGTCACGCAGCGAGAGCTCCAAGGCGAAGCCGGCCGCCGATCCCTCCTGCTGAAACTCCTCGGCGATGCGGCGCACGAGCGGGGCCGCGGCATGCCGCTCGAGCCGGTACGGGCGAGCACCGGCTTCCATCCTGCCGAAGTCGAGCAGCGACTCGACGAGCCGGCGCAGGCGCTCGGTGGCTCGCGCCTGAGCCTGGTAGAACAGCTGCCGCTTGCTCGACGGCACATGAGGGTCATCGTTGAGAAGGTCGGTGAACTGACGCAGCGACGTCAGCGGCGTCCTGAACTCGTGCGACACCGCGGAGACGAAGTCGGACTGCAGCTGAGCGACCGTCAGCTCGCGCGACACTGCGCGAAGCATGACGTACCCGGCGGCGATGACCATGGAGACGAGCAGGACGAGCCCGACCAGAATGAGGCGCCGGCGTCCAGCCAACCCCTCGAGATCCGCGATCTCGTTCGCGCTGCCGACGACCACGGTCCAGGGGAGATCGGTCGCCGCAGACAGGCGTCGCTCCCCCGCCGACAGCGCATTCGCGGGCTGCGCGCCAAGCACGGCCCGGCCATCGGCGTCGGTCAGCGCGAGGAGCAGCCCGCCGGCGCTGGTGACGGCGTGTGCGCCTGTGAACCACTCCCTCGCCTGGAAGCGCGGCCCGGCCAGCAGAACCGTCGCGCGATCGCCCGAATCCTGCCAGAGCAGCGTGACGTCAATGCCCTCAAACGCGCGGCTGCGGCGCCCGGCCGAACGAAGCTCCCCTCGTCCGGCGGCGGTCCACTCCTGCCACGCCCACGTCGCCGCCGCCGAGAGACCCAGGCGATCTCGAGGCAGCGACGGCTCGAGCCCCGCCCACCGTGCGACCTGATCGGAGTAGCTGAAGAATGTGCCCTCGTCGAGCGGCCAGCGTGCCGCGATCAGATCTGCGTGAAGCGCGCGCGCCTCCGCTGTGCGCTCGCCGGTTCGCCGCAGCTCGTCGAGCAGGGCGCAGCGCGCCCGCCGTGCGACGAGGTCCGATGGCAGGCCCGACACCCGCGCATCAGTGATGTCTTCGAGATCGGAATACGCGCGGAGCGCCTCATCGCTGCGTCCTGATTTCCGGAGCGCTCGTGCGAGCCGCAGCAGCGCGCCGGCGCGCAGCTCCTGTGATCGAGAGGAGGCGAGCTCGCGGTAGGCTCGCGCGGCGCCTGCGACATCCCCGGCGCGGAATTCGAGGACTTCGCCGGCCTCGAACGGGACAGTCGGCTCATTGAGGGCATGGGGAAGAACTGGAAGGTAAAGCAGCCTGTGACGCGGATAGGTCTCAATGCCGTGTGCATCGAGCGTCATGAGCAACGCGTCGTCGTCAGGTTGAAATGGGAACGCGTCCGGGTCACCAGCCAGCCGTCGCTCGCTGATGGCCACGGCCTGTTGGAGGCTGGCAATCACCCGGTCGGCGGCAGCTTCCCGGCGCTCGCGCAGTTGCCTGGCTGCAAGGGCACGGTCCTGATCGACCAGGCGTACACCCAGCCAGACCACCGCCGCCGCCGGTACGAGCAGCACGAGGACGAAGGAGAGGATCAGGCGACGGGAGGCACCGTGCCACCAACGTCCTGACGTCATGGCGCCATAGCTTCCCTGATCAGCGCACCGAAGTCACGTGTGGACGATCTGCGGCCGGTCGAGATTGCGTCGAGTTCTCGTCAAGTTCTCCGTGGGAGCGTGACGCATTTCCTACTTGATCGCCGCGCGGACCCTTTCGATCCAGCTGCGGCCCTCGGCGAGGATTGCTTGCTCGTCGAGCGTCAGCACCTTGCGGTGAGGCGTTGACGAACCCACGCCTCACTCACGATCTCGTCCTGCAGCTCCTCGGCCGTCACCTGCACGACGGGGATGCGACGATGTGCGAGTTCGTCAATGAACTCCGCGCGGCTCGTGCCAGCGACTTCGGCGCTTTCGACTGCGAGAGCTCGCCGCGCGAGTACCTGAGCAGCGCCGCCGCAACATCTCTTTCACGAACTCGGTCGGCGACAATCGCAGCGCCGAGAGTGCCCCTTCCAGCACGTCAAACGTTACAGCGGGCATTAGCGTGCCCCTCCAGCATCCGTTGGCAGCAAACGGCGAGGTCCGACACTGTACCTGTTTTGTACCTGCACCAGGGCTTTCTCGCGGATTTCGCCGATTGAGCGTTTCAGAATTCACGTAAGTCATTGATAGAAGGTGCATGGATGCGACCGAATCCCTCTCTCTCCGCCAATCTTCGCTCACGGTTGCCAACGTTCGCGTGAGCTGACGGTTGGCAAGCCAGCCGACAGGTTGTCCACCGTAGGCAGAATTTCGCCACGGCCTGCTAAGGCGCGAGCGTCGGTCGATATTCGGGTTTCGCACGCGCTCGAGTGAGTTGTTCGAGCGCGTACGCAAACCCCATGAGGTCGCCCTCGCTGAAAGCGCGGCCCATGAACGTGAGGCCCAGCGGCAAGCCGCGCGACGCGCCGACTGGAACGGTAATGCTCGGCGTACCGGCCACGGCTGCCATGCCGTACCCGGTGCCAACGAAATGATCGCCGAGCACGTGATCGATGGGCCACGCCGGCGAGACGCTCGCCGCAATCACCGCGTGGAGCTTGTCGCGATCGAATGCGGTCAGCAACCCGTCTTTCCCAGCCAGGCGGCGCGATTCGTCGCGTGCTTTCTTGTAGGCGGCATCGCTCAACGGACCCTTGGCCTGCGCGCGCTCAAAAATCTCCTGTCCAAAGAAGGGCATCGTTCGGGCCGCGTTCGTCTTGTTCCAGGCGATCAGCGATTCGAGTGTGTGGGCTGATCCGCTTGCTTTCAGATACGTATTCAGTCCGTCCTTGAATTCATACAGCAGCACTTCGAATTCCGGATCGTTCCATTTGTCGTAGCTGTCGATCTTGATGTCGACGACTTCGCCGCCCGCGCCCTTGATCTTCGCGACCGCGCCCTCGATCGCCGCGGCGGCGTCCGGATGAAAGGTGATCGCCTGCCGCAGGACGCCAAAGCGTTTGCCCTTCAATGCGTCGGCTTGGAGAAACGTGGTGTAATCGCTCGGGATCCTGTTGGCCGCGGCGGGGCCGGCAGGATCCTGAGCGTCAACCGCGGCAAGGCCGTTGAGCAGCAGCGCGACGTCGGCCACGGTTCGTCCCATCGGACCGGCGGTGTCTTGCGAAATCGAAATCGGGATGATGCCGCGACGGCTGACCAACCCCACTGTTGGTTTCAATCCGACGAGTCCGTTGACTGACGCTGGGCAAATGATGCTCCCGTCGGTCTCGGTGCCGACGCCAATGGCGGCGAGACTGGCTGCAATCGCCGTTCCGGT
The DNA here is from genome assembly GCA_050742335.1 of Vicinamibacterales bacterium. GTDB lineage: Bacteria > Acidobacteriota > Vicinamibacteria > Vicinamibacterales > UBA2999 > DATCJA01. The sequence goes on along the minus strand of JBOGIR010000423.1, from coordinate 6,440 downwards.
GCCCGAACTCGATCCACAGGGGTTGCGATCGAGCACATACGGATTCTTCGTTTGCCCACCACGCGAGCTCCAGCCAGATGTCGATCGCGTCGAGCGGAAATTCGCCCACTCGCTCAAGTTGGTCTTACCGAGGATCACGGCGCCGGCCGCACGCAGGCGCTCGACGATGAAGGCGTCTTGGGCGGGGCGATGATCGGCCAGCGCGAGTGAGCCGGCGGAATTCACCATCCCGGCGATATCGATGTTGTCTTTGATCAGAATCGGGATCCCGTGCAGTGAACTGCGCACTTTGCCGCGCCGGCGTTCGCCGTCAAGGGCGCCGGCAACCTGCAACGCGCTTGGATTGAGCTCGATCACCGCGTCGAGCCTCGGCCCGGCATCGTCGATGACGGCGATGCGATCGAGGTAGGCCTGTGTGAGCGCGCGCGACGTGAGCGCGCCGCTCGTCAGCCGATCGCGAATGTCGGTTGCGCTCAGCTCGACGACATCAATCGCAGGTGCCGGGGGTGCCGGGGGTGCCGAAGGCGGTGCTGCGCACGCGACCGCAACAACAAACAGTAACCAAGCTGGGAGCGTTCGCGTCATTTCAATCCTTCCACAGTGCGTCTTCTTGGAACTCTAACGACCGCCTCGCAAATTCTCTCAGATCGCGGTGAGAGATACCGTGTCGATGTGTCGCCGTCTCTTGATGACCGTCGAGGACGAAGGTGCGCCGATATGTCGATCGGATTTCTGCCGTGCTTGTTTTGTGCCGGGTCCTCGTTGTCTTGGGAGTTTCTGGCCGCTTGAGCGATTCAGAACAGGCCTAAACTATCGATAGAAAGCGATTGGGTGGACCGAATCCCCTCCCTCCGCCAATCGCGCGCAGATCTTAGCCCGGGTCCGTAAATCTGAGCCAAATATTGCGGCGTTGATCCCCCCTTTCGTTGTACCCCGCCCGTATAATCGCGCCACCCTTGGCCCTCACCCCCGGCACCAGTCTCGGTCCGCTTGAAGTGATCCGAAGGTTGTCAGGCCGCCGGACGCAGTCGTCGACCGTTCCGACTGGCGTCGCCTTTCCTGTACTCGCCGCGGAGATGAGCACACGGACGACGCCGCTGCAGGAGCGCAATCGCTTTCTGGATGGCGTGGAGCGGTTGGGCAACGCCCTGCCCGATCCGGCGCTGATCTTCGTCGGCCTAATCGCGGTCCTGATGGCCATGTCCGCGGTTGGTGCCGCTGAGGCCTGGTCGGCTGTCAATCCGGTCAGCGGCGAAACGCTGAGGGTGCAGAGCCTGTTGTCGGAACAATCGCTGCGGTTGCTCATTACTGAGGTCCCGCGCACCTATACGGCGTTCGCACCGCTGGGTCTCGTGCTCACGATGATGCTAGGCGCCGGTGTCGCTGATCGCAGCGGCCTGTTCGCGGCGCTCGTACGCGCAGGCGTCAGCGCGCTACCCGAACGCGCGCTCGTACCAGCGGTGATGTTGATGGGTATGCTGACCTGCCATGCCGCCGATGCCGGCTATGTCGTCTTCGTGCCGCTGGCCGGTCTGATCTTCGCTAATGCGGGACGGCACCCCGTCCTGGGACTCGTGGCCGGCTTCGCCGGAGTGGCCGTCGGCCTCGCGGGCAATCTGCTGCCAGTTACGATGGCGGACGTCGACTTGTTGCTCGGTCGTAAGCAGTTTTTCGCGACGCCCTACCTGTGAACTTCCATGGACGATAACGGCGTTGTCACAAGGCCGACCTCGCTCGAAGCGATCGAACGCGACACCGCGGCAATCGGGTTCGGCATGGCTTCCGAGGCGAAGACGGGCAGCCTTCTGCGGGCACTGGCCGCGTCGAAGCCGGCCGGCAAGATCCTTGAGCTGGGCACCGGCACTGGCGTCGGCACGGCCTGGCTTCTGGCGGGCATGGATGCGGACTCGCGTCTCGTTTCTGTCGACAACGACGCACGGGCCCAGGAAATAGCCCGTCGCCACCTGGGGGCGGATCCTCGAGTGACGTTTCGTCTTACCGATGGTGCGGAGTTTCTGAAGACGTTGCCTGCACACGCCTTCGACCTGGTCTTTGCGGACACGTGGGCCGGGAAGTTTACGCACGTGGACGAGGCGCTCGACCGAGTTCGAGTGGGCGGCTTCTACCTGGTTGATGATCTGCTGCCCCAGGTGAACTGGCCGGATGGCCACGCTGCGAAGGTCCCGCCGCTGATTCGCGAGCTTGAAACACGGTCAGGTTTTGCGGCGGTCAAATTGGCCTGGGCAACCGGCCTGATAGTGCTCGTGCGCACCCACACGGCTTGATGAAACCGCTCCGTCCAAATACCGCGCTGATCGGGATTGCAGGCGTACACCATACTGTCGCAGAGCTGTCGCGCCGCCGACGCTGCAAAATACGGCCGGCACGATGTGATCACGCCGACCAAGGCAGTCCCTTGAACGGGTACACGCCAACCGATCTCGCCACACGGCGCAGAAACCGAGATGAAACGGGGCTGACTCAACCATCGAACGCTCAGTTCCCCGTCAGTCCAGGATGCCAAGGTGACGGACGACATGCTCGTCACGGGGGTAACCGACGGCCGTCCAAAACTCTTGCGCCCCTGGGCGATCCAGCTTCGACTTCGTCGGTGGTGCTCATGCTGGCTCCGGACTCCCTCCAGAACCCAAGAATCGATTTTGCGTCGTCAGGCGTTGCTGGGCGACATTCCATCTATGAACCTTCCAGACACCGCGCAGAACGCGACTCCGAAGTGCTCGACGGCGACCGTCACGCCGTACTTCGTCGCCCAGCCCGCGATGTCCTGCTGGATGACTCAGAAAGAATCCCACCAACGCGCAATCGTACGACCCACGACCACACTCGTAGTCAAAGAAGTCCCCACAGAGAAGCGAACATCTGCCAGCGATGCCCAAGGTGGTGATTGTCTTCCTCGCCTGCTCCAGCATGTACACTGCCATCGCTTCGGTTCACTTCCGAGGCACAACCTCGATCTCGAAGAGCTGCGGCCACAGCTTACCTGTTACGAACAACCGACTGCCGGTGGTGTCATACGCAATCCCGTTGAGCACTGCCTCAGGATCGAGCCGGTAGACTGGCGACAATAGCCCTTGCAGGTCGATCCATCCGGTGACTTGTCCCGACTGCGGTGAAATCCGCGCGATTCGATCCGTGTGCCAGACGTTCGCGTAGACCTCGCCACGAATGTACTCGAGCTCGTTCAGTTGCCTCACAACAACGCCGGCGTCCCTCACCATGACGCGCCTCATCTCGCGAAACGTGCCAGGGTCGAGAAATCGCAGGGTCTCTGTTCCGTCGCTGAGAATGAACTCGCGTTGATTATGAGTAAGGCCCCAGCCCTCGCCCGCGTAACCAAACGTGCGCCGCGGCGCAAGGGTGGCAAGGTCGTAAACGAACGCAATATTCGATCGCCACGTCAGCTGAACCAGTTGACTGCCTCGTTCGGTAAGGCCTTCAGCGAAATACGCGGGATCGAGGCGGTGCTGTTGAACGACCTGACCTGTCTCCAAGTGGACCTTTCGAAGGGTCGATCGTCCGTTCAGCCCCGTACTCTCAAACAGGAATCCGTCTCGATAAATCAAACCTTGCGTGTACGCGTTCGGGTCGTGTGGATACACATTCACCACGCGGTAGCCAGTGACCGTCGCGCCAGTCTGAACCGGTTCAAGACGAGTAGAGGGTAGCGACCAGAACACGCCCGCAAGCGCGAATGCGACCAGGCGATGGTGACTGCTTGCGTTCATCGATCTGACGGGCCGCATCGGGAATCACAACGGCGTTGATCGCGACCGACTCAAGGTCCACGTTCCGCTGCACAGGCAACGAGCACGCCCGCCGGGCGATGTACGTGGCCCCCGGGGCATTGTTCTCCACCTTTCAGACTAGCGAATGCCGTACACGCGAAGTGCCTGGACGATAGCCTCGGCCACATAGGCCACCCCCAAGACCGCGATGAGCGGCTGCCAGAACTCCGCCCTCCTGCCACGCTGGCTGGGAGCGCTCGCGGTGGATGCGCGGGGCAGGCGCGCGAGCCGCGCATGGCAGCGTATTCTGGTCCGCTCGGCCCGCCTTGGATCTGGATCGGCCTGTGGCAGGTCAGCCAACAGCGTGATCATCGACTCGGACATGACCTCATTCCTCCCGGTGCCGGAGCGTCGTCTGCCGCATCTCTCTCGAGCGCTTGTGACAGCGCCTCGCGCGCCCGATGCAGCCGCTGCCGGAGCGCTTCCGGTGTCACGCCGCAGACGTCAGCCGCGTCGGAGTGATCCAGACCGGCCACGCCGACGAGCAGCAGTACCTCTCTCGAGACCGCGGGCATGGCGGCCAGCGCTCGTTCGATGCGGCGCTCGAGCTCACTGGCCGCGGCGGCTTCGAACGGCGACGAGCGCTCCGGGTTGAATGGCCAGAGCGCCATCAGACTGGCCGCAGCCGAGTCCTCCAGCGCCCGGGATCGGTGGTAGGTGACATGCAGATTGCGCGCGACGGTGAACAGCCACGGGCCCAGCCTGGTGTCGGCGCGCAGCCGCCGGGCATGCTTCACGAAGCGCAACCAGGTTTCCTCGAGCAGGTCTTCGGCGACGTCCCGGCGCCGTGACAACCGTATCAGGAAGGTGAACACCGGCCTGTTGAACGCCGCGTGGACAGCATCGAAGGCGTCAGCATCGCCCTGGCGGAGTCGCTCGACCAGCGCCAGCTCGGTATCCCGGTCCATGGCCGTACTAACGCGCCCCGAGCTCTGGCGTGACATCGGTCACGATGTTCCACGGCGAGCGTTATGTCCTGTCGGAGTCGGCATCACCCGCGAGGTCCCCATGAACATGCTCCGACAGGCAAGTCTGTTCGCGCTTCTGACACTGATCCTCGGCTTTGTTCCCCTCGTGATGGCCGTGGTGTACGTGATTCGTCCCACGGAGCGGCACTTGGCGCTGATGCGGCCGCTGTCGCTGGCCGGCATGTTCGCGTCCATCGCCGGCGTCGTGCTCGGATTCATCAACGTGCTCCGCCTCGTCTGGACGAGAGAGCTGACGGCGGAGACCTACCGGGTGATCGCCATCGGGTCGGCGGAGTCGCTCGTCCCCCTGCTCGTCGGGTTCGCGTCCCTGACCGCGGCGTGGCTCCTGGTCGCCGTCGGCATGGGGCGGCAGGGAGCGAGGTTGTGACGAGGCCACAGACGACAGACGGATGCGGTTTCTGTAGGCACCCCGCCGGCGGCGCGGCTGATGCGCCAAGCACTCATAGTGTCGGTGGCGGGCTGCCCCGGGCCCTCGCCCAGCGTTGACCTATCCAAAACGGCCGGTTGAACGCCGGGGCCTTGCGCCCCTGCCTTGTTTCTAAGAGACAGGCTATTTCCGGATCATGCTACCGAGGTCTTTTTCGTTCTCGCAGAAGTGTTCTATCAGTTCGGTGTCCGGCATGAGATCGAACGGAATGGTCGCGGTCCACGGCCGCTGGTAGTACTTGGGATCGGTGAATGTGAATTCGATCGCGAGGTGGCCGAAGTCGGGCCGGCGGTAGCGTTCGGTGATGCGCAGGTCTTCCGAGTGCGGTAATCCTTCTCCGTCCAAGTAGGTCTTGTCGTTGAAGCCGGAGCTGTCCACGACGAGAGTGTTCGTCTCCCAATGCGCGACCGAGTAGCCGAACCAGCTTGGTTGGGGGTCAACCGGCAGTTTCCGGCCATCCGTGAAAATTTGGCGGAAGACGAAGAATTCTTCGAACAGTGTCACGATGACTCCCGGGGCTTGTACGATCTTGATGGGGATCGGCAGCATGTGGTTCGGAATGCCGTCGGGAAGGCAGCGCTCGGAGGGATCCGGCGCATCGTAACGGCCGTTCCCGGTTACCTCCGCGTAAAACTTCTCCCCCGCGGGCGTCATGGGGACCCTCGATCCGGCGGGCATGAAGCGCTCGAGGCCGCGGCCTTTGGGATTGGTGAATACGCGGCTGGAGAGCCAAACTCCGCTGAGGTCGGGATGGCCGTCGAAAGCACGCGGCGCGGGAGCGCTGAGATTGGGCTTGCCGTCTGTGGTGCGCGGCGTACCCGGCAACGGCACGTTGATCCACTGGGCGTGCGCGGTGACGGCCAGGCCCAAGGCGAGGAACAGGCTCGTAACGAGATTCGAGAGTTTCATTACGGCTCTTTCGTTTGCAAGCATTGATTGACCGGCTGTTGGCGTCAGCGTCTTAACACTATCTGACTAAGGAGTCAATCATGATGGAACGACTACAGACGAGATGTCGATAGCGATATTCGGGGCAGGAATTCTCGGCACGTGCACCGCGCTTGAACTCGCCGATCGTGGCCACCGGCTCACCGTGTTCGAGCGCAATGCCGAACCGTTGTCGGAGGCGAGCCTTTACAACGAAGGCAAGCTGCACCTCGGGTTCGTTTACGCGGCGGATTCTTCCTTTCGGACGGCGGAGAGAATGCTCCGCGGCGC
>JBOGIR010000422.1:0-17541 GCA_050742335.1 Vicinamibacterales bacterium | reverse complement strand
AGCGCGGCCCTCACGCTGCGGGCGCGTTTTACGGGATGGGTGTCGCGCGAGTCGGAGGTCGCGGCGCAGCAGAGGCATCGGCCGCCGCCGGTGACGTCGTCACAGGGCTGGCGTCACCGGCTCGCTTTGGAGCTCAGGACGCCGCCAAGAAAGCTCGAGCCCACATTCAAACAGTCGAACACGTGGAGCCCGAGACGCGAGGCCAGTTCCACGCAGACTTCGATGCCGCGGCGGCTGTTGCCGTGCGCATCCAGTCTCGGCGAGTACGTGGCGATGCCGAGCTGCCGGTTGACGACCGCCATCACGCCCCCTCCCACGCCGCTCTTGGCCGGAACGCCCACGCGGTAGGCCCACTGCCCCGAGTCGTCGTACATCCCGCACGTGAACATGATCGACAGCATGTCCTTCACGCAGTGGATGTCGAACACGCCGACGCCGGTCACGGGGTTTCGTCCCATGTTGGCGAGCGTGGCCGCCATCATGGCCAGATCGCGGGCCGTCACGAGGATGGCACACTGTCGAAAGTAGACGTCCAGCGCGGCTTCCGCGTCCTCGGGCACCAGCCCGAAGTTCAGCAGGAGATGCGCAATGGCCCGGTTGCGGTGACCGGTGCGGTGTTCCGATTCGTAGACCGCCTGATCGACCGACAGCGGGCGGCCCGCCGCTGCGCTGAAGCGCGCCAGGACCCGGTCGAACGTCTCGCACCCATACCGCTCGTGGAGCAGTGCGGTTACTGTGATGGCCCCTGAATTGATCATCGGATTGTGCGGCCGGTTCGTGCCGTTCTGCAGCTCGATCGAGTTGAAGGCGTCGCCGCTTGGCTCGACGTCGACGTGCTGCCACACGCGGCTGTGCCCGAACTCCTCGAGCGCCATCCCGAAGGTGAACGGCTTGGAGATCGACTGCATCGTGAACGGCTGGTCGCAGTCACCCGTGTCGAACACCTGACCGCCAGCGGTCACCAGTGCGATACCGAAGTGCTCAGGGTTGGCCTTTCCCAGCTCCGGAATGTAGGTGGCGACCTCGCCGTCGGCCAGCGGTCGGTATTCGTCGAACAGCGTGTCGATCAGGAGCTGAAGTTCGTGGGGGGCCACAGCGACCGGCGTGATGCAGGAAGCGTTCCCCAGACCCGGCGAGGGTCACTCACGTCGCGGCACACAGACATGGCGCTCATCCTAGTCCCAGAGTTCACTTGTGTTGATAGTGAATACGGAACACCGAGACACCGAGAAACGCTCATGATTGGCCTCGGTGCCTCTGTGCCTCGGTGTTTCGTGATCATCACGTGAAGTGAGCTTCGCGATTAGACCAGAAACGCGCAGGGCAGAAGTGGCGACAGAGTTGTCGCATTTCTGAAGAGAGCATCCAATTCTGTCTCACCCGCGGCGGGTTAGAATGCAGCCAAAGGCGAGGAGGGCGAGCACCATGCAGCTCGAACAGCGCATTGTTGGTGATGTGGCAATCGTGAGGGTCAGCGGCGAGATCACCCTAAAGAGAGGTGGCGATGCCATGCTGCACGACAAGGTGCGCAGCCTGATCGAGCAAGGCCACAAGCGCGTGCTCGTCGATATGGCCGGTGTGTCCTATATCGACAGCGCTGGATTGGGGGAGCTGGTGCAGGCGTATTCCACCACCAGAAACCACGGCGGCTCGCTGAAGCTCTTCAACCCGACCGAGCGGCTGCGCAACCTGCTGGTGCTCACTCAGCTGACCGCGCTGTTCGGCAAGTGCGACTACGATGACGAGGCGCAGGCACTGGCCAGTTTTGGCGGGCCTCACGCATGAGACCCCGCGCCCGGTCCATCCGAAGGGGATGCCAATCCTACAAGAATGATTGACTCTCGATACGATCACACACATTTGTCTTCATCATGTTCAGCTGACGCTCCGCTGGCGCCACGTGAAGGGGAGGGTGACCCTCGTCAACGGTGAGGCCATGCTAGAGTGGGCGCCGATGACGATGTCCAGCAGCCGCTTCCACGTCCTGACGGCCGACGAGGTGCTGTCGCATGTCAGGGCCCTGCGCTCCCGGCAGCCCGTGCAGTACTGGGCGTTCTATTCGAGCCAGTTGGGGGGCATCGTGACGGACCCCGCGCTGATGGTGATCCCGTTCGATGACCACATCGTGCACCGCGGTCACGGCATCTTCGATACCGCCGGGCTGGTCGACGGGAAGATCTACGACCTCGAAGCGCACCTCGATCGCTTCCTCCTCTCGGCTGGGCGATCGAAGCTCCGGCTGCCCGGCTCACGTGACGAGATCCACGACATCATCGTGAACACGACGGCGGTCAGCGGGCGCCGCGACGGCTCGATTCGGTACTGGCTGTCGTCGGGACCGGGGAGCCTCGATCTCATGCCGGCGGCGGGCGCCGAGCCCGGCTTCTTCGTGATGGTGTTTGCAGGGCTCTCGTACCCCGACCGGTGGTACACGGAAGGTCTGCGCGTGATGACCACGACATACCCCATCAAGGCGCCGCTCTACGCCATCACGAAGGCCACCAACTACCTGCCGAATGTCCTGATGCAGATGGAGGCCAAGGAAGCAGGCTTCGACAACGGGGTGTTCCTCGATGCCGAGGGTCACGTGGGCGAAAGCTCCAACATGAACGTGGCGTTTGTCACCCGGGACTCCGTGCTAGCCCATCCGAAGTTCGACCACATTCTTGCCGGCTGCACGTCGCTCCGTCTTCTGGAGCTCGCGCACGCCTTGAAGGATCAGGGCCTTCTCACGGGCGTCGAGGTCCGCGACATCTCTGTGGCCGAGGCCCGCGCGTCCCGCGAGATGCTGCTCCTCGGCAGCTCGGTGAAAGTCGCTCCGATCGTCCAGTGGGATGCGGAGGTGATTGGCGACGGCACGCCAGGACCCGTCGCCAGGGCATTGCTCCGGCTGCTCGAGGACGACATGCGCCGCAGCGACCGGCTCATCGCCGTGCCGTATTGAGCTGCCGGTTGCGCGCGCCGCCTATAGGTATTACTCTTACCAGGAGGAGTAATACCGTGCGGATCACCAGCAAAGGCCAGGTCACGATCCCCATCGAGATTCGCGAGCAACTCGGGCTCCTTCCAGACACCGAGGTGAAGTTCAGCATCGATCGCGGCGCCGTCCGGATCACGAAGGCAGCCCGCTCGAGCGCCCGCTCCCGCGGGCGTGCGATCGTGGAACATATGCGAGGACGCGGAGCCGGCACGATGACGACCGACCAGATCATGCGTCTGATGCGCGGTTGAAGGCTGTGCCAGGAACACTCGTCGACAGCAATGTGCTCCTCGACGTCTTTACGGAGGACGACGAGTGGTTCGACTGGTCGGCCGCGATGATCGAGAGGGCCGCCGACGCTGGACCGCTGTATATCAACCCGATTATCTATGCTGAAGTCTCGGTTCGTTTCGCTCGCGTGGAGGATCTGGATGAAGCCCTGCGACCGGGCTACTACCGGAGGGCGGATCTGCCATGGGCTGCGGGGTTCCTGGCGGGCCATGCGTACGTAAAGTACCGCCGTCGCGGGGGCGCTGGCCGATCGCCGATGCCAGACTTCTACATCGGCGCGCACGCCGCGGTCGGGGGTCTGGCCTTGCTGACGCGTGACGCCCGGCGATACCGGGCCTATTTCCCCACGGTTCGCGTGATCGCGCCCTGACGGCGTCTCGAACCTGTTACCGGATTGTCGAATCCGTAATTCCCGATACAGCTCTACGCGCGTTCGGTTCGGCGGTACACGGGCACGAGCCTTGCCGTCACGCCGCTCATGTCTGCGCGATCGACGTGTGTCACGCTCTGCCTGTGTGCTCTTGCCACGGTCTTCATCCAGGCGCAATCCGGCGTCCTGGAACTGAACGATGCCGGCTGGAAGATGCTCCAGCAAGGTGACGGTGCACGGGCGGCAAAGCTGTTTGCCGAAGCGCTCGCTGTTGAGCCCGACGATCCGGTTCTGTTGTTCGGCGCGGGAGCCGCCGCTCACCTCGAGCGACGACCGAAGGACGCGATGGCGCGCTTGAAACGGGCACTGGAGTTCAACCCACGCCTCACCCCGGCGTCGCTTCTGCTTGGCGAGATCGCCTACGCGGAAGGCGACGTCGTATTGGCGATCAGCATCTACGAGAAGGCGCTGAAGTACGCGCCCAAGGACGCAGACCTCGCGAGCCGTCTCGCTTCGTGGCGGACCGACGCCGACGTGCATCGAGGTTTCGAGGAGCGCCGGTTCGATCGGTTCAGCGTAATGTTCCAGGGTCACGCCGACGCGCCGCTGGCCGCACAGGCAACGGACGTGCTCAATGCGGCGTTCTGGCGGATCGGTGCGGCGCTCGGCGCGTATCCCTCCGACACCGTCGTCGTGATGCTCTATACCGAAAGACAGTTCCGTGACATTACGCAGGCGCCGGAATGGGCGGGCGGTGTGTACGACGGTCGCATCAGAGTTCCTGCCGCGGGCGCGGCCCAGACACCGCAGTCCTTCGAACGCGTGCTCGTCCACGAGCTGGCGCACGCCATGATCGCGAACCTGGCGCCACGCGGAATCCCTGCGTGGTTGCATGAGGGTCTGGCGCAGCATTTCGAAGGTGACGATCCCGGGGCGGCACGGCGCCGATTGAAAGCCGTCGGCCGCGTGATTCCGCTTCGCAGCCTCGAAGGCAGTTTCACGCGGCTGAGCGCCGCGGACGCGCACGTCGCGTACGACGAGAGCCTGGTAGCCGTCGAAACGATTCTGCAGCGCCCCGGTTTCAACTGGCCCAGTCTCTTTCGTGCGCTCTCCGAAAGCGATCGGACGGAGCGCACGTTCGACAGTTTCGGGTTCCTCTACTCGGATTTGGAAGCCGGATTCGCGCGATAGCAGCGAGCCGCGATCAGTCTTGAAGTACGTAGTGTCCGGCTTTAGCCGGACCCGCTAACGAGCCTTTGGACCGCTATACGGCCCCAAACGCGCATCTTGTACTCGTTGTGAATCCGTATAGCGGTCCTAGGCGCGCAAAGCGCGCCCCAATACCGGCAACCAGCCAAGGGCATCTTCACTGGGATATCAAGGGCAGGCCCTTGGCTGGTTGGCAGTCCGCCAATGACGGGTTGTTCGGTGCATCGAGCGGGTGCACGCCACCCGCCTTGCGAGAGGGATCGACGACGGCCAACCGTTTGCTCACGAAGAGCACCTCATACGCCCAAGTCGGGAATGGTTCCAGGTCTCCGATGCAGCTCGCGTTGTTGAAGTGAATATGCCCGACCTCAAAGAACTGCTTCAGTCGCTGCACGACGCGAAGGTACTTGTCATCCTGTACCCAGTGAAACTTCTCGTCCTCTATCCAGTGAAACTCCACTGCCATCTGATCGATCTGTTCCAAGATCTCGTTAGGTACAGACAGAAGCGAGTCCCACTCCGCGCCCTCGACGTCAATCTTCAGCACGATGCGCTTCGAACGGTCGCCATTCTCAGCAAATTGGTTCTTCACCGTGTCGAAGACGCGCCCCTCCACCGTCTCGGTCGTGTCCCCAACGCATTCCGCATGAAAAACGGTCTCGCCGCCTGAACATGCCGGCTGGGTTGTATTGAAGCAGTCGTACTGGTGGACGGTCACGTTGAATTGTGTCGAGATATCGCAGCCCCACTTGTCATAGCCGCCGATCCCGTACGAGTACCCGGACTGGACTCCGCCCAGCAGATTGCTGCACATGAGATAACCGCCATCGTGTGTCTCGCCAAATCTCTCCAACTGGCAGTTGGCGAGCGCGACCGGCCGCAGCATTTCAAATAACGCCTGTCGCTGCTGCACCACCGCGGGTGGCTGCTGCACCACCGGGTGTCGCTGCTGCATCAGCGCGGCCCTGGCCTGACGACCTCTGTACACCTTTACTTGATTTCGGGCGACCAAGCCGAGAATCGCGACGGTCACGGTCACACCTGCAGCGACAAGCCTCAATCGGCGTCTAGTCACGGTCTCTCCACAACATTCTGAAAGGGATGCTGCTGCATGCCGCCGCCTTGAATCTCGGTCTCTATGCAGACTCACGATTCTCGATTTGGACAGCCCACGTCAAGGCCGTTCTGGACGGACTGCAGGGATTCGCAGGGATACGGGCAGCGTCGCGTTCCTAGCAGCCGGTGGTTAACCGGCCACTGGTCTCCCGATGCCCGCACGATCGTGTTTGCATCGGACGTGGAGAGCCAGTTCGACATTTTCACCGTGCCGTCTGCCGGCGGTAAGCCGATGAATGTCACGTCGAACCCGGCGTTCGACCACGTACCGATTTTTCCCGCGACGGGCAGTGGATGCCAACGGCGGGCGGTCAGGCTGTTGCAGTGGTGGACGGCGTTGCGAACACCACGTTCGCAGTTCTCGCGCAGGGCGTCTATTACGTCGACCGACTGCCAGCGGAATCGCAGCTCCGGTTCTTTGACTTTGCCAGCCAGAGGTCGGTCACTGTTTCGTGATCTCGGTACCTTCTCCGCGGGGGGAGGCTTTGCCGCGTCGCTCGATGGGCGCACGGTTCTCTATACCCGGCGCGACTCGGCCGTCGACGATCTGATGCTGGTCGAGAACTTCCGATGACGTTCAATCGGTGTTGAGCGCTGGCATCCAGGGCAATGTGCCGCGGAACGGCCACTATTCGGTTGGGAGGGGAAGGCGGACCGCTGCAGCCAGCGAGCGTGCACGATCGGGTTGAGCGAGACGGCAGTGTGACGCACAGCCGGCGGGCGGCGGGCCCGACCGGCTGCGTGTCGCGTCGAGGTCGCGTCGAGCGACCAGAAAGATTACCGCGTGCCGGCTGCCCGCGCGGCGGGAATCACCATCGTGTGGTTGCGCTTCGGCACCTGTCCGACCGGGATCCTGGCCACTTCCTTCATCGTCGGGATGTCCACCACCAGCGTGACGTTCCCCACGGGATCGGCCGCATAGGCTCTCTTGCCGTCAGGGGTGACCGTGACCCAGGCACAACCCTTCCCGCTCAGCAAGGCTGTTCCCGACAGCTTCACATCAGGGAGCGAGTACGAGTAGAGCGCATTGTTCAGTCGACTACAGGCTACGAGAGTCTTCTGATCGTTGGTCACGGCCAAGCCGTGAGATTCGGCGGAGCCTGAGGGGATCGCGGTTCGTCCAGGAAGCAACTTGGGGAATGTGATCCGAGTGACTTCCTTGCGCGTCTGGAAATCCACCACCGCAAACCCGTTGTGGTTGCCGATCTGAACGAAGACCGACCGGGTCGACCCATCGGCATTCTTGGAGATCGCCATCGGACGGATGCCATGGCCCATCTTGAGCGCCCACGCAGGCGCGTCGGTCTGGGTATCGAGGACGCTCACGTATCCATTGGCGGTGGGGTCGCCGGCGACCACATGCTTGCCGTCCGGAGTGACATACAGGTTGTGGACCGGCCCTTCCGTACGGATGCTCTTGACTTTGGTGAGCGAGGTGGTGTCGATGACATCCGCGACACCCGGGTTGTTCCCGACCGCCTCCCTGATCCCCACATAGACTCGCCGCCCATCAGGGCTGATCGCGATGTTGTTCGGACGGCCCGAGAGCGGAATCTTCTTGATCACCGTCAGCGTCTTCATGTCTGCCACGTCCAGCGTGTCGTCGGCCTCGTTGCTGGCGTAGATCCGGCTCCCGTCGGGCGACGCGGTGACGCCGTGAGCCACCTCGATGCCTGGAATTTGTCCCACGACCTTGTTGGTGACAGGGTCGATGATGTGAATTCTGTCTCCGGCGGCGTTGCTCTGGAGGATCCGAACCTGCTCTTGGGCCGCCGCCAACGGCACCATGAGTAGAAGGATCGCCAAAGGCATCAGACAGCGCTGAACCACGTGAACAGTTGTCATCGTCAGCTCCTCGGTAGAAAGCACGGGTTTCACGTTCATCTCTCTCCGCGGCAGAGCATTATTCTCCGCACGCACCGGTCAATTCGACAAGCTTCTCGGTGGTTTTTCGTCCGCACACCCAATTGGCAAGCGTCTGCCACTCTGCACTGAGGAAAGAGTTCCAGTGTTTGCCTCCGGTGTGGTAAAAGGTGCCCCCGCCCTCGGATGCCAGCGGGTGCACGAGTAGTCTGCTCTGAAGGAGGTTGCGGGGAAGCACCCGCGCAGCAACCACCTGGAAATTCCGGCGGGTCTGCTCCTCGTTCCAATTGGTGGCCCCAGGCGACAGCTCCTGCAAGCGCATCGGAGTGCCCTTGCTATGGCAAGAGACACAGCGGGAGTTGCCCTCGCGCTTCGCAAGGAAAATGGGCTGTACCCTGGTCTTGTAGAACTCGTAATCCAGAGCCGACGCCGACGGAGAGCCCGGTTCCTGAGCGCGCGCCACCGCAGTGGCCGGCTGCTCGATCAGGAACGCAGCGACGAGCACACACAACAAGGCGACCCGCATAGACGCTCCTTTCCCAGCGGCCCGACCTCCGAGTCCGGGCTGCTTTCAGTACTCTGCCGGATACTACCACCGCCTCCACCAACTGCAAGGCATTTTTCTCGTGCTATCTGGGCTGCCATCTGGCCGCCATCGGCCTGGCGTTGCTCCGTATTTTCGCCGGATTCCTGCGTCAGCCGGCGCCCCTCAGCCCGCGGGAAGGGCCGCACCCCCATGTGCGCGGGTCATGAATCCCGTGGCAATCAGGTCCACGCGTCAAGCCGGGCGCGGTGTACAGTGCTTGCGGCGCCCCGGCGGGTTCCGGCGTCTGGACGCACAAGGAGGCGATTGCCATGGCTATGCCCTCGAACCTGAAGGCGACGTTGACGGTGGCCGTCTGCCTGCTGACGTTGCTCGCGGGACGCGGTGTCGTGAGAGGCCAGGCCAATCAAGCGCCGGGCGTCGTCGGCGCCGCGGTCGACATCCCTGGGGTCGTTAAGGGCGGCACGACCATCGAGCGGATCGTCGGAGGGCTCAACGGCCTGGACGATCCGATCGGCCTGAGGGATGGGACCCTGGTGTTTTCGGAACCGGGAGCGCGCCGCGTCCACCGCATGAACACGGCGACCAACCAGGTCGCGGTGCTCGTCGCCGAGTCGAACGAGTCGCATGGTGTCACCGAGGACAGCAAGGGCCGCCTGATCTCGGCGCAGGCCTGGGACGGATCAACGCGGATCGGGGTGATCTATCCACCTGGTGCCGAGACCGTGCTCGCCGACAACTTCGAGGGGAGACCGTTCAGCCGCCCGAACGACGTGATCGTCGCCAGGAACGGCGGTATCTACTTCACCGAGCCTGGACTCACTGCGCAACAGGCCGAGGCGCTGGTGAAACGGCAGGGCGGCACGCCTTTGGCACCGCGGCTGCCGCCGGCGGTGTACTACATTCCGCCGGGCCGCCAGCCGGTCAGGATTGAAGAAAACATGATCAGGCCGAACGGTATTCAACTCAGCCGCGACGAGAAGACGCTGTATGTGAGCGACTCGAACGGCGCCCATGTCATGGCATGGGATATCCAGCCGGACGGTCTCGTGCGCAACCGGCGTACCTTCGGTGAACTGCAAGGCCGGAGCACGCGGGACAACGGCCTCGGTGGGGTTAAGACCTTCGCCGACGGCATGACGATCGACAATGACGGCCGGCTCTACGTCGCCACCGGCGGCGGCATCGAGGTCTTGAGCCCGGAGGGCCGGCACCTCGGCATCATCCCCGTGCGGTGCCCGCCTGCGGACTGCCAGAACGTCGCGTTCAGCGGGCCGGAGAAGAGGACGCTGTACATCGCCGGCGCGGGGTCACTCTACAAGGTCGCGATGATCGCGCAGGGCTTCACGGGACGCGCGAAGTAGCCGTCAGTTCGTAGGCACCAGCCGCTTGAGCTCCTCGAACCAGTTCTCCACCAGGACGAGATGCGCCGTGACCTCGCTTGCACCCTCAGCCGGCGCGAGCTTCTGCATCAGAAACCGTCCGTCCGGCGCGATGTCAAAGCCGGGGAACGCGTAGCCGGTTCGCGACAAGACCGGAGACGGCGCCCCGGCGGCAAACGTCGCCGCAGGTTGGATGCCGGCCGCCATGATGCTGTCCGGTCCCAGGTAATACAACGTGCCACCGTCCGCCGACCACGCCGGTTCCTCTCCTCCACCGCGCGAAACCTGCCACTTGCCCTGGTCGACATCAGGAAACGGCCGCACGTAGACTTCGGTCCGACCCGACTCGGTCGAGTCATACGCCAGCCAACGCCCGTTCGGCGACAGCGCCGGGCCCGCCTCGTAGAACGCTGTGCCAAGCAGCGTCGTCGCTGTCCGTACGCCGTTCATCCTGAGGAGACGGATATCCCGCTGGCCGGAGCGTCCGAGCTCGTCGAAGATGAGCGATCCATCAGGTGACCAGCCGTACGCCACCGGGTCCAACGTGCTCTCCAGCAACTGCTCGGCCGTGCCGGTGCCGTCCGCCCGCTGCCAGAACAGGCCACCGCCTTGGCGGTCCGACGTGAACACGATCCGAGAGCCGTCAGGAGACCAGCTTGGAAATGTGTCCGGGTTGGGATCGAACGTGAAACGGGTCAGCGTTTCGCTTGCCACGTTCCACACCCACACATCGAGATCCGTGGCCGTAAACAGCGCGACACGTGACCCATCGGGGGAGATACGCGGGTTGACGTAGGCGCGCGGCTCCGCGGCCAGCGGCTCCTCACGCCCATCTCGGCTGACGAACACGAGTTGTCTCCGGCCGCCGGTCAAGGACGGCACGTAGACGAGCGACCCGCTCGCCGCAACGCTGAAATGAACGGCGCCGGTCGTCGGGCCGGCATCCCCAACGGCTTCGACGAGACTCACGGCAGCGCCGCGCACCTGAAGCGTGCCGACGTCGAACGGCGCTGCCAGCAGCACCCCTTTGAGACCGTATACGAGATGGCCCGTTGGCAGGTAGCGCGCATCGCGGCCACCCGAGACGATCACTCTACGCTCGCCCGTTGTCACCGACTGCGCCACGATCTGCGCATCGTCCCAGGACGCGACGCCTTTGGGACGGAACGTGAAGAGCACCCAGTCGCCGCCGGGCAGCAGTTGCGGGCCATGTGCTTGCTCGCCTTCTTCGACCTGGATGAGCCGCTCGGGTTGACCACCTGTCGCAGCGACCTTCCAGATTCCAGCGTCACCCTGCCCGTACAGGATCGTGTCGTCCTCTCCCCAGCTCACGCCCCACGGATTCTCCGCTTCGCAGATGACGATGGGCGCTCCGCCGCTCGGGCCGACCCGCTTGAGCTGGCCGCCGGCCCAGAAGCCGATCCACTGACCGTCGGGCGAAAAGAACGGACTGCGCCCACCGCCTTCCTCGGTGCCGCGAATCGGTGTCGCCTCCAAACCATCCATCCGGCGCATGTAGAGCCCGTTGTTCGCCTGATAGACGAGGAGCTGACCGTCCGGCGACAGAGTGACGAGATGCCGGCCGAAAAAAGAAAACGCCGTGTCCGCGGCCAGCGGCACCTGGAAGCGCGCGACGCGCGGCGGCTCGGGGCGCGTCGATATCCAGACCGCTGTTGCCGCAGCGACGGCGCCCAGCAGTAGCGTGCCTCCATACGCCGCCGCGCGCCGCCAGAGCGGCGCTGGTGGCACTACCGGGATTGCGGCCCCCAGCATCGCCTGGACGTTTAGCGGCGTGTCAAACGCGCCATCGAGCGCGAGGCGCACGTCGCCGATGTCACGCACGCGCCGGGTTGGATCTTTCTCGAGACAACGGCGGAGAATCGTCATCACGCGCGACGGCAGCGCGGCAGGCAGCGATTCCCAGCGCGGCTCCGACTTCATCACGTCGGCCAGCGTTTCCGACACCGTCTCGCCGCCGAAGGGCCGCTGTCCGCCGAGCATCTCGAAGAGCACGCAACCGAAGCCCCAGATGTCGGCGCGCTTGTCAACGGTCTTGCCTTTGGCCTGCTCCGGCGCCATGTACGCGGCCGTGCCGAGAATCACGCCCATGCGCGTCGCGGCCACGCTCAGTGTCGGCGACTGCGACACGATGTAGGCCGGATCCTGGGGACCCGGCCCCGCGCTCGCGGCACCCTCGAGCGCTTTGGCGAGCCCGAAGTCGAGTACCTTGACCACGCCGTCGTCGCGTACCTTGATGTTGGCCGGCTTGAGATCGCGGTGGATGATCCCCTTCTCGTGCGCGGCCTCGAGCGCCTCGGTGACCTGCCGCGCAATCGCGAGCGCTTCATCAATGGGGAGGCCGGCGGGTCCAGCGGAGGTTCCGGCGGGTCCGCCTCGCGTGCCTTCGCCCCGACTCGGCGGTACCCGCCCCACATCTGCAATTCGTTCGGCGAGGGTCGGCCCCTCCACCAGCTCCATGACGAGCGCCTGCACACCGTCGGCCTGCTCGAGGCCGTAGACGTGCGCGATGTTCGGATGATTCAGCGACGCGAGGACTTGCGCTTCCCGTCGGAACCGAGCGAGCCGCTCCGGGTCCGACGCGAAGGCATCGGGGAGCACCTTCAGGGCAGCGTCTCGCTTGAGCGCGGCGTCGTGCACCCGCCAGACCTTGCCCATGCCGCCCTCGCCGAGTAGCGCGGTGACTTCATAGGGGCCGACGCGGCTGCCGAGGCCGATGGCCATGTGCGGCGGATTCTACTCCACGGACAGTCGCGCTCCTAAACTCCTACACGAGAATTCACTTGTGTTGAGCATGAGAAATCGTCGTTGCAGTTCAGGTTCACTTCCGAACCTGAACACGAACCGCCGCCTTCGCGCTCTGCGCTTCGGCGAGCCTCGCCGTAGCCTTGGCGGAGGCGGGAGAAGCGAGAAGTGAGAAGCGTGAACGACTCGTTCGCACCCCATGCTTGACGTCGCCCAAACCACCCGGTAGTCTGCCGTGTCCACATTCAGGAGGCTACCGATGCCGATCGGCTCGAGGGCGGCCATCGCCCTTACGCTCGTCCTGACGGTTGCGTGTTTTGCGGCGACGGGAGACGCACACGCCCAACAGGCGAATCAGGCCTTGACGCATTTTTCCCATGTGGCCACCGGATTCAACGGGACTCCAGGCGGCCGGGGGCTCGCGGTGACGGCGGCGATGGAGGTCAACACCGCGATGATGTACGCCAATTTCGCCGCGGGACATCCCACCGACCTCGCCGCGATGCAGACCAACGTCCGGTATGTGCTGCACGCCCTGGTGCCGCAACCGGGAACCAAGGGCATGGGACTCGGCTTCGGCGTCAAGCAGGCGGCGGAGTTGGTGGTGACGCACATCGAGATGGCCGTGAATGCACCGGGAGCGTCCGCGACCATGCGGAAACTCGGGCCCGATGTTGCCATCGCCGCGCGCGCGGGGGCGGCGCGCGCGCAGGCAATGGCCGATCTCGGCGGGCGGGTGCTGGCGGCGCAGACAGCCGCACAAGCCGCCCCGATCGTCGAACAGTTGCGGACACTGGCGCTGCAGCTCGACACCGGCAGGGACGCGAACGGAAACGGGCGAATCGATCTGGATAGGGTGGAGCCGGGGATGAATCAGCTCGAAGCGCAGGTGTATTCGATCTTCGAGGGGGAGCAGCTTCCGCGCGCTCTCAAGTAAGACGCGCCCCACACACACCGAGTCACAGAGAGAAACGAGTTCGCTGTGTCTCTATGACTCTGTGGCCCGTGACCGGTTCACCGCTTCGGGACGTGCTTCTCCAGCATCCGCCTCCGGACGACCGCTCCGTAGATGTTGCCCTTCGAATCCACGCCGATGCCCTCGGCACCGCTGTGCGAGATCGTCGTGGGCTCGAGATCCTTGATGAAGTACTGCACCTTGCCGTCCCTGGCGTTTCCGATTCGAATCCCCTTGTGCCATCCCGGGTTGTGGAAGTCGAACGACTCGGAATCGGCCACGTAGATCCTGTCATCGCGCGTGATGACGATGCCGCTCGGCCGGCCGAACTGGTACCACATGTCGAGGAAATTGCCGTCCTGATCGAAGATCTGAATCCGGTTGTTCTGGCGGTCCCCGACGAACAGCCGGCCCTGCGAGTCGATCGCGATCGTGTGGGGCGTGCTGAACTGGCCGATGCCCGGCCCGGTATGGCCCCAGGTCTTGATGAACTTCCCGTCCGGCGCCCACTTCGAGACGCGCGCCACCGGAGCGGTGGGATTGTTGTCGTGGCCTTCGGTGACGAAGATGGTGCCGTTCGGCGCAATGATGACGCCGGTCGGCGAGGTGAGGAGGTTCGGAGGGTTTCCCATCCGGCCCACCTGGCCGATGGTCATCAGGAGCCGGCCGGTCGACGTGAACTTGCGGACGACGTGGTTCCCTTCATCGGTGGTCCAGACGTTTCCCTGGCGGTCGATCGTCAGATTGTGCGGGAATTCGAACAGCCCCACACCCCACGACGCCAGCAGCTTCCCCTCGGGACTGAGCTTGAGGATCGGCGGCTCCTGACGTCCCTCGCAGGAGTTCCGGTTGCAGCGGTTCAGTACGTAGATGTTGCCATCGGGACCCTCGGCGGCGCCGATGAAGGAGGCCCGCGCGTCGTAGTTGGCCGCGTCGTACGGGATCTCGCCCCACGGATGGACCCGCTCGTACGGGCCGGGAAGATCGTTCACCGGCATGGCCAGACTCTGAGGCGGGTAGGTCTTGCCGTTGTGTGTCAGCGTGCCGGTGGGCGAGATTTGGGCGGCGGTCTCGATTGGCGCATCCGGCGGCACAACCGACATCGCCGCCGCGACGACGAACGCGGCTCCCAGCTTCAGACGCCCGTGACGTGAACCTGACATCGAATCATCTCCATTGTCAGCGCGTCGGTGTGGTGAGTCATCGTAACGCGACCTTCAGTCGCGCCGAGAGTGTCCGCATCACTTTGATGCGCGCATAGTACTTGTCGTTCCCTTCTACAAGCGTCCAGGGTGCCGTCCGCGTGCTCGTGCGCGCGATCATGTCGTTGACCGCCCGCGCGTAGTCATTCCAGTGCCTGCGATTGCGCCAGTCTTCGGCCGTCAGCTTCCATCGCTTGAACGACGACCGTTGACGTTCCTTGAAACGGCGAAGCTGTTCATCCGGCGTGATGTGAAGCCAGTACTTCACCAGGACGACACCGTGATCGACCAGCTGCTCCTCGAACTGATTGATTTCCGAGTAGGCTCGGAGCCACTCGCCGGGCGAGGCGAAGCCTTCCACACGTTCCACGAGAACCCGGCCGTACCAACTTCGGTCAAAGATCGTGAGCAGTCCCGGGCGAGGCAGTTGTCGCCAGAAGCGCCAGAGATAATGATGTGCCCGTTCTTCGTCGGTGGGTGCGGCGATCGGGATGACCTGATACGAGGCCGCGTCGAGGGCCGCGGTCACGCGCCGGATGGCCCCTCCCTTTCCCGCCGCATCCCATCCTTCGAACACCACGATCGTCGCAATTCCACGTTCGCACGCCCTCCGGTGCAGGACGTTGAGACGACCCTGGTACTCCTCGAGTGTTCGCCGAAACACCAGGCGCTCGATGCTGTGCGACATGTCCAGCTGTGACAGCACGGTGGTGCGCGCCGGAGCACTCCTGTCGCGTGTCGTGCTGACCGGATGGCCCGAGGCACGTGCAGATGCTGCGAGTCCGTTCTGTATTGCATCGCGGACGATCGTCGCCACCGTGAGGTTGCGGTATCGCTCATCGTCGCCTTCGACGATCGTCCATGGCGCGTGACCGGCACTCGTCCGCGCGATGACTCGCTCCGCCGCCGCCACGAACTCGTCATACAAGTGCCAGTGCTTCCACTGCCGCTTCGTCACCCGCCATCGCGTGAGGGGATCCCGCTCGAGTTTCTTGAGGCGCTTCTTCTGGGCATCACGGCCGAGATGCATCCAGAACTTCACGATCACGGCGCCATTGTCGGCGAGGGCCTTCTCGAAGGCCGCCATGCGATTTAGCCGTTCGTCGAATTCCCTCGTGTCGATCCGGCGATACACCCGTTCGAGGATCGCAGGCGAGTACCAGGATCTCAAGAACAGGCCGACACGGCCGTGAGGGGGCAGGGCCTGCCAGTACCGCCAGTATTCGGGTCGGCTCCGTTCCTCTTCGGAGGGGTCGCCGAACGCCCGCGTCACGATCCATCGCGGATCCATCCACTCGTTCAGCAGATTGACGGTTTCGCTCTTGCCTGCGCCGTCAACGCCGCCGAACAGGATGATGACCGGAAAGCGGGCCCGCCGGCTGAGTGCCCGCTGCACCTTCAGCAGTTCGGTGCGAAGCCGAGGGACCCGCGCTTCATACTCTTCTTTCTGAACTGCACTCCCGATTTCGGCCGCTTCAAACATGCCGCCTACTGCACGAGAGGCGCCTGAACGGGACCCAGACCGGTGTACACGAATTTCTGCACGCGCTTGCCTTCGTAGGTCTCGCCGATGAAGAGGTTCCCCTGCGAATCGACGCCCAGGTTGTGCGCGCCGTAGAACTGGCCCGCCCAGCGGCCCGCGTGGCCGAACCCGCTCACCACCTCCAGCGTCTCGCGTTCCACGATGTACACCTGCTGATTCGTGCCGTCGAGCACGACTAGATGGGTCTGTGCGGGATCGCGTGAGAAGCCGATGTCCCACACCGACCCGCTCCCGAGCGTCTGCCGCGCGATGAACTTCTCCTTCACGAACGTCCCGTCCTTCCGGAAGACCTGGATGCGGTCGTTCGTCCTGTCGCACACATAGACGAGGCCATCGTGCGCAATCCGCACCACGTGCACGATGCGGAACTGCGGCGGCGGCGGGCCGTCGGGGTCGTACTGGCTGGGCTTGTTCTCGTACTGCACGGCTCCGCTGAACGGGCTGGGGAGGCGCTCGCCCGCTTGCGTGAAATAGGAATCATCAGGCCGCTTCCCGTACGCGCCCCAGTGGCGCTTGTACGCGCCGGTGGCCGCATCGAAGACGATCACGCGGTGGTTCACGTAGCCGTCGGCGACGTACAGCTCGTTGGTCTCGCGGTCCACCACCATGTTGGCGGCGGCGCCCAGGTTTCGCGTGTCGTTGCTGCCGGTGCCCTGCCCTTTCCGGCCGATCTGCATGAGGAACCGGCCCTGCCGGGTGAACTTGAGCAGCTGCGCATCCTTCTCGCCGCCGCCTCCGAGCCACACGTTCTCCTGGTGATCGACGTAGATGCCGTGCTCGAGGTCCGGCCACTCGTACCCCTCGCCAGGCCCGCCCCACGCCGATACGAGCGCGCCGGCCTGGTCGAACTCGAGCACCGGAGGCGCGGCGCGCCAGATCGATCGCGTCTCATTGGGCTGGAGCGTGCCGGGGCGATGCACGATCCAGACGTGGTCGCGCGCGTCGACCGCCACACCCGCGATCGCACCCACGAGCCAGCGGTTCGGGAGCGGCTTCGGCCATGCGGGATCGACCTGGTACTGCGGGACGCGCCGTTCGGCTTGGGCGGCTTCCATGACCCGGCGGCCGGACGGCGGCGCCAGGGCCCCCGCCACCACGAGCGCGCCGCACACGATCGTTCGCGTCACTGATCCCTCCATGCCGGTCGTGTCTCTACGCGCTGGAAGATATCACGTTGTTCGGCGCGCGCCAGTCGGGTCGCGCAGTGGCGGGAATCTTGCCTAACCCCGGGGGTCCCGGAGCTCAGTTGGGTTGATGATGCTGAATCCCGATTCCCGCCTTCGCTCAAGCTACGGCGGGCCGCCGAAGCCTTGGCGGAGGCTG
>JBOGIR010000421.1:0-4974 GCA_050742335.1 Vicinamibacterales bacterium | reverse complement strand
TTGATGATGATGAATCCCGATTCCCGCCTTCGCTGAAGCTACGGCGGGCCGCCGTAGCCTTGGCGGAGGCTGGCCGGTGGCCGGGCCGCGCTGCGAGGGCTTGAGCGGCCGCAGCACGCCAGCTCCGTGAGCTGGCGGATTCCCTCAGCCTTCTCGCGCGGTCAGGCGAAGCTGTCGGCCTGACCTCCATAGGGCTTCATCATCATCAACACAACCGGGCGCCGGTGTTACCCCGAAGCTCGCTTCACTTGATGATCACGAAACACCGAGGCCCAGAGGGACCGAGGCGAATCGTTGGTGTTTCTCGGTGTCTCGGTGTCTCGGTGTCTCGGTGTTCCGTATTCAGTAGCAACACAACTGAACTCTGGGAACTCTGGGATTACGTCTCGGGCTCAGTAGGGTCCAGCAGTGCGGTGTCTGGCGCGTGCGATTCGTAGAGATTGCCCCACAGATCGACTCGATAGTCTTCAACGGCATTGCTGATCATGTTGCCCTGCATATCCAGTCGCGGATCCACTGCACTGTGCGTGACGCTGAGTTCCACGTCTGCGCGCGATACGGTCGCGGTGCCGACGCGGCCGACGAGCAGAAGCGCCGTCACGATCCCGAGCATCATCAGGAGGGTTCGCATGCCAATGATTGAGGAGCAAGTGGAATGCCACGCGCGCTCGTCGTGGCACGGCCGTTGCGGCATTTGTCAACGGGATGCCGTCCGTGCTGAGCACCGCCGCCGCGAGGCTCGCCCGAGATCACCGTCGCGCATTTGTCTCGAGCGTGCTTGCGCTCGTGCTGCTGTTGTGGATGTCACAGGGCGCCGTTGCGTGGCTGCTCGCCGACGTCGTCACGGGACTGCCGGGCGAGAGGGCGTTGCGCGGCGTCGGAGGGATGGCGCGGGCGACCACGGTCTTCGACGTGCACGATCGACCTGCCTTCACGTTCTTCAGGGAGCAGCGCATCGACGTGCCGCTGTCACAGGTATCGCCGCATCTCATCGACGCTGTCGTCGCGGTTGAAGATCAGCGCTTTTTCGACCACGGCGGCGTCGACGTCATTCGCGTGGCCGGCGCCGCATGGAACAACCTGCGCCACGGCTGGGGAACCCAGGGCGGCAGCACGATCACCCAGCAGCTGGCGCGCCTGAGTTTTCTCACCTCCGAGAAGACACTGCGGCGCAAGCTGACGGAGGTCGTGGTTGCGGCGCGGCTCGAGAGCGCGTTCGACAAGCGGCAGATTCTCGAGTGGTACCTCAACAAGGTGTATTTCGGCGACCGTCTCTACGGCGTCGAAGCCGCGGCGCTCGGCTACTTCGGGAAGCACGCGGCGGAGCTCGACGTCGCCGAAGCCGCGCTGCTGGCGGGCCTGGTCAAGGCGCCGTCGAGCTACGCGCCGACCGTGAGCAGGGATCGGGCGCTGACGCGCCGCAGGACCACGCTCGAAGCGATGCGGCAGGCAGGCATGATCGACGAGAAGACCTTCCGGGCGGCGTCGAGACGCGCGCTGACTCTTCACGACCGTCTGCGCGGTCGCGAACGCTACGGTCAGTACTTCAAGGAAGAAGTTCGCAAGCAGCTCGTCCAGCAGTTCGGCGCGGAGCGTGTCTACGAGGGCGGCCTCAAGGTCTACACGACCATCGACCTCGATCTTCAGAAGGCTGCCGAGACAGAAGTGGTGCGCGCCGTCGAGGAGATCGAGCGTGGCCAGGCGCGCCTGCCAGGCGTCGGTCGCGCCGCCGCGCCCCTCCAGGCGGCGTTGGTCGCGCTCGACCCGCAGACGGGCGAGGTGCGAGTCATGGTCGGCGGCCGCAGTTTTGACGAGAGCCCGTTCAATCGGGTCACCCGGGGTCGGCGCCAGGCGGGGTCCGTGTTCAAGCCGTTCGTCTACGCCGCCGCGCTGGAGCGCGGTTATACCCCGGCTGCGTTCATCAGGGGGTTGAGCGCTCCAATCATGACGCCTGAAGGCGTATGGGTCCCCGATGATCACGCACCTGGCGGCCGAACGACGATGAGATCGGCACTGCGGACGTCGAGCAACCGGGCCGTGGTGAGCATGCTGCAGGAGATCGGCATACCGGCCGTCATCCAGACGGCCGGGCGCCTCGGCGTCAAATCCGTGCCGGGCGTGCCGTCACTGGCGCTCGGGTCCGGCGAGGTCACACTGCTCGCGATGACGGCGGCGTACGCCGCATTTGCCAACGCCGGCATGCGCCCGGAGCCGCAGCTGATTCGCCGGGTCGAAACGACCGAGGGGAAGGTGCTCTTGTCGGCACAGCCACGTGCCGAACGCGCGGTGAGCGAGGCCACAGCGTTTCTCATCACGACCATGCTGTCGGACGTGCTGAACAGCGGCACGGGATGGCGGGCGCGCCGGTTCGGGTTCACGCGCCCGGCGGCCGGCAAGACCGGCACGACCAACGAGTGCCGGGACGCATGGTTCATCGGATACACACCGCACCTGGCGGCAGGCGTCTGGGTCGGCTACGACCATCCGCGCACGATTGCTGCGGGTGGCTATGCGGCGACGCTGGTTGCGCCGTTGTGGGGTCGGTTCATGGCGATTGCGACGCATGACGCCGTGCCGGCGCCATTTCAGCCACCGTCCACTGTGACCGCCGCCGCGATCTGCCGTCTCTCGGGCAAACGGGCGACGGAGGCCTGTCGCCATGACGTGGTATTCGACAGCGAGGGATATGCGACGGAGCGTTCGATGGTGTACACGGAGTACTTCGCGCGCGGCACAGAGCCTGTCGACTACTGCGAGTGGCACGACTTCTAAACCAGTCAAGGGCCCTCCCCTTGATATCTCCGGAGAATGCCCTTGGCTGTGAACGTGTCGTTCACACTTCTCACTTCTCACTTTTCACTTCTCGCTTCTAGGTTCGTGTTCAAGTTCGAGGTCGAACCTGAACTGCCGTGTGAACGAGTGAACCCGAACCGAACGTGAACACGAACGGAGCACTGAGAAGCCAGAAGGGTGAACGACGATTGCCGGATCAACGCTGAGCAATGGTCCGTGCTTCGGATCGCGAGAAATAAGTCAGTCCGGCAACGAGCAGCGCAGCGACGGCGAGCGTCGTAACCGCGAACGCGTCGGGATAGAACTGGCCGACGCCGAACAGTCCCCATTTGAACGTCTCGACGATAATCGCGAGCGGATTGAAGAGCATCCAGCCGCGGTGCGCCTCTGGGACCTGCGACAAGGGATAGAGAATCGGGGTCAGCAAGTACCAGATGGACAGGAGCTGGCCGAGTGCAAATCGAATGTCGCGTACCGTTTCGCCCCAGATGGAGGTAAAGAACGAGATCGCCAGCGCAAAGAGGAACGCCAGCACCAGCGCCGCGAGTGCCCAGAACAGTGCGACATCGAACCGGACGTAGAGTCGCCCGTCTCGAGCGGTATAGAAAATGACGGCCAGCACCAGCACGCCGGCCTTGAGCGCCACATTGAGCAGGGCCGGCGTCATGTTGCCAAACGGCAGAATCGCGCGCGGGTGGTAAATCTGATCCGACAGGTCGCCGTGCATCTCCAGTGACCGCGTCCCCCACATCAAGCTCGCGGCAAAGACGTCCCACACGACCGTTCCAGCCAGCAGAAACAGGAAGTAGGGAATCCCATCGGATCCAACGCCGAGCAGCCCTCCGAAGATGACCGCGCGCAATGCGATCGGAAACAGCGGGTTGATGAACAACCACAACCATCCCAGCACGGTGCGGCGGTACATCTTCCGGAGCGCACGATCGCCGATGAAGCGAAGCAGTCGCCTGTATCGCCACACCTCGCCCACGGTGGCGAGCGGACCGGGGTAGCGCGGCGTCGCTTCCCATCGCTCGCTCATATCTTGTCCATCGTCGCGCTCTCGGTGTGCGCGAAATACCAGACGCCGCCGGCGAACGTCACCGCGGTGATAGCCACCGAGTACGCAAACCACGACCAGGAGTGCTCAGCGGTCGGCAGCGTGCCCCATCTGAACATCTCGATAGGAGCCGAGAGCGGATTGAGATACATGAGCCATCGGAGATTCGGCGGCACCACCGACATCGGATAAATCACCGGCGTGAAGTACAGCCAGAAGCTGACAACGAAGCGCAGGGCAAATCGCGCGTCGCGCGCCCGTGCCTGCCAGACCGACGTCCAGAGCGTCAACGAGAATGCAAAGGCGAGGATGACTGCGATCGAGGCGGCCGACGCGAACAGCCGCGGACTCGCCCGTACGTACCAGACGCCATCCGTCGTGCGGTAGTACACGAGCGCGCCGACGAAGACCAGCGTGATAATCGCGGGTTCGACGATACCGGCGGCCATTTGACCGAGCGGAAGAATGATGCGAGGGACGTACAGCTTGGTCAGCAGCATCCGGTTGACCTCGAGGCCACGGCTGCCGCGAATCAGCGGCCCATCGAAGCAGTTCCACGGGATCTGCCCCGCGATGAAGAACACGAGGTACGGTAGGCCTCCCGAGGGCACGTTCATGACGGACCCGAACACGAAACCGCCGACGAAGAGCGGAACGAGCGTGCGGATGAAGATCCACGAGACGCCAAGATGGGTCTTGGCATACAGCGACTGGACGGCCTTCACCGAGAAGAACCCGAGAATGCGGCGGTACTGCCACACTTCGCGCGTGCGGGCCAGAAAGCCCTCGTGCGTATCGGCCGCGACGACCCACTTGACGGCGTCAGACGACAGACCTCTGCCTCGCCTTTCTTTCCGCCCTCTTCTTCTCCTTGCGGACTTTCACGGGATCCTCCGCGGTCCATTCGAGTTTGGGAGCAACGACGCCCCGCTTGACGTTGGCTGCACTCTCAGGCCCGTAGGCCATGAAGGTCAACGCGTTCTCCAGGACGAGTTTCGTCTCTTTCCCCAGGACCGTGTAGACCGTCACGTTGACCGTGTAGGTCGTCTCGGCGAGCAGGTGGGCAGGGATTCGAACTACCAGGTCCAGCAGTCCGCGCCGATCAGCGACGACCTCTTCCTGCT
>JBOGIR010000420.1:0-3934 GCA_050742335.1 Vicinamibacterales bacterium | reverse complement strand
GCCGCCGCGCTACACATACCTGTAGAGCGCAGGCTTGAGCCTGCGCGTTACCAAAGACCAAAGACCAAAGACCAAAGACCGACAGGAGGGCCGTATGGCGCGAAGAGCATTGATTCTGGTGGCACTGCTGGCTGCCGTCGTGGCGTCCGGCTCCGCGCAGGACGCGCGAGCGGTTCTGCAGGCGTCGGCGGCGGCGATGGGCCTCAACAACGTGAAGACGATCCAGTACTCGGCGACCGGGTGGAATGCGCTGGTGGGCCAGAGCTTCAATCTGCAGGAAGACTGGCCGCGGTTCGAGGTGACGGCGTACACCCGCACCATCGACTACGACGCGAACGTGTCGCGTGAGGAGTTCACGCGCCGACGCGGGAATTATCCGATGCGGGGCGGCGGGGCACCGTTCGACGGCGACCAGCGCGTCGTGCAGATCGTCGGCGGCGGCTATGCCTGGAACCTGCAGGGCGAGAAACCGGCGCTGCCGGGGCGGCCGTATCTGGAGGGGATGCCGCACAACGATCTCCGGCAGCTCGAGATCATGCTGACGCCGCACGGCTTCCTCAAGGCGGCCATGGCCAGCAAGGACGCCCGCGTGCTGTCGACAGCGATCGTCGGGCCGACCAACGCCGGCCTGACACAGAACGGACGGCGGGCGAATCTGGTGGCGTTCACGGCGCTCGGCAAGTACAAGGTCGTCGGCACCATCAACGATCAGAATCTGGTGGAACTGACGACGACCTGGATTTCCAATCACGTGTACGGCGACATGCTGTACGAGATCCGTCATCTCAACTACAAGGATTTCGGCGGCGTCATGTTCCCGACGACGATTCATGTGCACCAGGGGGATCCGGTGTTCAACCCCGCGCACAACATGATGGACATCCGCGTGACCGACGTCCGGACCAACGTCGCGGTGCCGGCGATGCCGGTGCCCGACAACATCCGTCAGGGCCCCGCAGCGCCACCGGTTCGCGCCGAGGCGCAGAAGCTCTCCGACGGTGTCTGGCTGATCGGCGGCGGGTCGCATCACAGCGTGGCCGTCGAGTTCAGCGACCACATCGCGATGATCGAGGCGCCGCTCGGCGAGGAACGATCGCTGGCCGTGCTCGAGGCGGTCTCCCAGATTGCGCCCAACAAGCTGGTCCGCCACATTATCAACACGCACCACCACTTCGATCACTCCAGCGGCCTCCGCACCTACATCGCCCAGGGATCGACGCTCGTTACGCATCGCGACAACGCCGACTTCTACGAGCAGGTGATGCTCTCGCCGGCGCCGCGCACGCTGGCGCCCGACCGGCTCGCGATGTTCTATCCGAACTTCACGGGCAGCCGGAGGCCCGTGCCGATCGAGCGCGTCAACCAGAAGTACGTGCTGAGCGACGGCGTGAGGGTCCTGGAGCTCTATCCGATACAGGGCTCGACGCACATCGGCCCGATGCTCATCGCGTATCTGCCGAAGGAGAAGATCCTGGTGAACGCGGATCTCTACACGCCGCCGGCGGCGGGCGCGCAGGTTCCGTCACAGGCGATGCAGGGGATCGCGGCGCTCGCCAACAACATCCGGCGGTTGAGGCTGGACGTGGCGCAGCACGCGACGCTGCACGGCATGTCGCCGTCATCGAACGAGACCTTCGTGAAGCTCGCCGCGACGGCCAAGGCGGGGACGAACTGAGAACGGTGTAGTCTCTAGTCTCTGGTCTTTAGTCTCTGGTTGGGGTTGCAGCGCAGGCCAAAGGCGCTCTGCGCCCGGCACTAGAGACCAAAGACTAGAGACCAAAGACTACTCGCGACTACTTCCACGCCCCATACACCGGCGGTCCCACCACAAACGCCGGATTGGCGCCTTTGCGTGGCCGGAACTTCTGCACCCGCCCGCCCCCGACTTCGGCGACGTAGAGATTCCCCTCCTGATCCACGCTGGCGCCGTGCATGTTGAAGAACGCGCCAGGGAAATCGCCCAGCACGCCCCATGAATAGAGCAGTCGTCCGTTGAAGTCCCACTTGGCGATCTTGGCTGTGGTGTCGGTGAAGCCCCACACGCCCGACCGATCCGCCGGGATGATGAGGAACTGCAGGTTGGTCTGTGTGCCGACCGGCCACTGATCGACCGCCTTCCCGCTGTCGCCGTCGAGCACCTGGATCCGTCGATTCGAGCGGTCGCTCACATACACGCGTCGCGTCATCGGATCGGCGGCGATCCCGTGCACGGTGTTGAAGTAGCCGAGCCGGGTTTCTCTCCCACCCGGCATCCCGCGCTCTCCGGACGTCCACAGGAACTTGCCGTCCTTGTCGAACTTGGCGACGCGATTGCCGTTGTAGCCGTCGGCCACGAAGAAGCTGCCATCGGGCAGCCACGACATGAACGTCGGGCGATTGAAGTGCGCGCCGTCCGCGCCGGCCTTGCCCGGCGTGCCGATCGTCTGGACGAGACGGCTGCCGTCGTTGGTGAACTTGAAGATCGCGTGACTGTGATCGTCCACGATCCAGACGTACTTCTGCGCGTCGTACGGGCTGACGTACACCGAGTGCGGACGCTTCATCATCTTGTCCCACTGCGTCCACGCCTCGACCAGGTCGCCGGCGGCATTGAAGACGACGATCGTGTGCTCCCAGCGGGCGTCGATCCCCATGCGGCCCTGCCAGGCCTGCTTCGGATCGTCCGGATCGGCGCCCGGTCCGCCGGCACCGGGCGGGCTCGAGGCCGGACCCTGCGACGCGTTGCGGAACGGCGCCTGACCAACGGGGAACGACAGGCCGGGACCGATCTCGGGAACCGCGCGGGCGGCGGGCCGCTGCATGCGCGGCAGCTCGCCCCGCTGGACCATGTACACGCGGTTGGGGCTCTCGGCGAAGACGCCCTGCACCGAGCCCCACGTCCAGTTGTCATGGCCGGGCAGAGCGGCGAGCGGCTTGGGCCAGTCGGCCACCACGTCGTACGGGCCCGTGATATCGAGGCCGCCTTTCTCGCCAGCCACCGCGGCAAATCCGGCGTTCGGCTGAGTCTGACCCTGAATACGCACGGTACTGCCTGCGATCAGCCACCCTCCGGCGAACGCGACGGCGATGGCGCCGACAATCATCCCTGTGGTTCGCATCGATGGTCCTTTCAGGAAGGCTTTAGGCTTTAGGCCTTAGGCCTCGAACGAGAGCCAGAGCCTATAGCCCAGAGCCTAGAGCCTAAAGCCTAAAGCCTAGAGCCTCTGGTTAAGGCCTTCATGCCGCTGGAAAGGCCGGTAGTCTAGCCCTCGACCGGAGCGCCGTCAACGGCTACACTGAAGCCATTTACGGAGTGGCGGACTTACGAATTGACGAATTGTCGTTCGCAAGGGTCCTATCCGCCGCTGGAAAATTCGTCAATCCGTAAGTTCGTCAACTCGTCAATATGAAGAATCCTGCCACGCGCCGTCTCCTGCTGCTCCTGCCGGCTGTCCTCGTGTCGGTCGGCATCGGATCGCTGCGCATTCCGACAAGCCAGCGCTGGCTGGACGGTGTCCTGTTGCGGACTGTCGTTGCTGCCCAGCAGCCGCCCGCGCAGACTCCGGCTCAGACGCCAGCCGCGCAAACGCCGCCTCAGACGGCGCCTGAGAATCAGCAGCCGTCGGTGACCTTCAGGGCCGAGACCAACTTCGTCGAGGTCCACGCCATCGTCACCGACGAGAACGGCGCCTTCGTGAAAGACCTGACGGCTGCCGACTTCGAAGTGCTGGAGGACGGACGGCCGCAGGCGCCTGTGGTCTTTTCAATGGTTGATCTGCCGATCGAGCCGCCGTTCACACCCGTGAACGCCGGCGCGCCGATCGAGCCTGACGTCAAGGCGACGACGCGGACCTTCGACGGACGGCTGTACATCTTCCTGATGGACGATCTGCACACGAACATCACGCGGACGAACATCGTTCGCGAGCTGGCCAAGCGGTTCATCGATCAGTAC
>JBOGIR010000419.1:0-7290 GCA_050742335.1 Vicinamibacterales bacterium | reverse complement strand
GCGCGATCTCGATCGCGCGGTCGCGGCTGATTTCCACAGACGACGGCCCCGCGCACGTGGCGGCGAGCGAGGCCAGGATGGCCACGCAGACAATGACGCAGCGGGCCACTCTTGCCTGAACCCTCATTGCATTGCCGACTTCAGATTGGTCGATTGGCGATTGTTGACGAATTCTGAATGACGATTATCCGAACTGATTGGCCATTGAGGCAACTCGGGGTCAACAGACACTCAATCGGCAAATCGACACTCGTCGTTCGACAACAGTCCACTCAGCGAATCTGCAATAACTAGATTAGCAGTTCGTGGCACAAGTCCCAACCGGGCCACAGAGGCACAGAGAACACATCTGGAAAAACTCTGTGTCTCTGCGTCTCCGTGGCCTTGGTCACTTTCACCGCGGCTTGTTAGTGCGCGTCCGCCGCCGGATCGGCCCAGTACACGTGAGTGATCACCTTGTGGCCGCGCCCGAAGTCCTGTTCGTACATTTCCCGCCGGCCGTTCGGGCTTGCATGGATTCGCCTACCCCACTGCGCCGGCGTGTCAAACGCAATCTGCCCCATCGCCGGAGGCATCCCATTCGGATGCTTGGTGGCGGCGGCCGTCGTGGTGCTGTCGAAGTGCGCGTAGATCGCCTCCAGCTCCTCGTAGTCGTGCGCGTTGGGATGCCGGTTGCTTTCCGGATTGTTCGTGTAGTCCATGCAGGAGTCGAGGTTCGAGTTGTCGAAGGTCTCGTCTTGATGGTCCAGGCCGAAGTCGTGCCCGATCTCCTGGCACATGACGAGGTCACGCCATGCCGGCGTGTTGTAGGTCGTCGTGCTGAAGTAGGTGTCGTTGAGTTTGGTGATCGCCTGGGTGATGTGGTCGCCGCTGATCCAGATCTGGGCGATGCCAAGCCAGCCGTTCTGGCCGTAGCGATAGCTGCACACCTCGATGCGGCCCACGGTCGGCCGGCAGTTGCGAGCCTTTGCCACCCCACCCGTCTCCTTCGTCAACGCGAGCACGCTCGACCCATTCCAGTCAGCGATGGCGGTGTCGAGGTGGCCATCCCAAACCGAAGACACGTTGTCCCCTACCTTCAGGGTGAACGGGTTCGCCGTACGCGCCCAGTGATAGCTGCCCCAGGAGTGATCGGCCACCACCGTTGCGGTGAGAATCACTGAGGCCAGAACGCCGACGACCAGCACGCGTGCCGTGTTCAACATGAGTACTCCTCGTCCTTCGATTTGGGCCCCAGCACAGGGGCCAGACACCAAAACCGAGCAACGGCCCTGCCAATCCTTCGTTTTTCGTAACTCGCATCGAACCAACAGCTTGGCCGCACAGTTACGGTTTTTCCAGACCGCACCCACTCCTCAAAGTCGCCAGAACGCAGACAAAAGTGCCACCCTCACTGGGAAGACTCACAGTTCTGGCAGGTCGTGGGGCGGGAGATGGGTGAGGCGGTATGAATTTCAGCGCAACGCGGTCGAGGCCGAAGCCGCGAAGGCGCACTGAACCGCGCGCGGCGTCTATCTACTTGACGGTGACGTCGACGTCGTGGGTGGAAAACGCCTGGCCGTCACTGGCGATGGCCCGCAGCCGGTAGGCGCCAGGCGCCGCGAAGCTGACGTTCGTGGCCAGCGTCGCCGGTTTTCCATAGATACGCCCGTTCATGATGTCGGTATCGAAGCGGACCTTACCGGCCCCTCGGTACACGATCCAGCGGAGGCGCACGCCTTGCTGAAGACGGCCCGCCGGATCGGGAACCGGTTTCGGCCGTCCGTCGTCGGCGGCCGTTGCCGTGAGCGTCAACGTCTCCGACACGCTCGTTGTTCGAACGGGGCTCACCGAGATCGACGGTGGACGATTCTCGTGGTCCATGTCCAGCTGGTTGGTGGAGTTGGTCATCAACGACGGATCCCGCGCGGCGTTCTTGGAAATGAGGTCGCGGTCCACTTCCCATTCAGGCTGAAGCCACCCCTTCGCCTGGTTCGTCCTGCCGTACGTGGTCAGCGTCCACACCAGCCGCTGCTCTTTCGGCCAGTCGCTGGGAACCACCACTCTGAACACCCACCACTTGCGCGACGGATAGAAGTGCGTCGGCTGCCCTCGATCGGCGCCGCCCTGGTCGAAGCCGTTCTCGGGTCCCACGGGGACGTCGATGTCCTCCTCGGAGTTCCTGTTGAAATAGCCGAAGTACAGCGAATAGGTGCCGTCGGGATTCTGCTCCCATCCGTCGAATGTCGGACTGATGTCCTGTCCTCGCGCGTAATTCTGCGCGTCAACGGTCGTCCAGATCGTTCCGCAGAACAAAAGAATCGAAGACGCGATCGCCGCGACGTACCTTCGCATTCCGGCGTGCCCCTCAGCGCGTGCCGGCCGGTGGCGTACGTCGCGCCCGTCGTGCCTCGGTTTCCGCCTTGAGCTCCTCGTCCGACATGTAGTACCAACTGATCCACGCCGACGACATCTCATCGACAGTCCGTTGCCCATAGGTGATCTGCGCATCCGGATCTGGGTTGAACGGGTTTCGCGATGTGTTGTCGTGCCACATGATCGAGTGGAGCACCGTGCCTGCCGGCAGCAGCGGTGCGGCGTCGTCACCGTAGACGTAGTTGATGTGCCAGTTGAACCGGAACTTGGCGCACGACAGCGTCTCGACTCGTCCCGTCGGGTAGATGGCTTCCAGGCACTCCGCTTTCCCGCGGTTATGCATGTGCGGCTGGAACGACAGCAGCCGCGCCGCCTTCTTGAGCACGAGATAGCCATCCGACCGGATGTTGTCGGTGTGGGGCCGGAGATCCACCTGCGACGCACTCACCGTCGTTGAAGAAATCACGTGCTTCGGGACGTACCCTGCGGGATAGAACTTGAGGCCAAGGGCGACGTTGGTCGCCGTGTCTGCCTTGCCCGTCGAATGGAGATGAAGCTGGAAGTTGATTTTCGTTCCCGCCTTGATCAACCGGCCTGCACCTTCGTTGAACACGTCGCCCTGCTTGCCGATCGCATATTCGTTCAGGAACACGCCCTGCTCGCCCACCGCGAGCGACCCGTCGGTGCCATCGAGCTGCCCGCTGCCGCGACCCTCGTCGTCGGGTTCGACGATCGAGGTCCGGATGTGGTGAATGACCGGGTATCCCTTCATCGGAATGATCTGCACGCCCTTGATGTACCGATCCTCGGTGAGGCGGGGGTCGACGAGAATGTCCGGCCACTGATCGGGCGCCTTGGCCTTCACCACAATGTCTTTCGGCAAGGTCACGATGACATCGGGTTCACCGATCTGCCACGTCTCGGACGCCGGGAATTGCCGGGGCTGCGGCATGTCGGCGAGCTTTCCCTGCGGCGCGCCGGCATCCACCCACGAGACGATGGTGGTGATCTCGGCGTCGGTCAGCGACCGGTCGTTGCTGAAGTGCTGGACGCCGACGTTCTTGTCGATGTACCACGGCGGCATCTGGCGGAGGATGACCTGCTCTTTGATCGATCGGGCCCAGGGCCGCGCCTCCTCGTACGTCAGCAGCGACATCGGCGCGATGCTGCCCGGCCGGTGGCACACCTGGCAGTTCTGCTGGAAGATGGGCGCGACGTCTTTCGTGAAGGTGACCGGCGCCTGAGCCGGTGCCGACTGGCCCGCCTGCATGGGCACGGTGGCAACGGTGAGGACCAACGCAAGCGATACAGGAAGGATGAACCGCATAATCGTGCCCCTCCCAGAAAAAGGTGGCGTTATTCTATCTCGAATACGACGCGGAGGCCCACATGACGACCCGTACTTTCGTTGCCGCCCTGGTGCTATCGGCCCTCAGTTCCTACCTGGCACTGGCTCAACAGAGTCCTGCGCCGCGCAATCCCATGACCTTTTTCGTGACCAGCGAGCCCATTGGCGACGGGGGCAATCTGGGTGGACTGGCGGGTGCCGACGCCCACTGCCAGCAACTGGCCGCCGCTGCGGGCGCCGGCGACCGCACCTGGCGTGCCTACCTGAGCACGCAGGCCCGCCCCGGCAAGCCGGCCGTCAACGCCCGCGACCGCATCGGCACCGGGCCCTGGTACAACGTCAGAGGCGAGATGATCGCCCCCGACGTCGCCCACCTTCATGGAGACACGTTGGAGCTCGCCCGCCTTGGCAACAATCTCAACAAGCTGACGGGACTCACCGAGAAGGGGCGGGTCGTGCCCGGCCTGAATGACTTTCCCGATCCACGGGACCGTGACTGGGACTACGTCAGGACGACTCCCGATTCCAATCGCCACGAAATGTTGACCGGCACCCAGCCCGACGGCCGCGCGTTCACCGATGAATTCGACTACACGTGCGACAACTGGACGAGCAACAGGGATCCGGAGCCTGGGCGGGCGCAGGGCCCACTCGTGGCCGGCCCCGGCCGGCCGAATGCGCAGATCGGTTTTCCCGACCGCAATGGCGGCGGCAATGGTTCCTGGAACTCCTCGCACGGGACGCGCGGCTGCAGCCAGCGGGCGCTGCCGCTGACGCACGGCATCGGCATGTTCTATTGCTTTGCGGTCAAGTGAGAACGGCCCATGACCATGATGCGGTCGTTGACCCTTGCCACGCTCGTGCTCTCGTTCGCGAGTGCCTACCTGGCGCTGGCGCAGCAGGGCGGGCGAGGCGGCCAGCCGGGCCGAGGGCAGGCGCCCCCGCGGCCCATCGGTTTCTTCGTCACCAGCGTCGGCATCGGCAACGGCGGCGATCTCGGTGGGCTGGCCGGTGCCGACGCCCACTGCGCTGCACTGGCCACGGCCGTCAGTGCCGGCAACCGCACCTGGCGCGCGTACCTCAGCACCCAGGCGCGCCCCGGTCAGCGCGCCGTGCACGCGCGCGACCGGATCGGCAACGGTCCCTGGTACAACTCGAGAGGCGCGGTGATCTCGCAGGATCAGTCGGAGCTTCACGGAGACACGCTGATTCAGGCGCAGCGCGGCAGCAATCTGTTCAAGCAGTCCGCCTTGAACGAGAAGGGCGAGGTGGTCCACGGCGTCGGCGACCCGCTGCCGAACGTCCACGACATGCTCACGGGCTCGCGGCCGGACGGGCGCGCGTTTACCGACGCCGCCGACCGCACCTGTAACAACTGGACCAGCAGCGGCGCGGGCGCCGCGCAGGTCGGTCATTCCGACCGTATCGGCAACGGGAACGCCTCGTGGAATTCCTCGCACGCCACGACCGGCTGCAGCCAGGCCGACCTGGCCAGTTGGGGTGGCGCCGGGTTGTTCTATTGCTTTGCGGTGAACTGAGTCGATGCGCGCCAACAAGAAATGCAGATCGCAGATCGGTCGATTGATGAGTGTTTGTGATTGCCGAATCATGATTGTCGAACTGATTGCTGATTCCCCGAATCGTCGATCCACCTTCAGAAGTTCAATTCATCAATCAGCAAATCGTCATTCGATAACAATCGGCAATCGACAGATCGACAATCGCCAATTGGATTGCGTCAGTCGGCCCCGCTCGACGCGGACATCAGCGACAGCGGATCGATGTTCGCGCTGCCGAGGCGCACCGCCCAGTGCAGATGCGGTCCGGTCACGCGCCCGGTGGCCCCCGCCTCGCCCAGCAGGTCTCCACCCGCGACGCGCATCCCTTCGTCGACCGCGATGCGGGAGAGATGGGCGAACAGTGACAAGAGTCCCGCGCCGTGGTCGACGATCACGGTGTGACCCGTGAAGTAGAGGTCTGCCGCGAGCACGATCAGGCCGGCATTCGGCGCGCGAATGGGCGTGCCTTCGCTCGCCCGAAAATCGACTCCACGATGGCGTCCACGACCGAC
Organism: Vicinamibacterales bacterium; assembly: GCA_050742335.1. Classification (GTDB taxonomy): domain Bacteria; phylum Acidobacteriota; class Vicinamibacteria; order Vicinamibacterales; family UBA2999; genus DATCJA01. The sequence continues at coordinate 1,516 of JBOGIR010000419.1, read as the reverse complement.
GTCGTTTATCACGGTGAGGCGGCCGAAACTGCTGGTCGGCGGTCCTGGCACCGGCGGCATGAAGGCCCCACGCCATGAGCGCGTGGGCTCGGACTGCACCAGCACTGTCGCAAGGCGCTCGGCATCCTGTCGAATGCGCGCCGTTTCCTCTGCCGGCGGCGTGACGAAACGTTCGGCGACGCGAATGCGACGTGTCTCGAGCGGCCGCTGCTCGACCGATAGCACCGTCCGTACTCGCGCGGCGCCCTCGACACTTGTGGCGTGGACCTCCAGGGTGTAGGTCCCGGCGCGCGCCTCCATGTCGATCCCAACCAGGCCGTGCCATTGACGCTCGCCGGCCGCAGGCCAGAACGGCACCCGACGCCCGAAGGCCTCGCCTTCCAGTGTGGTCAGCGGATGGGATGCCTCGACCGAGACGAGCACCGCGTCCCCCGAGCGCAGCACGACTTCGGGACGTGACAGCGTCAGCCGAAGGGTGCCGTCGGACTGCTGACCTGCTGCCGCCCCACTGCACACCGCCACCGCCAGAACCCACGCAGGCCACCACGGGCGCGTCCGCATCATCCGGATTGTCGGACGGAAAGGGGGAAGGGGAAAGGGGGAAGTAGGCAGTAGGCAGTAGGCAGTAGGCGGTAGGCAGTCAGGCAGCCAGCAGTCGGCCAAGAGCCTGAAGCCAACGCCGAACCAAAGACCAGAGACCAAAGACAAGAGACCAAAGACTACAGACGAAGGATCAGGGATCAGGGCGCAATCACTACTTTGACGTTCCGGTCACGTTTTGGGAAGGTGCACCCGTGGTGCCCACGTGGCGTCCACCGCTCACAATTGCCTGCGCCAGAGCGTCTTACCTGCGCCCGCGCCGGTGGCCTTGGGTTTGCCACGATCCAGGCAACCTTGTCACACGCGGAGGACAGCATGACGCGTTTTATCTTGGGACTTGCAGCCGGACTTCTGGTCAGCGGCATCCTCGTCCACGCGCAGGGACGCGGGCAGAAGGCCACGGACAGCAGTCGCGTCACCGGATCCGTGCACGTCACATTCTCCACGGGGGACGTGCAGGTCATTCGCCACTACTACGCGCCTCGCTATCGCAGGCTCCCGCCCGGGCTCCAGAAAAAGCTGGCGCGAACGGGACAACTGCCGCCCGGCTGGCAGAAGAAGTTCGAACCCTTCCCGGCCGACGTCGAGCGCCGGCTCGTGGCGTTGCCCGCCGGGTACCGCCGAGGCGTCTTCGACGGCCGCGCCGTGATCTTCAACGACCGCACGCACGTCCTGCTCGATGTCGCCGTGCTGTTCTGATTACGTCCCGCCGCGGACCTGATGCGATCCGGCGTCGGGTCTGGTCAGCTTGTGCTTATCCGGTTGTTTCAGCCGTCCACTGCATGTAGCCCAGGAAGTATGTGGCCTGCCGTCAATGTGTCCCGCCGGCCGGCCGCCGCGTCTCGGCTGCTTGCTCCCGCCGACATCGCGCCGAAAAACGCGTCCTCCGCAACGTGGTTGGCGACCCGCGCTGGGT
>JBOGIR010000418.1:0-3559 GCA_050742335.1 Vicinamibacterales bacterium | reverse complement strand
TGAAGCCCTATGGAGGTCAGGCCGACACGGATCGCCTGACCGCGCGAGACGGCTCTGGGGATCAGCCAGCTCACGGAGCTGGCGTCGCGCGGCCACCCGCGGCGTCGCAGCGCGGTCCGGCCACCGGCCAGCCTCCGCCAAGGCTTCGGCGGCCCGCCGTAGCTTCAGCGAAGGCGGGAATCGGGATTCATCATCATCAACACAACTGAGCTCTGGAACTGGTAGCTATGTAGCGGATAGCTGGTCGCTAGTAGCAACTACCAACCGTTTGAGAGGGAGAGACCAATATGCGCCGTGCGGTATTTGTGATCGTGCTGGTGGCCGCCTTCACCGCGGTGAATGAGGCGCGGCAGTCCGCGACCGACGTGACGCAGTGGCGCGGCGCCAACCGCGACGGCGTCGTAACTGGCTTCACGCCCCCCGCGGCCTGGCCCGACAATCTCACGCAGCGCTGGAAGATCGATATCGGAACCGGCTACGCGACGCCACTCGTGGTGGGCAATCGTCTCTACGTGTTCTCGCGCCAGGGCGACGACGAGGTGATGAGCGCCATCGACGCGGCGAGCGGGAAAGTGCTGTGGCGCACCGCGTATCCCGCGCCGTTCGAGATGAGCAGCGCCGCCAAAGTGCACGGCCCCGGACCGAAATCCACCCCGGTGTTCTCGAATGGGCGGCTCTATGCGATCGGGATGACCGGCGCGGTCACCGCCTACGACGCGGCCACGGGCAAGCAGATCTGGCAGAAGCCGGCGTCCGCGCCGGTGCCCATGTACACCTCGCACGCCTTTTCGCCGGTGATCGAGGGAGGTCTCGTGATCTTCCACGTGGGGGGACACGACAAAGGAGCGCTCACGGCGTTCGACGTCAACACCGGCGCAGCAAAGTGGAGCTGGGCCGGCGACGGTCCCGGCTACGGCTCGCCCATCGTCGCCGATTTCGGTGGCGTTCGACAGCTGGTCACCGTCACGCAGGGCAAAGTGGTTGGCGTGGATGTCGCGACCGGTGCGCTCCTGTGGGAGCGTCCATTCGTGAGTCCGAATTTCACGAACTCGATTACTCCGGTGCGGCTTGGCGACACGGTCCTCATCTGGGGCGCTGTCAATACCGCGCCGGTGGTCGCGCTGAGGATCGCGAGGAGCAACAATCAGTGGGCCGTGGAGACGGCGTGGGAAAACCCCGACGTGCCAGGACGTCTGAGCAATGCGGTGCTCGACGGCGACGTGCTGTTCGGTCTCACGAGCCGCAACATGGGCCAGTACTTCGCCCTCGACGCGAAGAGCGGCAAGATTCTGTGGACGTCCGATGGGCGGCAGGCCAACAACATCGCGTTGACGCGCGCGGGCAACGTCCTGTTCAGTCTGGAGAACGACGGCGAGCTCGTCGTGTTCCCTGCGAACCGTACGGCGTTTCAGCCGCTGCGCCGCTACAAGGTGGCCGACACGGACACGTGGACGCTGCCGGCGATTTCGGGCAATCGGATTTTCGTCAAGGACGTCTCGACGCTCGCGCTCTGGACGGTGAATTAGCCCTGATGTGACAAAAACTCAGCCCGTCGGCGCGAGGGCGGCGGCCACCCGGTCATAGATGCGCCGCGTGGCGGGGTTGTCCGTCAGGCGGAGGCGCCAGGCCCCCTGGGGCCGCACGAGCATGGCCGCGCGGCTGAAGAACGTGAAGCGCAACGACTGAATCGTCTGGAGGTGGACGAGACTCGTCCGCTTGCGGGTCGCCCACCGGTGGCCCGCGCCCGTTTCGATCTGGAAGTTCGTGAGCAGATTGTGCGTGAGCACCACCACGTGCTGCCACGCACTGTTGGCCGCATAGGCCATGGTGGGGACGGTATGGAAGGCCAAGCCGCTCTTGAGCTGCGCGATGGTCTTTTCATGGTTGCCGCGCCCGCAGACAAACCGCCACAGGTTGGCGAGGGTGAAGCCCAGGTTGCTGGTGACCGCCGAGTACTCGTAGGACCCATCATCGGGATCGAAGAGATCGAGCTGGAAGTTCTTGGCCGTCCGGTGCGCGACCTTCTTGCGGTAGATGGCCACCCAGAGGGGGCGGCCCCAGGGCGTCGCCGCGGCCGGCACGACGCAGCCGCTGACCTCCGGCGCGACGGGCGTCCAGGTCGGCTCCGCCCGGATGTACTGCTGCAGGTCGAGCCACCGATAGAACGGGACTTTGATGGCATAGCCGGCGCCCCGGGCGGCGAGCCACTGCAGCACATCCTGGCGGAAAAACGCGCCATCCATGCGAAACCGGACCGTCCCCCCGCGCGGCAACAGGGTCGCCAGTTGCGGCCACAGATCTCGCAAGAACGGCAGTCCGGCTTTCCCGTCATGCACATTGCCGGACCGGTTCTTCACCCGCAGCACATGGGTCGTCTCGGCCAAGTGGGCCATGATCGGGTAGTAACTCGGCACCTTCCGGTGATGCGGATTGAAGCCGCGGAAGGCGCGCTCGACCTGCAGCCCGGTCGAGACCACCACGCCGTCGATATCGATCGTCCACGTCCGAATGCCCAGCGTCCCCAGCACGCGGGCGATCACCGCGGTGTTGATCGTCTGCAGGCACGCGACCGTCCGCATAGTGAACCCCTGCAGCCACCGACTCAGGGTCCGCGCCGTGGGGACGACCTGCATGCCGCTGAAGCGTCGGAACAGCGGGTCGTCGGCCACGTACCCCACGTGGCGCAGGCGCCGGCCGCCGACCACCAGCAGCCCGATCAGCACGCGCACCAGCGTCACGGCGCCGAAGTCGCCGCCGCTGATGACGCCCCGACACGCCTCGCGCACCAGCGTGTTGAACCGGATCGTGCGCAGGTAACGCCCGAACAACTCGAGTCCCGCATACGAGGTGAGCGCGACGTCAGTGAACTCCAGGGGCAGATCGCCATTGACTCGGGCCCGCAAATCGGTTCTGCTTCGTCTCACGTCCGGTGGCCTTTCGTTGCTGGTCTGAAGGGGTGGGTGGTACCTCTCTTCAACCACAACGGAAGGCCTATTTCAATTCCGAAACGATTACTCAGCCCGAACTTTTGTCACATCAGGGTTAAACCTGCCGGTGCCGACAACTAGATCTGCCGGTTGGGGTTGGCCAGCTGGCCTGTGTAACGCTGAGAGTCGACTGGAGGCTCATGGTCAGCGATGCGCAGGTGCGGCTTTTAAGGCAGAAACGTATGGACGGCAAGACCCAGGCGGCCGCGGCCGCCACAGCGGGCATGAGTCTCCGGACGGCGCGGGAGTGGGACACCGGCCCGGTCCCATCGGTCACCCGGCAGCCGCGTGATTGGCGGACCCGGCCCGATCCCTTCGTGACCGTGTGGCCGACGGAGATCGCCCCGTTACTCGAACGCGATCGCAAGGGCGTACTTGAAGCAAAACTCGTGTTGGCGGAGTTGTGCACCCGCTATCCGGAGCAGTTTCATGCGGGCCAGGCCCGGACGCTGCAGCGGCGGTTTCGTGACTGGCGGGCCGTGCATGGCCCGGAGCCGGAGGTCTTTTTCGAGCAAGTGGCCGTGCCGGGCCGCGAGGCCGCGATTGACTTCACCCACGCGACCGAGTTGGAG
>JBOGIR010000417.1:0-1558 GCA_050742335.1 Vicinamibacterales bacterium | reverse complement strand
ACGACTGCGGCGGGTTCGCGCCCCGCTCGATGCGGACGAGCGTCGTGTCCTCGTGCTCGATGCCCGAGCACCAGATGCTCCCATCGGCCGGGCTGATGCCAATCGAGTAGCAGCCGAACTCGATCCGGTGATCCCTCTTGGGATCGATCGGCTCCTTGGGCTCGGTCCAGCCGGTGGAGATCCGGCCGTCGCCGTTGGTGTCGATCACGCCCGGGCACCAGGCCTGCGAGGCGGCACCGTCGCGCGTCTTGTCGAACGTCACCGTGTCGACCCAGCCGACGGCGTTCTCCTGGCCGAAGACAAGGGCGTCGTGGTCGTCGAAGTAGTTGTGGTCCGCGGCAAAGCAACTGTCGATCGCCGAGAACTGCTTCGTCTTCGGGTCGTACACCTGGACCTGCCGTGCGGCCGGGCCGGGCATGGGGAAGTACTTGGCGAACTTGTTCGTCGCCCCATCTGTGCAGAACGCCGGCTGTTGCTGTGGGGCACGCGTCCGTGCCGCCACCCATACGCGCCCCTTGCCGTCCATCGCGACGCTGCGCGGGTCGGCTTGCCGCTGCCAGATCTTTTCATCTCCCCATACCGAAGACCGCGGGGTGTTGGCATCGAGCACAGGTCCGCTCGACGGAATCTTGATCTCTGACGTCGTGTTCGTCCGCGGATCGAGAACCGCCAGAATGTCGGACGTCTGGATGGCGCCGTAGATCAGTCCGTTCGCGTTGAGCGTGGGCGTGCGCTCGTCGGTGCCAGCCGCATCGCTCCGCCGGCTGGTGGGTCGGGCCCAGTCCCACATCGAGATCACAAGATTGCGCTCGACACCGGTGGGACGTGGCGGCGCCTCGGGATAGGCGCCCGCAGCGATCCGATCGGTCCAGTCGGCAAACGCTTTGCGCTGCGACCCGAGGCGGCCGAAGAGGGCGCCCATGTTTGCGCCGTTCGGTCCCATCTTCACGTGGGCATCCCAGGCCTCGAGGCTCGAGGCAAACGAGCCCTTCGGCAGTTCACGAGTCGCGCGCGTGCCTACCTGATGGCACGAGAAGCACCCCCTGGTTTCCAGCACGAACTCTTTGGCGGAGTGTTCGCCTTTGGGGATCTCCAACAGGCTGAGCCAGTAATTGGCCGGATACACCTGCGCCGCGGCGCGTCCATCCGGCGCGACGATGGCCTTGAGGTCGAGACGCTGGCCAGGCGTGGTGCGAACCCGCGGCGAATCCACCAACCCGTACCCCCGCACGAACACCTCGTAGGTGGCTCGCGGCAGATCCGGCAGGACGTAGCGCCCCTGATCGCCGGTGACGACGATCTTCGCGAACTTCGCGGGCAGGTCCGTGGTCTCGGCGATCACCCAGACGCCGGCCTCGGGACCTTTCGCGCTGGTGACGAGGCCGCCGATGTCATCCGCATCGAGCGCGATGGCGGCGCCGCTGCCTTGCTGGGCGTTGACCCATGTAAACGAGACGGCCATGACACCCGCCACGGCCAGCAACGCTGCTCTCGGAATCACACGCCATGTCATGTGCTCCTCCAATCGAGACTCTCAGCGGGCGGCGATTGCGCGCCC
>JBOGIR010000416.1:0-4923 GCA_050742335.1 Vicinamibacterales bacterium | reverse complement strand
GTCTTCAGCATGTCGGCGCCGATCGTGCGCGACGCAGAGCTGATGACGGTCCCCGCGTCCTGCGCCGTTACGCCCCACGACATCGCGGTCACGAGGATGACGGCGATCACAGTCTTCTTCAGCATGGAAACCTCCTGCGCTAGGGTCCGGGCAATTCGGCGAATGCCGCGCACTCGTAATCCAGAATCTGAATGTTCGGCTCGATACGGCGGTAGATTGCGCCAATACAGCGACGTGTCATGAATCCCCTGGCGCGTGCGACGGTAGTCAACCGCGCTGAGCGATGTCAAGCGCTCCGGGCATGCGTTCAGGCCTGTCAGGTTGACGCTTGCGAACCCGCTCGCGTATCCTCCTGCAGCAGTTCTTCGGCGGTTTTTGGCCTGATCCGGACCTGTTCTCAGGAGACCCGATGCCGATGACAACACTCATCACGTCCACCCCGCCGCGCGGGCGTGCGCGATGGGGGCCCCGGATTGTGGCCGTGGCGCTGCTGACGGGGGTATCCAGCCTCGGCTCCACCCTGGTGAGCGCGCAGCAGGCGCGCGCCGAAGGTCTCGATCGAAGCTGGAAGGACGCTGGCGGCGTCAAGGCGGCACTGTACCACTGGGCTAATCACATGGGCATGCTCCGCGAGCTGGAGGAGCACGACCTCATTGCGACGCTCGAGTTCCTTGCGACCGGTACGGTCAGCGTCGGCGGACAGCCCTGCACATTGACGCGCTACCGGGCCGAAATCAACTACCAGATGTCGGGGATGCGCGCCGATTTCGCGTGCAGGCTTCCGAGCGGCCAGAACCACGAGGAGATACAGGTCGTGGGCGGGCAGTACGCGTGGAATGAGGTCGGAGGCACGGGCGCGGGACTGGTTCCCGGACGGGGTACCGCCGTGTCGATGCCCGCCGCCTACGACGAGCGGGCGATCCGGCTGTGGAGCAACCCGCAGGGTGCGCTCAAATCAGCGGTCATGGGCGGCGCCAATACGAAGGTCGGCATGGAAGGGGGGAAGACGGTCGTCACCTACCCGATTCCGGGCGTACCTGGAGCCATGGCACGGGCCACACTCACCTCCGGACCGGTGGAGGGTGTCTGCACGCGGAACTGCGCCGAACGCATCGAGGTGCGACACGGCAACGTCGTGACGGAATTCACGTATTCGAAGTACGCGGACTACAACGACCCCGAGGAGCAGTTGGATGCGTTTTTCGCCGGACGGATTGTCGAGAAGCGCGGTACCGACACCGTGCTCGACCTCACAGTGACACGAACGAACACTCCGAATCTCTATATTGTCGTCCCCGTGCCTCCCAGCGTAAGAGGAGAAAAGCGATGACGTCTCGATCGATGCGTTGCAGTGTGGTGACGGCGTTTATGGTGGCGGCGGGACTCGTGCTCACGCCGTTGGTCCACGCGCAAGATGGGGCGCAGGCGCCACGCCTTCCGAATGGCAAGCCCGACCTGAGCGGCTTCTGGGGCGGCGGGGGTGGCGGCGGCGGCGCGCAGCCGGACGCCGAAGGCAATCTCACCGTACTGAATCGGTCGAGGGGATGCCACCCAGGCATGAAGATCTGCACCGCGCCCGTCAACCAGTCGAACGACAGCACCTTCGCCGGCAGATTCGACGCAAACAGGCCGCTCTACAAGCCCGAGTACTGGGCCAAGGTACGCGAGCTGGATTTCAACTCGAACACCGTGGCGCCCTATTTCAAATGTCAGCCGGCCGGCGTGCCGCGTATGGGACCGCCCGTGAAGATTCTCGCGACCAATGACGAGGTGGTCTTCCTCTATGGGCAGCAGGGCGCCTCGCCGTCAGACTACCGCATCATTCCTACCGATGGCCGGCCGCACGATCCCATCAGATCGCAGGACCTGCTCTATTACGGGCACGCCGTCGGCAAGTGGGAAGGCGATACGCTGGTGGTGGACGCGGTTGCCTTCAACGACATCACGTGGCTCGGGCAGGGCGGCTACCTCCACAGCGACCAGATGCATGTCATCGAGCGCTTTCGCCGCGAGGGCAACACGCTTCACTACCAGGCGACGGTCATCGATCCGGTGGCGTTGATCGAGCCGTGGGTCATGAATCCGCGAGTGCTGCGACTCAACACCAACAAGAACGCCTTCATCGCCGAACAGAATCCGTGCGAGGAGCGTGATTTGGAACACATGGTCGGCAGGATCCGCCACTGAAACGCGTTCACGCCTGCTCTGGGCCTTCCACGCGGCGCCCCGGCCGACGACGTAGAGCGTCCCTATAAATCTGCGCCGCCGCCAGGCGGCGACCAGAACGGAAGCATCCGCCCCCAGTAGACGACGTTCAGCCAGGCCAGCATCGATAATGTGCCGACGATCTTGAACGAAAGGGGGACGTCCTCGTCGTCGCGAAGACTGGCCGCCCGTGACTTGAGCATCATTTCGAAGAACACCGCGTTGGTAACGCCGATGGCGATGGCGGCGACCTTGTACCACCACGCAATGTTGAACGAGTACTGAAATGGACTGGCGATATAGAAATACAGGCCCGTCGTGAGATTGATGGCCAATCCCACCTTGGCGAGCGGCAGGAACTCAGCGGCCTTCGTGATGGGAATCCGCTTCATGAAGCCCAGCAGGCGCGCGTCGAAGAACGCCGCGGTCCCGATGACCAACGCCAGGCCGAGAAAATGAAAGCTCTCGCACACCGGCCACAGCCACTCGAGCGGCACGCGAAACGCCTGAGAAACCGGCGTGTCGCGCAGCCACGTGACGAAGGCAGCCATCGGGTGAATGGGGTCAGAACGTTGTCGTGTACGCCATCAATCGACCGGCCACGATCGCACCCATCCAGAGGACCAGCGACAGCACCGCGAGAACCTTGGCGTTCCGCGGCATCGCGTCCCCGCGATCGGCCGCGCGTCCAACCACCGTGTGCCTGATTCTCGTCGCGGTGATCAGCGCAAGGACGATGAAGGCAAGCTTCAGGTAAAAAATCTCCTGGTACGCCTTGTCGGCGGCAGCCGCGATAAACAGGACGACACCAGTCATGGCGTTCAAGGCGAACCCCCACCACATCACGCGGAAGAGATGGCCCAGATCGACCAGCGGCACGCTGCGGCCCACGCCGAGCACGCGACAGTCGACGATGGCGTTCATCCCGACGACGATCCCGAGGCCCAGCGTGTGAAGGGCCAGAATCGTCGGATAGGCGAATATCGTATCGCCTCCGGCGACCCAAAGGCCGAACCCGCTGAACTGGAGAGACTCGAGGAATCTTCTCAGATGTCGTTCGGGTTGTTGGCGTTCTCGTGATAGAGCGTCACTTTGCGGCCATCGGGGAAGAAGAAATCCACCACGCGACCGACGTTGGAACCGTTGCGCGCCGGAGCATAGGTGACGCGGTACGTATCGCCGACCGTGAAGGCGCGCGCCAGGCCTGCCGCCCGGATCGGGCCGGCGCCGGCGGCGGACACTTCCCACTTCTCGATCGTGCCATCCGGCTTCTTCACGTCGAAGAACCACCGGACGTGTGGATTGATCAAGGCGAACCGCGTCAGCGTGCCGGTGAACTCCCCGCGCTTCCTGGTGTCGAACTCCGCCTGCAAGGCATGGTGAGCCGCGGCCGGCGCGACGCTGAGCAACAACGCGGCACACATCCCAAGAGCGTAGGTTCTCAGTAGCATGGCTACGAGCCTCCTGTGCAACTCCTCGATACGATATGGCACGTCCATGAGGGTGTCAACCTCACCGCCATGTCACTTCCATGCCGAAGAAGTGAAGACCTCTCGGTTCGGCCGGTTTTTCGGGTTCTGGTCCGGGCCTCGACATGCCGGCGGCTGCGATGATAGGCTGGCGCCCAAAACGTTGACGAATTTACGGAGTGACGCATTGACGGACTTGAATTGCAAAATTCGTCGACCCCAATTCGTCAATTCGTAGATTCGTCAATTCGTAGATTCTGCGGGGGATCATGAGCAACCGTGTCACTCCTTCCACCGCGTCCGACGCGACGCGCTGGGCGCAACTGGTCTTCGGCATCATTTGCATGGTGATGATCGCCAACCTGCAATACGGTTGGACGTTGTTCGTCGGTCCGATTGACCAGAAGTATCAGTGGGGCCGGGCGGCGATTCAGATCGCCTTCACGATTTTCGTGCTGACGGAGACCTGGCTGGTCCCGATCGAAGGGTACCTCATCGACAAGTTCGGGCCACGCATCATGATCAGTGCGAGCGGCGTGCTGGTGGCGATCGCATGGGTGATCAACTCGGTCGCCGACTCGCTGTTCCTCTTGTATGTCGGTGCCGCGATCGGGGGCATCGGCGCCGGCGTGATCTACGGGGGCTCGGTCGGAAACGCTTTGAAGTGGTTCCCCGACCGGCGTGGCCTGGCTGCGGGCTTGACGGCCGCGGGCTTCGGCGCCGGCTCGGCGCTGACGGTGATCCCGATTGCCAACATGATCCAGTCGAGCGGATACGAATCCGCGTTCCTGTGGTTCGGCCTCGGACAGGGCATCGTGGTGACGCTCGTCGCGCTGCTGCTGCGCGCGCCGGAGGCCGGCGAGGTCGCCTCGCCGGCGGCGCCGGCTGTCCAGCAGACACGGCGCGACTACAGTCCGGTCGAGGTGCTCAGGACGCCGACATTCTGGGTGATGTATGCCATGTTCGTCATGGTCGGGGCCGGCGGCCTGATGGCGGTCGCGCAACTGGCGCCCATCGCCACGGACTTCGGGGTCGGCACCATCCCGGTCTCGCTCCTGGGACTGACCTTGCCGGCGCTCACCTTCGCCTTGACGATCGACCGCGTGCTCAACGGGGTATGCCGGCCGTTCTTCGGGTGGGTGTCGGATCAGATCGGCCGCGAAAACACGATGTTCATGGCCTTCTTCGTCGAAGGCATTGGCATCTATGCGCTGCTCCTGTTCGCGGGCAGTCCGGTGCTGTTCGTGAT
>JBOGIR010000415.1:0-6399 GCA_050742335.1 Vicinamibacterales bacterium | reverse complement strand
CATCATGTGTTCATCGATGCATTGATGGCGCCATCGATTGTCAGATCATCGATCATCATCGCCGCGACCCGGGTCCTGTCACGAATCGCGAAGACCTTTCAAGATTCTCGTGCTCTTCGCGATCTTCGTGCGCTTCGTGGTTCAAGCGTTGGCCATCACTGCACCCGCGTCAGTTGTCCCCGCGCGAAGCCGCCTGAGTTGAGCGGCGAGTGAATGTTGAAATAGAAGCCCGCGGGGTTGGCGACGATCGACTGCGCCAGTGCGCCCGTCACGGCAATTCCGGTTGCGCGGAACTCGCCCGTGCCGCTGGCGGCGATGAACGGTGACCCTGCGGTCAACCCGGTGTTCACAATCACACCACCGTTAACCCCTGCGGCTCCAGGGTGAATGTGCGCGCCGACCACTGTGGTGTTACTCGGAAAGCCACTCACCTGGAAATAGAAGTCGGCCGTCGCGCCCGTAATGGCGCCTGCCGTGTCGAGCGTCAACTGCATCGTAATCTGCGCCACCCCGGTCCCGCCGGCCTCCGCGTTGGTGATGGGCGGGACCTCGTTGGCGGGCCGCAAGAGCGCCGAGAACACGACCGGCTGATTGGACGGCGATGTCGTGCCGTTGTCATCGCAGCCGGCCGCGACCGCACATGCGACAAGCGCGACCACTCCCCATCGAGTCATCAACACCTCCTACTTCAGTTCCCTGATCCGGACGTTGCGAAAGCGCACGACGCCGAGTCCCGCCTGCAGCGCGAACGGGCCCCGCGCGAACTTCTTGTCGTCGGTGTCAACGGTCGTCATCCCATTCAGCCGCACCGTCAGCCGCGTGCCCCTCGCGGTGATGTCGTAGCTGTTCCACTTGTTCCCGGTGTTGATAGTCATGCTGGCCGGCTTGGCGACATCGACAATGGCGCCCGTGCGGTAGGCCGGGTCCGGACGCGTGTCGAAGATGTTCACTTCATAACAGGTGGCTGCTCCGACCTTGGCGGGATCCTGGCAGCGGATGAAGATGCCGCTGTTGGCGTCGGGCGACACCCAGAACTCCGCCTGAATCTGGAAGTCGCCGTACGCCTGCTTCGAGAGCAGGAAGCCGGCCCCGTTGGTGGACCAGAGTTCCCGGTTGACCACTTTCCAGTCCACCTTGCCGACCGGGGTCCACCCATTCAGGCTCTTGCCGTCGAACAGCGTCACCCAGCCCCCGCCCGCCTGCCCCTGCACCGTGGATGTTCCGACACTGCACAGTCCCAGAAGAACCAACGCCGCCACAACAGTTGATGCGCGCTTCATCATGACCTCTCTTCGAAAGTGTTTCCTGTCCTGTAGGTCAAAAGTCGAAAGTCAATGGTCAAAGGTCAAAAGTCCCGGCGCCAGCCCTCCGCCGACATGGCGTCGGACGCGCCCGTTATACCTCATTTCCGGGCGTGTGCGTCACGAAGACGGGCGGCGGGTCGGCGCAAGGTCGGGTGATCTGATGTACGCTAACGCGCGTGTTCCGCGTGAGTTGGACCGCTATGCGGCCTCTTGCAAGAATCCTGTATCCGCTGAGCAGTGTGGCCGCTGCACTCGCGCTGGCTGCGTGCGGCCAGACTGCGACGACCTCCCCAGGACAGTCGCCCACCGCTGACTATTATCACGGCAAGACCCTCAGCATCATCGTGGGCTCCGGCGCGGGTGGGGGATTCGACACAACGGCCCGCCTCGTGGCCCGCCATATCGGCAAGCACATTCCCGGCACCCCCACCGTCATCGTCGTCAACATGCCCGGGGGAGGAGGGCTGGTGGCGGCCAATCACGTGTTCAGCGCCGCTCCGAAAGACGGCACGGTCATCGGCCTCTTCCACGAGGCACAGATGATGAACCAGTTGACCGGTGGCGAAGGCGTCAACTTCGACCTGCGGCAGTTCAACTGGCTCGGCAGCTCGTATGACGACCCGAACGTCTGCCTCGTGCGCGCCGACGCGCAGGTCACCACCTTCAAGGAGATGATCGGCAGCGCCAGGACGACCGCCGTCGGAGGGACGGGGCCAGGGTCGAATACCTACGATGCGCCGCGCGTGCTCGCGGCAGCGACGGGAGCCAGTCTGAAGGCGGTGGCTGGTTACCCCACCACCAACGACGTGCGGATCGGGGTGGAGCGGGAGGAGATTCAGGGCATGTGCCTTGGCTGGGAGTCGGTGAAATCCGCGTCCAGTCAGTGGCTGCAGGATGGATACGCCAGAGTGATCGTCCAGAACGGGCTGGCGCGCCACGAAGACCTGCCGGACGTGCCGCTGGCGATGGAGTTCGGCAAGGACGAGGAAAGCCGGATCCTGCTGCGGCTGGTGGACGCGCCAGGCGCGATGGCCAAGCCGTTCGCGTTGCCGCCGGGCGTCGATCCAGCGCACGTCGACGTGATGCGCACGGCGCTGACGGCCACCTACCACGACGCCGCGCTCCTCGACGAGGCGCGCGCGATGAAGCTCGAGTTCCAGCCAAAGACCGCGGTCCAGATTCGCGCGATTCTGGACGATGTGCTGGCGACTCCGCCGGCGGTTGCCGCGAGGTACCGCGACATCATTCAGCCCTGATGCTGTTTACCTCTACGGGCCACGGAGACACGGAGACACGGAGGATCTCGAATTTTCTCTGTGGCGCTGTGCCTCTGTGGCCCGTCTCATCAGTATGAGCCGGCCCGCCGACCTCCGCGACTGGATCGCCCGCATCGAGCAACTGGGCGAGCTGCAGCATGTGGCGGGCGCCCACTGGGACCTCGAAATCGGGACGATTTCCGAGGTCAACTACCGTCGCAAGCCGCCGGCGGCGCTGCTGTTCGACGACATCGTCGGCTATCCCCGGGGCTACCGCGTGCTGACCGGGTCGATGAGCAACGCCCGCCGCATGGCCGTGACGCTCGGCCTCGATCCGGGCCTCGACACCGCGAGCCTCGTGCAGGCGCTGCGCGGCAAGCCGCTCCAGTGGGAAGCCGCGGCGCCGCGCTTCGAGCCGGAGTTCGTCGAGCACGGTCCGATTCTCGACAACGTCATCCAGGGACCCAGCGTCGATCTCACACGATTCCCGGCGCCCCGCTGGCACGAGCACGACGGTGGACGCTACATCGGCACCGGCGTCGCGGTCGTGACGAGCGATCCCGACACGGGACGCATCAATCTCGGTGCCTACCGGATGATGATCCAGGAGGACGGCCGCACGGCGACGATCAATGCGGAAGCGGGAAAGCAGGGTCGCGCGCAGTACGACCGCTGGTTTGCCAGGCACGGCAAAGCGCCCGTCCTGGCGTCGTTCGGCCACGATCCGTTGCTGTTGATGGTGGCGGGCACCGAGGTTCCGAACACCATCAGCGAGTACGCGTACGCCGGAGCCATGGTCGGCGAAAGGATTCCGGTCATTCGTGGCGCGGTGACGGGGCTGCCGATGCCGGCGGCGGCAGAGATTGTCGTCGAAGGATGGATCCGTCCCGATCGTGTGCTGTCCGAGGGACCGTTCGGTGAGTGGACCGGCTACTACTCGGCGTCGCTGCGCCCGGTACCAGCCATGGACATCGAGCGTGTGTACTTCCGGAACGATCCGATCATCCTCGGAACACCGCCCGGGAAGCCACCGAACGACTACTCGTACATGCGGGCGTTGCTGAAGTCGGCGATGATCCGGGACGAGCTCGTGAAGATCGGCGTGCGCGACGTGCGCGGCGTGTGGGCGCACGAAGTCTGTGGCGGCCGGCTGCTCATCGTGGTGTCGATCCGGCAGCGCTTCTGCGGTCACTCGCGTCAGGCCGGCTTCCTTGCCGCGCAGTGCCCGGCCGCCGCCTACATGAACCGCTTCGTCATTGTCGTGGACGACGACGTGGATCCGATGAACCTGGAAGAGGTGATGTGGGCGGTCAGCACGCGGTGCGAGCCGTCGGACGACATCGAGATCATGCGCAAGTCGTGGGGCAGCAAGGTCGATCCGATGCTGGCGGATCCGGCGGTTCCCTACAACACGCGCGCGCTCATCGATGCGTGCCGGCCGTTCGAAAAGCTCGCCACGTTTCCGCGTGTGGCGCAGTCGACGCCGCGACAGGTCCGCGAGACCGTGTCGAAGTGGAAGGATCTGTTCGCCGATCCGCGCTTCCCGCTGCCCGAAACGGTCATCCCGTCGGCGGCGGTGGACGAAGAGGGCCTGGGAAGCGGCGTCACGGCGATGGACAGGAAGGATTAGGGTGAGATTCACGTTCGGTGCTGGGTTCTGGGTTCCAGGTTCCGGGTTCACGGTTCACGAACCTGAACACGAACCGAGCACCGAGAAGCGAGAAGTGTGAACGACACGTTTACCGTCGTGTCCCAGTAACCCATGGACGTTTTCCTGTCCGCCCTCCTCCAGGTGCTGGCGCCCCACACGTTCGGCATCATGCTGGTGGGCATCGCCGTGGGGTTGCTCGTGGGTATCCTGCCCGGACTCGGTGGCGCGGCGACGCTGGCGATGATGCTGCCGTTCGTGTACCCGATGGACGCCATCTCCGCCTTCGCCTTTCTCCTGGGTATGCATGCCGTGACGGCCACCACGGGCGACATCACCTCCGTCCTGTTCGGGATTCCTGGCGAGGCGACGTCGGCGGCGACCGTGCTCGACGGCTACCCGATGACGCGGCGCGGCGAGGGCGGCCGGGCGCTCGGCGCGGTCCTCTTCAGCTCGCTGATCGGCGCACTGGTTGGTGCGGCGGTGCTGGCCGTCTCGGTGCCCGTGATCCGGCCCGTCGTGCTCCTGCTCGGCCCGCCGGAGTTCCTGATGCTGACGGTGCTGGGCCTCAGCTTCATCGTGTCGCTCGCCGGCCGGAACCTGATCAAAGGGTTCATCATGGCGGCGTTCGGTTTTCTCCTCGCGATGGTGGGGCTGGATCCGCAGAGCAGCATCCAGCGGTTCACCTTCGGCCAACTATATCTGTGGGAAGGGATCAACGTCGTGCCGGTCGTCGTCGGGCTCTTCGGCGGCGCCGAAGTGCTGCAATTGATGATGACGAAGCACAGCATCGCCGCACGCCCTGTCGATGAGCGGCTTGCCGGCGTCATGCAGGGCGTGCGCGACACGTTCGAGCACTGGTGGCTCACGCTGCGCGCCAGTGCCATCGGGCTCGGCATCGGCGTGATTCCCGGCATGGGAGGCGCCGTCTCGCAATTCATCGCCTACGCGCACGCGCAGCACACGTCCAGACATCCCGAGACGTTCGGCAAGGGGAACGTCGAAGGCGTGCTGGCCACCGGTGCCGTGAACAATTCGCGCGAGGGCGGAAATCTCATTCCGACCGTGGCGTTTGGCATTCCGGGCAGCATCTCGATGGCGATTCTGCTCAGCGTGTTCCTGCTCAAGGGTCTGGTACCGGGGCCCGCGATGCTGACGAAGAACCTGGACGTGACCTACTCGATGGTGTGGGTGATTGTGCTGTCCAACATCATTGCCGTCCTGGTGTCATTTCTGTTTCTCAATCAGCTCGTGCGGCTCACGCACGTGAAGGCGGTGCTCCTGGTGCCCTTTCTGCTGGTGCTGACGGCGTTCGGGGCGTACACGGCGCACAACACCTTTGCGGATATTCTGCTGATGCTGGCGGCCACCATCGTCGGCATCGCGGCGATTCGCTGGGACTGGCCGCGCGCACCGCTCCTACTCGCGCTGGTGCTGGGCGACATCGCGGAACGCTACCTCTTTCTGTCGTACTCGCTGTACGAATGGCGCTGGATTGGGCGGCCGCTCGTGATCGCGTTCGGCATGCTGACCATCGGCGGTCTGGTGTGGCCGTTGATACGTGGAGGTCGCCGCGCACCGGGGCCGGCATCTCATCGCGCCGACGCGCCCATCACCATCGGGTGTCTCGTCATCGCGATCGGGGTGCTGTATCAGGCGGCGGGGTGGCCGTTCCGAACGGCGGTGTTTCCGCTGGCGACGGGCGTGGTTCTGCTGGGCGTGACGCTCGTGAAGCTTGGGGGGTATGTGGGGCGGGTCCCGCGACGCGGGAGCGAAGGGGCGCGGGGCGGACCCGCCGGGAGTGAAGATGTGGGGCGGGTTCCGCGAGCCGCGGGTGATCGACCGGCGCGCGGACCCGCCGACTTCAGCGATCTCCCCGATGTGTTCGCCACCGCCTCACGCGAGGACTGGCGCTCCGCGATGGCCTGGATGGCGGCATTCTTCCTGCTGCTCTGGCTCGTGGGCGCCCTGGTCGCCGTCCCGCTTTTCGCGCTGCTATATCTCCTGGCGGTGGCACGCCAGTCGCCTATCTTCGCTGGTGCGTATGCCTTCATGTGCTGGTTGTTCGTCTACGGATTGTTCGACCGCGCGCTGCGCGTGCCATTGCCGAGAGGAGCGCTGTTCTCGTGAGTCCAGGAACCTGCGCTGCGCACACTGGGCCGCGCACGCTAAAGCGTGCGCTCTACAGGTG
>JBOGIR010000414.1:0-8278 GCA_050742335.1 Vicinamibacterales bacterium | reverse complement strand
GCCCTGAATCGGGCTCCGGCCTGCCGCCGGTCATTCCCGAAGGGATGCGTGCGATTTCGATCAGAGTGAACGAAATCGTCGGCGTTGCCGGGTTCGTGATGCCCGGCACGCGCGTGGACGTGGTCCTGTCGGTGGACAACCCCGGTGCGGCGCACGGCACCGAGCCGATGGCGCGCACCGTCATCGGCAACGTCCTCGTGCTCACCGCCGGCACGCGGTACGACCAGCAGGAAGGGAAAAACGGCGAGCCGCAGCGATCGTCCGTGGTGACGCTGGCGGTACTGCCCGAGGACGGGGAGCGCATCGCGCTGGCCTCCACGCAGGGCCAGCTCTCGCTGGCGCTGCGCAATCCCGCCGACGCCGAGCCCACGAAAACGCCCGGCATGAGGCTGTCGGTGCTGATGCGCGGCCCCGGTGGGCAGCCCGTGATCGAGCAGCGCCCGAACCGTATCGTCGCCATCCGGCCGGCGGCGCCCGTCGTTCCCCCGCCCCCACCCATCTATCGCGTGGAGGCGATCCGCGCCGCGAAACGCACCGAGGAGGTAGTTCGCTGACATGACTTCAATCAGGGTCCGGCCCCACGTGGGCTTTCTGTTTCTCCTGGCGATCGTCTGGTCGGTGTTGGGCGCGCCCATGGCCGCGCAGGCGCCTCCGCCCGCGGCGCAGCCGGCGCAGGCGTATCCGCGCCTGCAGCTCACGACCGGCCGTTCGATGGTGTTGATACCCGACTTCGACGTCACGCGCATCGCCATCACGAATCCGGCGATCGCGGACGCCACCGTGGTGCAGCCGCGCGAGATTCTGATCGACGGGAAGGCGCCCGGAACCATCAGCTTGATCGTGTGGGGCGCTGTCGACCAGCGGGTGCAGTACGACCTCGTCGTCGAGCAGCCGGTGCCCGCCCTCGAGCAGCAATTGCGGCAGCTCTTTCCCGGGGAAGAGATCCAGGTGACGCTGAACGCGGATGCGCTCGTGCTGTCGGGCCGCGTGTCGAGCACGCAGACCATGCTGCGCGCCGCCGACATAGCGAGAGCCTCAGCGCCCAAGGGGAACGTGATCAACATGCTGCAGGTGCCGGGAGCGATCGACGCGCAGCAGGTGATGCTGCAGGTGCGCTTCGCAGAAGTGAACCGGAGGGCGCTCACCGATCTCGGCGTCTCGATCTTCACGGGCCCCAACGGCGCCCGCAACTGGATTGCCCGCGGCACCACGCAGCAGTTCCCGGCGCCCGAGTTGACCGGGGAAGAGCTGGTGCTCAGCGACTTTCTGAACATCTTCCTCTTCAACACCAATTACAACGTGGGCGCGGTGATCCGTGCCTTGAGGCAGACCGGCTACTTCCAGAGCCTTGCCGAGCCCAACCTGCTCGCCTACAACAATCGCGAAGCCAGCTTTCTCGCCGGCGGCGAATTTCCGGTGCCGTTTTCGACGGGCCTGGGAGCGGTCGCGATTCAGTTCCGGGAATTCGGCGTGCGGCTGAACTTCACGCCGACCATTGCCGGCGATCTCATCAAGCTGCGCGTGCGGCCGGAGGTCAGCGCGCTCGATTTCAACAACGGCATCCTGCTCGAAGGGTTCCGCATTCCGGCGCTGACCGTGCGCCGGGCCGAAACAGAAGTGGAGCTGCGCGACGGCCAGTCGTTCGCCATTGCAGGATTGCTCGACAACATCTCGCAGAGCGACCAGGCCGCCATCCCCGTTCTGAGCCAGCTCCCGATTATCGGGAACCTGTTCAAGAGCAAGGCCGACCGGCAGGAGCGCACGGAGCTGCTCGTGCTGATTACGCCGCGGCTCGTGCGGGCGCTCGATCCGGACGAAGTGCCGGCGCTGCCGACGCTCCCCGGCCGGTTCCTGCCGCCCGGTGACGAAATCGGCCAGCAACTGGAGGGTGGCGGCGGCGCCATCGACGGCCCCGCGATCTGAGTGGGAGTGATGAGCTATTGCAGATTGAAGATCGGTCGAGTGGAGATTGTTTTCGAATGGTGAATTTCGGTTGCCCGATTGACTGCCGAGTGGGTGGCGAGTTCTCTGAAATCGCCAATCAGTTCGCCCAATCGTCATTCAGAAATCGTCAACACTCGTCAATCGATCATTCTGCATTCGGCAATGTCTTTGGAGGGTGATATGGCTGCACGTCACTGTAAACAGGCCTCACGCCGGCGCGCGCCGGAACGCGGCGCCATCCTGATACAGGTGGCCATCGCGATGATCGTGCTGATCGCTTTCGTCTCGTTTGTCGCCGACTACGGACTGCTCTGGGTGGGCCGCCGCCAGGCCCAGAACGCGGCCGACGCCGGGGCCTTGGCCGGCGCGGTGGCCATTGCGTTCGACAGCGACGACCGTTCCGCGACCGGCCCGGCGAAGACGGCGGCGTACAACTTCGCCATCGCCAATTTCGTGGCCGGCGAAGCGCCGAATGTCATCGATCCGAGCACCGGCAACGCCACCGACGTCAAGTTCTATTCAGAGGACCCGACGGCGTTTCCCGCAGAGTGCAACGACGACACCTGCATTCGTGTGGATGTGTACAGGAACCAGGCGCGCAACAATCCGCTCCCCGTGTGGTTCAGCCAGTTGGTGGGCGTCGTCGATCAGGGCGTTCGCGCCACGGCGATCGCGCGAGTCACGCAAGCGAACGCGAGTGACTGCGTCAAGCCGTTCGCCATTCCCGACAAATGGTTCGACGAGTGGGACGTCAATCCGGTGATCGACGAAGACGTTTGGACGGAGGACGACAATTTCGAAGAGTACGAGGACAAACAACGGAAACAGCCCTTGGGGCCCGAAGCCGATCTGTATCGAGACACCAAGGATGCCGACCCGACGGGCTTTCGTCTCCCCAACGACCTCGGCTTGCTGGTGGAGCTGAAAGCCGGCAACCCGAAGGATTCGATCGCTCCGGGCAACTACTTTCCGGTGCGGCTGCCGTTGCCCGGGGGTGAGTACTCCACAGGGGGTGACGATTACCGGTGGAACATCGGCCACTGCAACGGCGTGCCCATCACGATCGACCCCCCGACGTACCTCGAGAACGAGCCTGGGAACATGGTCGGACCGACGGCACAGGGGATGCAGGATCTGATCGACCTCGACCCGAACGCCAAGTGGGACACCACCAACAAGGTGGTCTACGACAGTTGTGCGCAGGACGATCCCCCGTGCGCCGGCCACAGCCCGCGTATTGTCGCGATCCCGATCTACGACACGCGCGCGTTCTACGACGGACAGATGAACGGTCTGGTCACGCTGAAGATCATCAATCTCATCGGCTTCTTCGTCGATCAGATGAAGGGGAATACGGTGCTGGGGTATTTCTGCACGATGCCGGGTTTAACCGTCGGGAACGGGCAGATCAATCCCAATAGTTCGTTCCTGTTCAACATTTCGCTCATAAGGTAACTCAGTGACCCAAGTTGCAGTACTCAGCGCGGACGACCGCCTCGTCGACATGCTCCGAACATCGGGGCTGAAGACGAGCGTCATCGACGCCGCCGACCTCGCGCGGTATGCGCGCGCGGCGGAGGCGCCGCAGGTGCTCGTTGTCGATCTGCGCGAGCAGGACCAGCTTCCCCCCGGCGTGGCGGCGTTCCGCCGCCAGCACACGGGCGCCGGCGTTGTCCTCGTTGTCTCGTCGCTCGACCCGCGGCTGATGCTCGAAGCGATGCGGGCGGGCGTCAATGAATGTGTCGCCGAGCCCCTGTCGGCCAATGCACTCGACGACGCGGTTCGTCGAGTGTTGACGAATGTCCTGCCGCAACCGGCGGGGCAGATGTTTGCGTTTGTTGGAGCGAAAGGCGGCGTCGGGACCTCGACATTGGCCGTGAATATCGCCGCGGTGCTCGGCCGTGATTCACAGAGCACCGTGCTGCTGATCGACCTGCACATCGGGCACGGTGACGCCGCCCTCTTCCTGGGGGTCGAACCGCGTTTTTCGGTGCTCGACGCGCTGGAGAACATCCAACGCGTGGACGAGTCGTTGTTCAGCGGCCTCGTCGAGAAGGCCGCGTCCGGCGTGCACCTGCTCGCGTCCCCCAGCCGGCCCCGCCCGGTTCCCGTCGAGCCGAAGCGTGCCCGCGCGCTCCTCGAGTCGGCCGCACAGGTGTACCGCACGACCGTGCTCGACGTGCCGCGATCGGACATGGCGATCATCGATTCACTGGATTACGCGACGACGATCGTCGTCGTCACGAGCCAGGAGATCGCCTCGCTTCGCAACGCCGCCAGGATAGCCGACACGCTGAGGCAGCGCTACGGCGCCGGCCGCGTGAAAGTGGTGATCAACCGTTTTCATCGCGATGCGGTGATCGCCCAGGAGGACGTGGAACGGGTGATTGGCAGCAACGTGAAGCGCATCCCGAGCGACTACAAGGTGGCGGTGGACGCGCTCAACGCCGGCCGCCCCGTCGTGCTCGACATGGAAAGCCGGCTGGCCAAGGCGTTTGCCGCATTTGCCAAGGACCTGGCCGGCGTCACGAAGGAACGCGTGGCACGACCGTCCGGCGTGCTCGGCCGGCTCGCGTGGCGCCGCGCATAAAGCGCACGAGGTGAGGACCATCGCATGACCCCATTAGCGTCGGTAACCGACATCCGCGATCCGCAGTATCAGGCGCTCAAGGGCCGGATTCACCAGGATCTGCTCGGCCGGCTCAACCTCGAGCGGTTGACCAAGATGTCGCGCGAGCAGGCCGAACCCGAAATCCGTGGCGTGATTCAGCAGTTGCTCGATCGGGAGAATCAACGCGTTCCGCTCAGCCTCTACGATCGCGAGAACGTCGTGCAGGACGTGCTGCACGAGGTCTTCGGGCTCGGTCCTCTCGAAGTGCTGCTCCAGGATCCGACCATCTCGGACATCCTGGTGAACCGCGCGTCGCAGGTCTACATCGAGCGTGAAGGCCGCATCGAGGAGACGGATATCGTCTTCCGCGACGACAAGCACCTGA
Source organism: Vicinamibacterales bacterium (assembly GCA_050742335.1). Lineage (GTDB taxonomy): Bacteria > Acidobacteriota > Vicinamibacteria > Vicinamibacterales > UBA2999 > DATCJA01. The sequence continues at coordinate 3,338 of JBOGIR010000414.1, read as the reverse complement.
TGCAGATCATCGAGCGCATCGTCAGTGCCGTCGGCCGGCGTGTGGATGAATCGACGCCGATGGTGGACGCGCGCCTGCAGGACGGCTCGCGCGTCAATGCCATCATCCCGCCGCTGGCGCTCGACGGCCCTGCGATGTCCATCCGGCGGTTCCGGACCGATCGCCTCGGCGCCGACGATCTGGTGGGCCGCGAATCGCTGACCAAGCCCATGCTCGACTTCCTGCATGGCGCCGTGGCCGCCCGGCTCAACATCGTCGTGTCGGGCGGCACAGGCGCCGGCAAGACGACGCTGCTCAACATCCTGTCTGGCTTCATTTCAGGGGCCGAGCGGATCGTCACCATCGAGGATGCCGCCGAGCTCACGCTCCGGCAGCGCCATGTCGTGCGCCTCGAGACGCGCCCCCCGAACATCGAAGGCAAAGGCGCCGTCCGCCAGCGGCAGCTCGTGATCAACGCGCTCCGCATGCGCCCCGATCGCATCGTCGTCGGCGAGGTCCGCGGCGAAGAAGCGATCGACATGCTGCAGGCGATGAACACCGGTCACGACGGCAGCTTGACCACCATCCACGCCAACAGCCCGCGCGACGCGCTGTACCGCCTCGACACGATGGTCGCCATGGCCAATCTGAACATTCCCGACAAAGCGGTTCGGCAACAGGTCGCCTCCGCGGTGAACCTCGTCCTCCAGATTACCCGTATGTCCGACGGCACCCGCAAGGTGACGTCGATTTCGGAGATCACCGGCATGGAGCAGGACGTCATTACCATGCAGGAAATCTTTGCCTTCAAGAAGACCGGCATCGACGCCAAGGGGACGGTGATCGGCGCCTTCAGGGCCACTGGCATCCGGCCGAAGTGTGCAGACCTGCTGGCGACGGCCGGGCACACCCTGCCGATGGACATGTTCGAGCACGTGCACGCCGTCGGTGCGCCGCCGACACAGACCGGGATCGAGGACCCGTGGAGGGGCAGATGATCATCCCGCTGGTAACGTTCCTGATCTGCTTTGGGGTGATCTACAGCGCCTACTGGGGGTTCGTCCTCAGGCCCGAGGCCCAGGCGGCCGGGGTAGTCCATCGCCGGCTGAAAAAGGATCACCTCAAGGTGGTGGCGCGCTCGCAGTTGCTCAAGCAGGTCAGGGCGATGAGCTCGATAGGCGCCGTCGACGCGATCCTCAAGCGCGGCCGATCCCGTACCGAACGCCTGCAGATTCTCATCGAGCAGGCCGGACTGAAGATGACCGTCGCCACGCTGCTGGCCGGCTCGGCGGCTCTTGGAGCGCTTGCCTTCTACATTGCGCAGCGCTTTGGCGTCTGGACCAGCGTGGCGCTCGGGGCGGCGGCGCTCGCGGCCCTCGCGCCGGTGAACGTCGTCAAGTACATGCGCACCCTCCGCATGCGCAAGTTCGAGGAGCAGTTCCCGGAAGCACTCGATTTGCTCGGACGCGCGTTGCGTGCGGGGCACGCCTTCACCACCGGCGTCGAGATGGTGGGCACCGAAATGCCCGATCCCATCGGCCCCGAATTCCGGATTCTGTACGACCAGCAGAACTACGGCATGCCGCTGCCGGACGCGCTCCGGCTGTTTGGCGAACGTATACCTGTGATCGATGCGCGGTTCTTCGTGACTGCCGTGCTCATTCAGCGGGAGTCGGGCGGCAACCTGTCGGAAGTCCTCGACAACCTCGCCCATGTCATTCGCGAGCGCTTCCGGGTGAAACGCCAGATTCGAGTCATCTCCGCGCACGGCCGCATTACGGGCTGGATTCTCGTGTGCCTGCCCCCGGTGCTCGCCCTCGTCTTGTTCACGATCAACACGGAGACGCGCGAACTGATGTTTTACGATCCACTTGGCCAGCAGATGATGGTGGTGGCGATCGTGCTTCAAATCATCGGCACGCTGATCATGCGGAAGATCATCAACGTCGAGTACTAGAGGACGACGATGTTCGACATGAACCTGCAGCTCACGCTCGTCGCCGTGTTCGTGTCGGTGGCGCTCTTTGTCGGCTCGCTCACGTACGTGGGCCTCGAAAGTTCGTCGGCCGTGAGGCGGCGCATCCGCGCCCTGAGCCGGGGGACAACGCCAAGCGCGGATCACGAACAGAGCGCGCTCGGCGACGCGGCGACGACGGCCCCGATCGTGAAAAAGGTGACGACCTTCATTCCCAAGTCGCCCAAACAGATGAGTCGCCTCCAGCGGCGGCTCGCAATGGCCGGGCTTCACAAGCCGAAGCACATCGCGCTGTACATCGTCAGTGAACTGCTGGCCCCGATCGTGGCGTTTGCCGCGGTGTTCCTCACGCTGGGCAGGGGCGGGCTCATCTTTGCCATCCTCGCGGCGATTCTCGGCTATCTGCTGCCGGGACTCATCGTCGAGTGGCACGCAAGGAAGCGGCAGAAGGAGATCCGCAACGGCCTGCCCGATATGCTCGATCTGCTCATCATTTCGCTCGAAGCCGGTCTCGCCATCGACCAGGCGATCCTCAAGAGCTCCGAAGAGCTGCGCATTGCGTATCCCAACCTGGCCGACGAGCTGCACATGATCACCGTCGAATGCCGCGCGGGGAAGCCCCGTATCGAGGCATTCAAGAATTTCGCGACACGCACCAAGGTGGACGACGTGCGGGCGCTCGTCGCCATGCTGGTGCAGACCGACCGGTTCGGCACCAGCATCGCCGACGCGTTGCGGACGTATGCAGAAGTGTCGCGGACCAAGCGGCGGCAGCGCGCCGAGGAGCGTGCGGCCAAGATCGGCGTCAAGCTCGTGTTTCCGCTGGTGTTCTGCCTGTTTCCGGCGTTCTTCGTGGTCACGCTGGGCCCCGGCGTCATCAAGTTCGTCCACGCGTTCAGCGGCTCCGGCGCCTTTGGCGGCGCCGTAGGAGGTTTGTGATGAGTACGACAGTTCTCTCGCTTATCGCGGTGGTGTGTCTGGTGCTCTACCTGATGCGGCGCCGGGCGCGTCTCAGCGCCGACGACGAATAGAACAGGGGTTGGTCGGTGAGATGAGTGTCGTCGTTCACGCTTCTCACTTCTCGGTGCTCAGTTCGTGTTCAGGTTCGGTTCCCAGTTCAAGGGTTCGATCGCCGGAACACCGAACCGTTGACTTGAACAACGAACCGTCGAACCGAACGTGAACACGAACCGAGAAGCAAGAACCTAGAAGTGTGAACGACAGTTGAGAGCAAAGGAGTCCTCGTGCGACTGGTCGTGTGCGTTCTCGTGTCGGTGACGGTGACCGCGTGCGGCGCCCGTGCGTCGGGATCTCTCGATCTGCCGCAGCCCCAGTCGCCCGATGCGCCCCCTGCTCCAGAGTTGGCTCTCCGCCCGCCACCACC
>JBOGIR010000413.1:0-3043 GCA_050742335.1 Vicinamibacterales bacterium | reverse complement strand
CTCACAGGGCGTGGGCGATCCGCGGCGTGTCGCATCGACCGATCGGTCGTCGCGCCTGCTCGGCTTCGTCCCACGGGTGCCCCTCGAAGAGGGCCTGCGGCGAACGGTCGCATGGTATCGGCGCCAGTTGAGCGAGCCATGACGTCGTTCATTCCACAAATGGAGCCGCTCATCACCGACGCCGACGTCATGGCGGTCCACGATTACATGCGGTCGGGTGGCTGGCTCACGGAGTTCGAACAGACCCGCCGCTTCGAGCAGCAGATCGCCGGCTTCACGGGCGCGCAGTACTGCGTGGCGACTCCAAACGGCACGCTCGCCTTGTTCCTGGCGCTCGCCGCCTGCGACATCGGCTGCGACGACGAGGTCATCGTTCCGGACCTGACGATGGCGGCGACGGCGACTGCCGTCCTTCTCACAGGTGGAAAGGTCGTCTTCGCGGACATCGAGCCGCGCACCTTGTGCCTCGACCTGCGCCAGGTCGAACAGCTCATCACCTCGCGTACGAAGGCCATCGTCTTCGTGCCCCTGAACGGCCGGTCGCCGTCCGGCCTCCCCGACGCCGTGCGGCAGTGGCAGCGCCGGGGGATTCGCGTGATCGAAGATGCCGCGCAGGCTCTCGGGTCCTACGTTGGCGGGCGGCATCTCGGCTCGCTGGGCGACTGCGGATGCCTGTCGTTCAGCTCCCAGAAGATCATCACCACGGGGCAGGGCGGGGCCGTCATCACCGACGGGGAGCATCTCCACGACACGATGCGGATGGTGAAGGACTTTGGACGGAGAGAAGGAGGACGGGATCACTACCTGCGCGTCGGCTGGAACCTGAAGTTCACCGATCTGCAGGCGGTCGTCGGGCTCGAACAGATGCGGCGGTTGCCGGCGATCGTCGAACACAAACGGCGGCTGTTCGCCTGGTATCGTGAGCTGCTCGATGGAGTGAACCAAGTCGAGCTGCCGTCGACTGACCTCGCGCACGTCACGCCCTGGTTTGTCGACCTGCTGGTCGAATCGGCGGTTCGCGACCGGCTCGCCGAGCACCTGCGACGGGCCGGCATCGGCACTCGGCCATCCTATCCGCCGCTGCACGCTGAACCCGCGTTTCAGACGGCTGGCTCGTTCCCGGTGGCAGAAGCGATATCCCGCCGGATGCTCTGGCTCCCGTCGTCGCTGCGTCTCGGGCGCGCGGAGGTCGTGCGGATTTGCTCGGCCATCCAGGCGTTCTATACGGCATGATGCTGGATCGCTCGCGCCCCGTGCATCAGGGGCATGACTCGCTCTCGTTCCTGACGCCGTACTGGTCGGGCTGCGACATGATGCGGGTTCATCTCCGCTCGATCCGCGCCTTCTATCCGACCTCTCCGATTCTGGTGTCGAAGCGGGGAGGCGGCCGCGACGAGATGGAGGCGCACCGCGCAGAGTTTGCCGTCCACTACTGGCTCGAGGAGTACGACTACGTGGATGCGCTGCTGCGGCTGCTGGCGCGCTGCGAAACCGAGTACGTCTGCATCGTGGAGCACGACACGGCGTTGCTGTCCAGCCTGGATGGGCTGCTTGCCGGGCTCCAGCACGGTCAGTGGGACCTGGTCGGCATGGAAGAGCGCGTGCGTGACAGCCCGCACACGGCCAACGCGATACCATCGACGCGCGGCTGGTGGCGCTTTGCTCCGGGGCAGGTGGCGGGTCCCCTGCTGATCTGCAACTGGCGCGACTTCAAGCGGCGATGGGGGCTGTCGGGTGTGCGTGGACGCCGCGTCTACGGGGCGCGGGAGCACGAGTACGACTACGGGATTGGCCAGAAGCTGACGCGGCACAAGTACCTGCTGCCGTTTCACACGGCGAAGTACGGGATAGGCACGATCCTGAACGACGGCGATACCCCCGTGCTGTGGCATCAGTGGTACGGTTCCTATCGAACGCGGTTCAGCGGGCGCGAGTCGAGCGCCGATCCCGTGGTGAACGATCTTGTCGCGTACGCCCGGCACGGGGAGGCAGCATTTCTGGCGGACTATCCGAATCTCGACCTGTCTGTCCTCTATCCGGCGTGGGGACCGGGGTGGGACATCCGCGCGGAGCAGGATGAGGCGGAAAAGTCCTATCCCGGACTCGTCGCGCGCGCCGGCGCGCGTGTTCGGCAGTGGCGGCATTCCGGTTGGCGCCGGCTGGTGGCCCGCATCGGGGCCAGGGTCGGTCGATGGCGCCTCGAGAGGGCCTGAGTGCGGCTGCCGGTGTTGCTCTTTCACCACGTGGGACCCGCGCAGCCGGGTACGTTTCCCGAGTTGACGATTGCCGTCGAACGGTTCGAGCGGCATGTGCGGTGGCTGGCAGCGCGCGGCTACGTGGGGATTCGCCCCACGGAGTGGCTCGCGTGGCGTCGCGACGGGAAGTCACTGCCGCGAAAGCCCGTGCTGCTGACCTTCGACGACGCGTATGCCGACCTGGCCACGCATGCGCTGCCAATACTGCAGCGGCACGATTTCGGCGCGGCCGTGTTTGTCGTGACCAGCTGCATTGGCGGCGAGAACCGCTGGGATCTGGCTCGGGGCTCGCAGCCACACCGCCTGATGACGGCCGACCAGATTCGGGAATGGGCCGGCCGCGGGATCGAATTTGGCGCGCACAGCCGCACCCACCCGGACCTCACCACGCTGTCTGATCGCCAGCTGGACGCGGAAATTCGTGGCAGCCGAGACGACCTGGCGGCTCTCACCGGTCTGGCGATCACGTCGTTCGCGTATCCGTTCGGCCGCGTCAACGACGCCGTCCAGGCGCGCGTGCGTGCGGTGTTTGCGTGCGCCTTTTCGTGCCAGGAAGGGATGAACACGGTTGTGAGCGATCCCCATGCACTGTGCCGGAGCATGGTGCAGCCGGGCGATTCAGCACTGGCTCTGGCGTGTCGTGTGCGTTTCGGCCGGTATCTCACGCGGCGGTGGCGCGGGCACCTGCGGGTCCGCTCACGTCTCAGAGCCGTGGCCGCGCCGCTGGTGCGTTCGGACCGATGACGCCACGGTACGTGCTGCATGTGCTGGCAACTGCACAGGAGCAG
>JBOGIR010000412.1:0-13645 GCA_050742335.1 Vicinamibacterales bacterium | reverse complement strand
GTGGAGATCAGCCCCTACGATCCGGAAAAGCACATCTGGATCGTGGATGCCGACAACCACTTCGTCGCCAAGTTCACCAACGACGGCAAGAAACAGGTCCTGCTGCTGGGCACGCCGGGCGTGCCGGGTAACGACGATACACATTTCGCCCGGCCGACGTTCATGGCCTTCATGGACGCCAACACCTGGTATCTGGCCGACGGCTACGACAACACCCGCGTCATCAAGTACGACACGAACGGCAAGAAGCTCCTGGAGTGGGGGATGAAAGGGACCCCTCCCAACGAACGGCGCCCCGGCTATTTCAGCAGCGTGCACGGCATCGCCGTCAACCCGACCACGCGGCGCGTGTACGTGAACGACCGCAACAACGGCCGCCTGCAGGTGTTTGACGAGAACGGCACATTCCTGGATCAGTGGGATGTCGGTCCGCGCCCGCCGATGAATATTCACAGCATCACCATGGGCGCCGACGGCGTGCTCTGGGCCGCCGACCAGGGTTCGCACAAGCTCCTCGGCTACGACGCCGTCGGGAACTTCCTGTATTCCTGGGGCACGTTCGGCACGTGCCAGGGCTGTATGTGGGGCGTCCACGGGTTCGCCACGGACAAGGACGGCAATCTCTATACGGCCGAAGTGCGAACGGGTCGGGTTCAGAAGTACACGCCGCGCAAGGGCGCCAACCCGGCGTATCTCGTGGGCAAGCCCTGGCCGGGCGTGTGGTAGGCCAGGCGGACGTGCGTTGGCAGGCGTGAGCGACGGTTGGCGCGCGCCGGTTCAAGGTCAGCGGGCAGGTGACCTTCTGAGGGAACGAGAGTTTCGCAAATGAGAAAATGGCTCGTCGCTTTGTTGGTCCTCGCAGCAGCCATCGCTTCGTTCGCGCTGCTGCGAGTCGCGGATCAGCCCGTCTCGTCGCCGCGAACCCAGGACGACAGGCCCAACTTGAACGGCATCTGGCAGGTCCTCAACACGGCCGCATGGGACATTCAGGACCATCAGGCGCAATTGGGCGTGCCCGCCGGCCAGGGAGCGGTCGAGGGCAACGACATTCCGTACCAGCCGTGGGCGCTCGCGAAAAAGCTGGAGAACTCCAAGAACCGCCTGACGGCCGACTTGACGGACGCACGAGGGTTCCTGCCGGGCGTGCCCCGAATGATGTACATGCCGTTCCCGCTTCAGATTGTGCAGACCCCTAAGTACATCACGATACTTTCCGAGTATTCTCGCGCTGTACGCATCATCTACACCGATGGGAGCCAGCATCCCGAGGGACCGATCGATTTTTGGATGGGGGACTCGCGCGGCTCTTGGGAGGGGAATACCCTGGTCGTCGACGCCATCCATTTCAACGACCAGACCTGGTTCGACAAAGCGGGTAATTTTCACAGCGAGGCCCTGCACCTGGTGGAACGCTTCACGCTCGCCGGCCCGGACCACGTCAACTACGAAGTCATCGTCGAGGATCCGAAAGTCTTCACGAGACCGTGGAAGATGAGTATGCCGCTCTACCGCCGCAAAGAACGCAACGTTCGAATCCTGGAATACGAGGCCGGCATGCTACTCCTTGAAGAAGAGGCCCGGAGACAGGACGAGCAGGGGAGGGGTCGATAACCTACCGCGATGGCCAGGTGTCCCCGAAGTAATACCTGTAGCCCTGCTCGCGAAATCTAGGCGCGGCGCGTTCCCCTTCCCAACACGCCTCTTCCAGGAGTTCGAACCCTGGTTGCGTGTCCCGCACGAGGGGCCACGCCATCGTCCAGGGCCTGGTGTAGGCCTTCGGGTCGCTGACCGTGATTTCGTAATGGATCGTGTCCGGATCGATCATCGTCAAGCGTTCGACCAGATGTGCAGCATTGGTATGGAAATTCCCGGCGTCGTCAAACCACGTGAAGCCGCTGAGATTGGTCACGTCGACGACGAAGGTATTCCCCTCCCAGCGGCCGACCGAGTCCCCGGTCAGGAGCTTGATGTTGTCTCCGACGTGCGGACGCCCGTCCGTCGCGATGATGCGCTGGACGCGGAGGTCCTCGAAGAGCAACAGCACGTAGGGTTCGCCTGAGGGCTGAAGTATCTGAACGAGGTCTGAGAAAGAGCGGGATAACGTCCCGCCCCAACACACCGTGCGTGGGTCGATGTACTTCTGGAAGTTCTGCCCTTTCCTGCCGACCTCCGCCGCCCACGGCTGATAGGGAATCTTTCTATCGGGCGGGTCCACGATCAGACTTGGCGCGACAGGCCACCTCGACAGGGGGCTGCGGGTCATTGGTTCGTTTTCGTCGACGCCTTCGACCGAACGATCCATTGTTATGCGGCCGCGCCAATAGCCCTGCAGATCGGCCGCGCCGTCTGGTGTCTGTGGCGGATTGAAGGTTTTCGCCTTTTCCAGCGCGCAGGCGTGGAATGCCACGGTCTCTGCCGGACAGCCACCGAAGCTCGTTGGTGTTGCCGGGGGGGCCTGACCGGCGGCAGGCACCGACGCAAGCCACCAGACCGCCGCCACCATCGCGAGCGCTATCGTAGCACCTAGCAAGTGATTTCTCATGTGAAACCTTCCCCAGAGTCTGTTCGTCCTGTGAACGCGTGCTTCGACTATCGCGTGTCGCGATCGGGCCGCGCAAAAGGATGGGCGTGGCCACCAGCGATGCCGAACTGGTTGTTCTCCTGACAGAAGTTTTCCATCAACTCGTCGCCTGCAGGGGCGAGCCGCGCGTTGAACGTCACCGTAAACGGCCTGGAATACGCGCCCGGGTCGTCGATCGTGACGGCGTTGACGAGCGTCCCCACGTTGATGCGCGTGAACCGTTCGATCGTATGGAGCTGCTCGGTGTGGGGTGTCCCTTTCCGGTCGAACCAGAACTTGTCGTTGTAGCCGACCGTGTCGATGACGAGTGTGTCCTTCTCCCACGCGCCGATCGAGTGGCCGAACCATGTCGGATCGAGCTCCGCCGGATGCCTGCGTCCATCCATGAATATCTGGCGGTACGTGTGGATGATCGCCTCGTGGAGGATGAACATGTGTGTCGGCTTGATCGTGTAGTTCTGCACGAAGCGCCACGGGTACGGCGTCACGCGCGGGACGCCCATGGGCAGACACCAGTAATAGGGATCGTCACTCGGCCGCTTTTCGCGATCCTCCATGAGCGCTTTCGCCCACGGAAGCAAGGGAAGCGACTCGCCCTGCGGCAGCCCGGATGCCATGTCGCCGGGCCCACCGCCAATCCAGAGCCCATCCCCGAGATCGATCGTGCCGTCGGGCAGCCGTGGCGGCGGGCCGGTTGGAGCCGGTGGCCGGCGGATTTCCTGCCCAAGCGCATTGACCGGCCCGAGCACGCCTCTGTCTTCGCCACCGCCCCCTTGTCCCGACGAGATCCCCTGCGCGAGCAACGGGACTGCCAGCACGACGGCGCCGATGACCACGAGCAGCAGTGCGCGCATTCCATTTACCCTCCGTTCCCAGCTGATGCGCAGATCATCAGCCCGTGTCACGGCCGTGTCAAGCGCGTCCGTGCTTCGCGCGTCTAGCGCAACCTCGCGCTCGCCTTCAAGACCGCGCCGCAGTGCACGGTTCCAATGACGACTGTGCAGGCAGCCACTTGTCGCTGTAGTAGGTCAGCGATGCCTCATCGAGACGCGACTCGCCCGAAACGTAGCTATAGGACGTCACAGCGAACACATGAACAGCAGCGGTAATCGTCACACGATACGACAGCTGCGTCGGTCGCAGCAGTTTGCTGATCTTCGCACCGTCCTGGTAGACAAAGTAGCCGTCCACTTTCACGGGGATGTTCGGCGCCGCATTCCACTCCAACGTGACTCTCTGTTGGGCCTCAGCAACTGCGGCACAGAGCAGCACGATCGAGCATGCGGAAGCGCATACACGAAACAGCATGGTGGGGCATCCGCGCGGCAGCGACATCAGCACGCCGCGTGATAGAGGAGTACCCCAGAACGGGAAGCGTTCTGAGAAACACCGTCGTTGTCGGAAAATCGCGGATCGAAGGAGGGGCAGCGATCAGCGACGCCAGGTCGTCAATTCGAGGGGTTCCGGAGTGTGTCTCACGACATCCAGGAAATCAAGAACAAACTTGACGAGTGCGCTACGGTCGACCGAGGCGCGCGGCGGGAAGACGGTTGAAATAGAAGCTGCTGTACTGAACGGGCTTCCCTGCTGCATCGAGGAACCCGAACGACTGCTGGAAGATGATGGGCGGCGCTTCGTCTTTGGCCGCGGTCGCGTCGAGGATGTAGAGCCGATTCTCGTGCAGATAGATGGCGGCATACGTGCGCGACTCGTCGGCGTTGGTCAGCTGGAGCGCATGGCCCGTGACGCGCTCGATGTAATGCCACGCGTCGTACGTCACCGTGACGCCCGGTTTCTGACGATACCGCGTGGCGGCATAGTCGATCGATGCCATGATGTCGATCGTCCAGTACCCGGGACCGCCCTGATACGCGATGTGCTTCACCTCCGAATGAATCCGCTCGGCATCGGAGTAGTCGACGACCGTCACTGAGTAACGGGTCCGGCCCTGCTCCCATCGGTAGACGCGGCCCGGGAACTTGGCGCCGTACTCCGAGTCCCACGTAATCGCCTCGACCTTCGGCTCACCTGGCGCAGGCACCATGAAGCGATCGACGCGATTCTCGTACTCCTTCCAGTCCTGCGCTGATATCGGCTGCACCAGACACAGCACGCACAGTACGGCCATCAGAGAAGTGACGCGCATATTCTTGTCCTTCAGCTTCAGCACTCTGGTAATCGCCATCGCCTCGCGGCCACCGAAATGGCACGTAACTTACCACAGGAGGCCAATGGGTGTTGTCATTCGGCGGCAGTCTCCGCTTGCTCGACCAATTTGCACCTGGATTCACTTCACTTGGTCTCACGACACACCGGATAGCGAGCGCGGGCCGACGTCACCGGGAGGGACCGTCGGCAATCACCGTCGAGGTGTCCACGCTGTAGCGGCGGTAGTTCGAGTACGCCGACACGCCGCGCAGCCGCAGCCGCCGCACGAGGATCACGCGTGCGCTGGCCGTCCAGGTGACCTCTGCCGGCAGCCACGTCTCCGCGTTGACCTTGCGGCGCTGATAGGTGGCCACGGTGCCCTTGTGCACGCGCGCCAGCAGGCCCAGGCCGAACGACAGGTTGTCGATGGCCTCGATCTCGACGCGAACCAGCTCGTAGTCCGATTCGCTGATCCACGCCCGTGCCTTGAAGTGGCGCATGATCCTGCCATCGTCGGTCCGCGGCCGGGCAGCCCTCCGCGGTGTCAGAGTGGCGACAATCGTGTCGTGACCCTCGATCGCCTCGCGCCCCAGCATGTGGATGTCGTAGACCCGGAAGATGTCGTCGATCGCCTCCGCATACTCGCGGCGGGCCTTGTCCTGCGCCCGCACCTCCTTCTGGCGCTCGGAGGGAATGGACTGCCGCCGGGCGTATGCCTCGGCCTGCTTCCTGCGTTCAGTGTCCCGTCCGGCGAGCGTCCCGGATGATACCGGCCGTCCGTTCTCTTCGATCAGGCGGCGATAGCGATCCTCTCCCGGCAGGCCGGGGTACACCTCGTACACCCGGACCGATTCGCTCGTGACACGGCCAGCGCCATCGACTCTCTGCTCAACCCGCCGCTCGTTGAACACATAGCCGCTCTGACGCTCTTCGTCCGTGGCCAGGTGCCTCTTGACTTCCGCGGCGAAAGCATCGAAGTCAGGCAGCGGCCGCTCCTGCCCGGCTGGCGTGGCGAGCAGGAACAGCGTCAGGATCATCGGGCGCATTGGACCATGCTACACGGCTCGAGGGGTGCTGCGGCCGGGCAGCGCCGCAGAATGTCCCGGTGGATGAGGTCCGAGAGGTCGCGCGCGGGAGCCCAGTCGTGAAAGGATAGCCCGTGGTCTCCACGTAACCGCTGAGCTCAATGTGCTGAATGGAACAGTCGGCCGGTCGCCCAGTGAGCAAATATGTCAATATGGGCGAGAAGCGCAGCGGAATGGACTCTCCCAACTTCGATGCGCGCAGAAAGGCCAGACGTAATGACGGGATCGATTCGAACGATACGAGCTGACAAGGGATTCGGGTTCATCAAGGATGCGACGGGGAAGGAGTACTTCTTCCACCGGAGCGCCGTGTATGGCGAAGGCCTCGAGGATCTGAGGGAGGGCGATAGCGTCGAATTCGACCTTGGCTCAGGACCGAAAGGTCCCCGGGCCGAGAACGTGCGGCGCACGTCGACCTAACGGGACTGACGGCACGCGAACCCCGGTGCGGGGACGCCGGCGAGCGAGCGTGAAGGAGCTCGGATGGCGTCGCCGCAGGAATCGTGCGCGGCATTACAGTTGTGGTGTCGGCAACGAGCAGCGACTCGGACACGCGGAGTGGCGCCCGGGGCACATCATTTGCTGAGTCAGCGCAGCGTGAATGCTCCCCTACGCCTCCTGTCGATCCTGTCGATCGCGCTCGCGGCCTCTGCCGCCTCGCTCTACGCCGCCGAACAATCGGGCAAGAGGGCCTTCGTCAGCGCCTGGGAAGATCGCACCGTTGTCCTCAAGCAAGCGCTCTACAGCCTCGTCTTCGACGAGCGTAAGCGCTTCTTGCCGATCGTCAAGCGGCAGGGCCGCGTCAGTGGACTCACGGTGGCGACGTCGAGCGGGATGTACTACCAGTTCGACGCCCGGCGTGATTCAGAAGGAGACATCGTCGAGCGCGATCCCAGTCGCATCGTGACGACGTTGCAGGAGCAGTATTACCGCGGCAGGCACCTCGATATCGGCCCCGCCCAGGACGTGGAAACGCTGATGCTGGTGCGCTACGAGCCCGGCGTGGAGTTGATCGTCAGGAGCGTTCAGATCGAGCGGGATCGGGTGCGGCTGTTCCTTCACAAGGATCACAACGCCGACCTTGCGACAACCTTGACGGTGAAATGGCCGGTGCCCTTGTCGAAGGAGCTCACGGAATCGTCGCTGATAGACGACGTGCTCACTCGGTTCGTCGCGAGGGAGTAAGTGTCAAGATGGCAATCGGCGCCGACGACCGAGCGAAGCGAAGACGTTGGCGTGTCGCCTTCAGCTCTCAGCTATCAGCTCTCAGTGCATCCGTTCGGACTGAACACTGAAAGCTGATAACTGACAGCTACCTCAATCTCGAGCGCAACCCACGCCTAGAACGCGTACCTGAACCCGAGCTGGGCCTGACGGGGGAACCCGCTCCCTCCCGCCAGGTTCGTCAACACCAGAAAGGTGTCGCGCAGCCGCTGATCCGCCCCGGCATAACTCCCCGACGTGAAATTGGTCGGGTTGGCCCAGTTCGTCCGGTTTGTGATGTTGAAGATGTCCAGGAAGAGCTCGAGCGCCTCGCCCTGTCTGAGCCGGGCGCGCCAGCCCGCGCGGACATTCAACTGGAAGGAATCCGGACCGACGGCGCCGTTGCGCCCGCCCTTGTTTTTCACGCCTTGCATCGCGTTCAGCGCGGTGCCGCTGTAGGTTCCCGGGGGCAACGCGTCGGTCAGCTCACCGTTCTGGTCGGCGTCGATGCTGCTGTCGAAGAGCGAGAACGGCGCGCCGCTCATGTAGACCAGACCAGCGGACAAGGTGACCCCACCGGACTTCGGAATCTCCGTCCGGCCGCTGATTTTCAGGTTGTGCCGCCGGTCCACACCGGACGGCCCCCGCCAGTCGTCCAGGTTGAGGTCGGTCAGGTATTGGTACGTGTTTCGATCGGCCTGGTTTTCGGCCGTCCCGCGCGATGTCGAGAGCGTATACGACACCCGGCCGGCCCAGTTGTTGGAGTAGCGCCGTTCGAGCGAGAGATTGAGCCCGTCGTACGTGTTCTCGCCGGTGTTGTCCATCACCCAGACCTGTTGGAAGTAAGGCTCGCCCAGGACGCCAAACCCATCTACCCGTGTGAGGGGACCCGTGCGGCTCGTGTTTGCGCGGACCATCGGGTTGAGGTTCCGCGCGAGAAACATGTCTCTGTTCTCTATGTGAACGTAGTCGGCCTGGACAGCCATCGACGGGCCCAGCTCACGGCCGTACCCGATGGTGACCTGATGCGCGAACGGCTGCTGCCGATTCGGAGTGTCATAGACGACCACGCCCCGGCTGCGCAGAGGCACGCCTGGTGGATAGATCTGATCGAGCAGCGCACGATTCAGGAAGGGTCCATTGACCAGGAACGGATCGGTGGGAAGCCGGCCCGCGGTCGGACCCGGATCGGCACTGTCATTGGGGAAGTTGATCACCGCCGACGACGTGAACTTCCCGAATTCGATCGTGTCATCGATCGCCCCAAGGATCGTCCTGTTGTAGAAGATTCCGTACCCGGCACGCACGACCGACCTGGCGTCGTCGTCGAGCGCGTGCGTGAACGCGAGACGTGGAGCAAGATTGTTCCGGTCCACTGGATACTGCGTGCTGCCGGCACGAAACAGCGGATTGTGTGTCTCGTCGAGCGGGATGATCTCGAGGTCGTACCGAAGCCCGAGATTGAGCGTCGTACGGCGATTCATCTTCCACTTGTTCTGGGCGTAGGCTTCGATGGTGTGGTTGCGGATGAACTGCCTGTACGTCGCCAACCGGATGGTCAACCGTTCGGGATACGTCCGGGGATTGGCGCGGTCGAATGCCAGATCCGTGTTGAACCGGAACCGGCCGTTCGACTCGATCTGCGAAACGCGGACCAGCTCGCTGTAGTTGTACCGAGCCCCGAACTTCAGCTCATGGTCGCCTTTCTTGCCTGGGACGAACCAGGAAAAGTCATCGTCGATCTGATAGTTCGAATCCCACGGCCCCTGGGCTTCGGTGCTGGCCTGAGAAAGGAAGCTGATGTAGTCGAGCTGCGGCGGACAGAGCGCTTGATTGCCGGCAGCCTCCTCGCCGAACTTGAAACCCTCCCACCCGCCGGCGGAACCCTGGGCGCGGAAGCAATTGTTGCCGTGCCACCAGTGTTCCCACGTCCTCGCCACGCGGACCGTATTGACGCGCGCGTTGCCCAACACGCTGGTCAACGTGCCGACCGCCGTCTGATCCAGGTCGGTCTCGTCTTGCGTCGAGTCGACGGTCTGGCGGTTCTGGAAGATGGGGTACTGCGGTGCCAGCTCGCGCAACCAGCGGACCGCCCAGGTGTGCGTCGCGTTGACCTGGTGATCGAACCGGATAAGCGTGTTCCAGTCCGATCGTTCCTCGGCTACTGCGAAATTCAATTCCGGCCGCGTGGGAAAGACCCTCGACCGGTTGGGGTTGTCTATCTGCCGCTCGAGGCTGAAGAAGAAGTGAGCCTTGTTGCGGACGATCGGACCCCCGATAACGCCGCCCCAATCGCGTTGCGTGGTTGTCGGCTTCTCCAGGTTGTTTTGTCTGACGAGGAAGTCCTTGGTCGTGAGCCGGTTGCTCACGAAAGATCCGAATCCCACGCCTCTGAACTGGTTCGTCCCTGATTTCGTGACGGCGTTGACGATCGCGCCGCTGGCCCGGCCGAACTCCGCGTCGTACATGCTCGTCATGACCTGGAATTCCTGAATCGCCTCGAGCGGCGTCCGCACTTGCGCCCCGGCACTGGTCCCGAGCGCATCGTCCGCGTTGTAGCCGCCATCGACCGACACGTTGTTGTTTTGAGACGTCTGACCGGCAGCGACGATCGTATCGTTGCCCATCTGAACGGAGGGCGTGAACACGACGCCCGGCAGCATGGCTACCACGGCGAAGTAGTTGCGGTGCGTAGCGGGAGTCTGCGCGAGCTCCTCGGCCTCGATGTTGCCGCCGACTCTCGCGCTCGTCGTGTCAATCAGCGGGGACTCGCCCGTGACCGTGACGGTTTCTTCGATCCCCCCGACCGAGAGCGTCAGATTGATCGTCAGGGTGGTCCCGACCGGCAGGACCAGGCCGCTCCGCTCGCCAGTTCGAAAGCCCGCCAGCTGCGCGACAACCTTGTAGCGCCCCGGCACGAGCTGCGACGCGAGGTACGTGCCCTCGGTGCTGCTGGTGACTTCCCGCAACACGCCGGTGGCTTCGTTGGTGGATGACGATCGAGACACCCGGCAGGAGGGCGCCTTGTTCGTCCGTCACCCTTCCAGCGATTTCCGCCGTGCCCTGCTGTGCGAGGAGCGGCGGTGTCGCCGCAAAGAAGAACAGCACCGCCAGAATCGGTCCGACTGGAACTCTGCGCATTTGTTGCCTCCCCCTTTGAGAAACCTCAGGTCGGGATACAAAGAGAAAAATGCGCGCCGGACGAATGATCGCGAGGATTACACTACCCGTTGGCCGTGCGGTCAATGGGTTTTTCACCGCCGCCCGAGGACCGGGCGTACGAGTTCAAGGACGAAGCGGTGGTCGGGAAACTGCTGCAGGGTGGTGTTGCCAGCGTCCCCGGATTACGTTGGGGTGGCGTCCCCACCGGGATTCGGGCCCGGGGGCGACGCTCGCCCCCAGGCTTGAGGTGGCGCGGGTGACCTCTACTTCGCGAGTGGGTCGGGACGGACCTGGAACTTTACGAGCTTCGGTCTCGTCCCCTTGCCTGTCTCCATATGGAAAGGTGCCCGGGTCCCGGACCCCGCATACAGCCCCCGCCCTTTCCATCCGGCCTTCGGATCGTCGACGCGGCCGTCCATCCCCTTTGCATAGAACCCAAGAGGATAGGGAACGCGCAGCGTGACGAACTTGCCGTTCACGAGGCCGTGCACCGAGTCGGACCCGTTGCCGATCGCGAACGGTGTGTTCCGGCCGAGACCGGACGTATCGAACTGGTCCACCCACATCAGATAGGTGCCGTCGACGACGCCGCCTTCATCCGTCACGCCCTTGAACTTCGGCCCCGGCAGCGAGTAGAACGCCCAGCCCTCCGGGCAGTGCTGCCCCGTGGCGGCCGGGCCGTTGAGCCGACCCTTGCACTTGCGCCGATCGAAGCTGGCCAGGTGACTGCTGCCCGCCAGGTTTGTCCAGACGACACCGTTCCGATCGACGTCGAGGCCTCTCGGCGTGTACCCGCGCACGGGAACTTTCGCCGCATCGAGCGGGACCTCGAAGATCTCCGTCACGGCCGTCGTTGTTGGATTCGACCCCAGGGTCACTCGAACGATCGCACCGGGGTACGCGGCCATCGATCCCCAGATCGCACCGTCCACCGGGTTGTGGATCACACTATAGACACCAACGTCCACACGTTTGTCCTTCGCCGGATCGAGCGGCTGGTCGGGCTCCACCCACACGTCCTGCTTCCCGTTGCCGTTGGTGTCGAGGATCAAAGGCGCCCATCCCTGCGACTTTTGCTCGTCCTTGGTCTGATCGAACATCTTCGTGTTGAACCAGCCGAGCACGTTGCCGCCGCCCGTGCCGGCGTTCGTGAACCAGAGCGTGTCGTTCGCATCCTCCGAGAACAGCAGATGATGCGTGCCGAAACACGTGTCGATGAGCGTCCACTCCCTGGTCTTCTGGTCGTACACACTGAGGTGCCTGTTCGTGGACTTGAGCGGAAAATGTTTCGCCGACGGATGGCTCGATCCCTCTCGACACCATGCCGGGTTCTCGGCCGGGCGGATGGCCGAGGCGGTCCACACGCGGCCCTGCGCATCCATCATCGAGCTGTGCGGGCTCGTGCGGCTGGTCCAGAGCACCTCTTCGCCCCAATACGGCGACGGCGTGAACTTTTGCGGGGCCCTGACAGGCGTCTTCGGATCCCGGACCGGTACCGGCAGGGCTGTCGCCGTGTGGCGCACCGGATCCACCACATAGAGGTCATCCGAGCTCTCCTCTGGAGCAATGTAGATCGGCCCGTTCGCGTTGACGGTGGGTTTGCGCTTGTCGGTCGCAATGCCATCATGGGTGTACTTACTCGGGTCCCCGTAATCCCACTGGCTCACGACGACGTTTCGCTCCATCCCCTGCGGCCGCTGGGGAACGGGAGGCAGTTCGCCGGCCGCGATCCGATCGCTCCAGTCGGCAAAGATCGCCAGCGCCCGCTGGCGGCCGATGATGTTGAGCCCGTTGCTCATGCCGACGCCCGCTTGTCCCACCTGCACGCGCCGGTCCCACGCGGCCATCGAGGAGTCGAAGACACCCAAGCTCTTGGGGATCTCGCGCGTCGCCTTGTTGCCCATCTGATGACAGACTTCGCAACCGGCGGCCTTGAGCCGGGTGATGAAGGCCGGCTGACTCGTCATGGCTTCCGCAAGACCGTTGCCCTTCGCGCCGGTTCCCGGGAAGTCGCTCTTGGGCGGCACCTGCAGCAGGGAATACCAGTGGTTCGCCGGATAGTACTCCGCCGCGGCGCGTGCATCGGGCGCCACCACGGCCGTCAGGTTCAGCATCTTGCCAGGCGCGGTCCGAACCTTCGATGAATCGATCAACCCGTACCCGCGCACCCACACGTCGTAGTTCGCCTTCGGCAGGTCCGGGACGACGTACCGGCCCTGATCGTCGGTCACCACGATGCGAATGAACCTGGTTGGCAGCTCGGTTGTTTCCGCAATCACCCACACGCCCGCTTCTGGTCCTTTCGCGCTGCTGACCACGCCACCAACGTCATCGTTGTCGATACGGACCGCTCCTCCAGTCTGTCGGCGGGCCCCGATCTCGACCACCGAGGCCACGACCATGAGAGCGGCGAGTCCTATCAGACCTAGAGGCCACAATCGCTTCGTCATTTCTGGTTTCCTCCCCGCGGTCGTTCGTAACCGCGACGACATGGTGAAGGTCAGCAAAGCGCCACGGAGACACAGAGACACGGAGTTATCTTAGATGTTTCTCTGTGCCTCTGTGCCTCTGTGCCTCTGTGCCTCTGTGGCCCGGTCCACAGAATTTCCGTTGCGGCCCATAGTAGTGTCGGCTGATTGCGCATGTAAAGAGACTCAGCTGTCCGACGCCCTCGGGAGATATCGACGCTCCGCCGGCCCTTGCGCCGCCTGTTCGACGACGCGTGCTGAATCCGCTCGCTGAAGGCTTCCTCCAGGTCGACAAGAGACCTCAGTGAATCCGCCCAATCGAGGGACGGCAGCCAGCCGTGGCGCGTAGTCTCGACATTCGACACGAACCGCACTGAGTTCCGCTATGTGGACGGAGAGAGCGGCGGCAGATACCTTGTCCGTGCGCGCGTGAAGAATCGGTGCGACCGCACGGGTGCGTGGAGTGAGCAGCTCAGCGTCATCGTCTGTGGTGGTGACGACGCCGACGACCACAACGAGGAGGAAGCTACCCCCCGTTCGATATTCTCGGGCGGTCCTTTACTATCACAGTCGTGGTGCATCTGAACGACGCACGTGCGGCATGTGTGGCCGAGCACGAGACGGTCGTCGGTCCGACCCGGAACCGAGAGCCCGATCTTGGCGTGCAGCTTACCGTGACGGGTGCGGTCCCGTCGCTGAACAGCGGGTCGGCGAACTCGACCACCGCTCTTCCACTCTGCCCTGTTTCGTCGACCGGCGGAATCGTTGGGCACGTAAGGGTGAGGACGACAGGTTCCGGCGGAGCAGGCGTCGGCTCCGGCGCGGGTGCCGGCTCTGGCGCAGGAGCAGGTGCCGGCTCCGGCGCGGGTGCCGGCTCTGGCGCAGGAGCAGGTGCCGGCGCAGGAGCAGGTGCCGGCGCAGGCTGACTAGGCGCAAACACCACGACTGTCGACGCACACGACGCCTTCTGCTGTATGGCATCAACAGCGCTGCAGGTG
>JBOGIR010000411.1:0-11069 GCA_050742335.1 Vicinamibacterales bacterium | reverse complement strand
GAGGACCCCTCCACTCATGTCAATTCCTCCGGTCTCGAAACCAGCCACGGGCTCTGCCCTTGAGTCACGACCGCCGTTGGGCGACAGTAGGCGATTGGCGGATGTCAGTCAACTTTGACGATTCCGCCTGCGTGTGCGCGAAGCCTGCGGGCGCTGAACGTTGGCCATCTCTTCCAGCACGGCACACACCGCGCCGGTGTCTTCAGCGCCGCGCCCCGCAGCCATGGCGGCAAGATAGACAGGCGCCGTCGTCGCAAAGAGCGGCGTCGGGCAGCCGACCTCCCGTGCGAAATTGGCAATGGCCGTCATATCTTTTTGCCAGACGTCGAGCTTCATGGCTGGATCGGAGTAGTCACCGCGCACCATCATCGGGCCGCGCACCTGCAGCATCCGGGAACTGCCACCTCCGTCGGCAATCACCTTCAGAGTCATCGCCGGATCCAACCCCGCTTTCATCGCCAGGACGAGCGCTTCGGCGGCAGCCACATTGTGAATGGCCACCAGCAGGTTGGCCACGAACTTCGTTTTCGATCCGGCGCCGAACGGCCCGATGTAGTAATGCGCGCGGGCGAAGCCGTCCATGATCGGCGCCACGCGGCGACATGCGGCCCGCGGGCCGCTCGCGTACACGACGATATCTTTGACCCGGGCTTGAGAGCCTGTACCGCTCAGCGGGCAATCGAGCAGCGTGATGCCCGCTGCGGCCAGTCGCTGGCGCGCCTCCTCTTTGACCGCAATCGGCAGCGTGCTCGTTTCCACGACGATCGCGCCGCGATGACGTGTGCCGGCAAGCTCCTCTGCCACCGCGCTCAGCGCAGCGGCGGACGGCAGCGAGGAAAGAATGATGCCGGCGCGGCGACCGACCTCGCCGACGCTGCGCGCCTCGAGACCGCCGGCACGTCGATGCGCCGTGCGGCACGCCGCGAGCACGTCGTAGCCCACCACCTGGTACCGAGCTCGAACAAGGTTCGCCGCCATGGCCGAACCCATGATGCCGAGACCGATGACACCGATCACGGGCTCTGGGCTTTGGGCTTTCGGCTTTGGGCGCTGGGCTGGCTCTCGGCTTTGGGCTCTACTAGGCTTTAGGCTCTGGGCTCTAGGCTTTAGGGCTGTGGCCTTCACCGGGACCCTCGCGGATTTGCTGTTTGATTCAGCGCGCCCACCTTCTTCAGCAGCGACTCGAGCTGAGGCACAAGGTTGTCGCATCTTCGCTGAAGCAGCTCGGTGGAACGCTTGGAAAGATATCCGAGTTCGGAGGCAAGCCCGACGAGATAGGTAACTTCTGCGGCGGAGCCGCGCGACACGTTGAGAAAATTGAGGTACTCCCGTGTTCCTCGGCGTGCACTTCCTTCAACGATGTTGGTAGCAATGGAGAGCGACGCGCGCCGCATTTGTGCACGGATCCCAAACCATTCGTCTTTTGGAAAGTCCCGCGTTTCCAGGTATATAGCGAGCGTCAGGTGATGCGCCTCGTGAAAAACACGCAACCGACGATGGTCTCTGGCCATGAAGAACCTCCACGGCTGAGATTGCAATGTCCAAGCCTGAAGCTTGGAACCCCGAGCCTGAAGCCTAAATCCTAAAGCCCAAAGCCTAAATCCTAAAGCCCAAAGCCTAAAGCCTAAAGCCTCCCTCCCCCCCCCCGGCCTCGCATAGTAATAGCCGTCCGCCGAGTCGACGGCGATCCTGGCGTCGAACAGCGCACTGAGATGTTCGGCGGTGAGCATCGACGGCTTCGGCCCCGACGCGAGAATGCGACCGTCCCGCAGGAGGACGACGCGCGAGATCTCGGGCACGATCTCTTCGATGTGATGCGTAATGAGAATGAGCGTGGTGCCGTCACGCGCGATCTGCCGGATGCGCTCCATGAAGGCGTGCCGCGCGATGAGATCGAGGCCGGTGGTCGGCTCGTCGAGCACGAGCACGCGCGGGGAGGTGACGAGCGCGCGGGCGAGCAGTACGCGGCGCGCCTCCCCGCTCGACATCTCGTGCAGCCGCCGGCGCGCCAGATGCGCCACCCCCATGCGTTCGAGCGCCTCCGCGGCGCGCTGCCGCATCTCGGGCGTGACCGTGCCGTAGCGAAGAATGCCCTGTGTGGCGAAGAAGCCGGACAGCACCGCCGCTTCCGCCATGACGCGTCCCTCGTTGTTGCCGAACACGAACCGGTGATGCAAGTCCGAAGAGACGAGGCCGAGCTGCGACCGCAGCTCGAAGACATCCCACGTCTCCTGGCCGAACACACGAATCGGCGGGACGTCGCCGCGCCCGGCAAGCGGCCGGTCCTCGTGCGTGAGCAGCCGCACGAGCTCCGATTTTCCGGCGCCGTTGGGACCAAGGATGGCGGTGTGCTCGTCGGCGCGGATGGTGAGCGTGAGGCCATCGAGGACAGGATGGTCGCCCTTGATGACGGTGGCGTTGGAGAGCTCGAGGACAGGGGGACTCATCGGGGCAAGTGCAAAGTTGAAAGTGCAAAGTACAAAGTAAGTTCAAAGTACTACGAGGTTACTTGCCAACTTACTTTCCACTTTCCACTTTGCACTTTGCACTTGGAGCTGGCATCACGCCGGCAGCACCTGCCCCTTGGTTTCCTTCGTCAGCGGCAGCAGTATGAGACCGAAGACGAACGTCATGGCGACGATGGCCACCGGTACACCAAGGCTGCCGTACGACCTGATGCCCCAGGCGACAAGGAAAGTCATCCCCACGCCGACAAACCTGCCGACCGAGCTGATGAACCCGATGGCGCTCGCGCGGCAGTCAGTCGTGTAGAGCTCCGGCAGCCAGATGGTGTAGTTGGCGAAGTTTGCGCCGCCAAGCCCCATGAAAAAGACGCAGACAAAGAACGCCGGCAGCGGATTGCCGGGCAGATAGAACACGTAGCCGAACCCGACGGCGGCGCTGATGCCCATAATCGTCAGGAAGATCGCCATCGAGAGACGGCGGCCGATTGATTCAGCCACGAACGGCACCAGGACGCATCCTATGATCGTACCGACGGCCAGCACGTACCCGGAATACGTGCCCACGAGATTCGCATCCGCGGCAGTGCGTCCAGCCGCCCTTGCCATCTGGTTGGCTGCGGTCGGGACGAGGATGGATCCCGCCCACAGCAGAACGATCGACACGAGGAACAATCCGGACATCAGGAGCGTGTCGCGCTTGTACCTGGGCGTGAACAACGTGCCGAACGCCTGCGCCATCGTTGGACGCTTGTGCACGGCCTCGCCGAACTTCTCCTGCCACTTCTTCGATTCGTGGACGCCGTAGCGGATGAACGCAATCATCAGTGCCGGCAGGCCGCCGAAGATGAACATCCAGCGCCAGCCATAACTGGCGCCGATGAAATTGTTCGCCAATGCGGCAAAGAAGAAACCGAAGTAGTAGCCCGTGTGCATCAAGCCGGCGCCGATCTTCCGCGTCCGCTCGTCCAGCTCCTCGGCGATGTAGGTGGCGCCGATCGGCTGTTCGCCGCCGATGCCGATGCCGCACAACACGCGGAGCACCGCAAGCTGCCAGATATTGGTGACCAGCCCGCACATGAACGTGAAGAGCGAATAGCACAGGATGGTCAACATCAGAGCGCGGACGCGGCCGATGCGATCCCCAATCGGCCCCCAGATCATCGACAAGCCCCATCCAAACAGGAATAAGGCCCCAAGAATGCTGCCGTAATAGCCGATGTTCGCGGGCGTGACCTCGATGCCCGAGGCCGGCAGCAGCTCGGTGAGCGCCGACGTGAGCACCAGCGCATAGATAAAGGAGTCCATGCCGTCGAGCGCCCAGCCGCCCCAGGCCGCCAGGAACCCGCGCTTCTGGTTCGTCGTGAGCCTGAAGCCTGTCTGTGGAATCGCTGCGCTGGCCGTCACCATGTGGACACCCTCCGGGAAATGGAAAACGCGTCATTCTATGGGCGTTCGACAGGGTGGTCAAGGCTGAGGCGGCGTACTGTCAAGGCGGCGTACCTCGCCGCAGTTGCCGCACGCGCTCGAGGTTCTGCCGTGCGGCGTCCGACTGCGGATCCAGCGCGATGGCGCGCTCCAGGTGGGCGACGCCTTCGTCGAACCGGCCTTGAAACGCGAGCAGCATTCCTAGATCGTTGTACGCCTGACTGTTGCGAGGGTCGAGCTCAACCGATCGAACGAGGTGCGCGGTGGCCTCCGCGTACTCGCCCTTCGAGGCAAGCGCCGCACCAAGATGCCAATGCGCTGCGGCATCGTCAGACGCCAGCTCGAGTGCCGTCCGAAACTCCTGGATCGCGCCATCGAGCTGGTTCTTTTCCGCCAGCGCCAGACCGAGCGCGTTGTGCGTGGCCGCCGACTCGGGCACGATCGCGCCGAGATAGGCGCTGCCCGCGACGACCCGGCGTTCCGTTTCCCACAGACGGCGTGCGCGCGCCACTTCCACCGGCGATGCTCCGTACGCAATCGTGAGGAGCGTGACATACGCGTCGAGCGATTCGAGCAGGGGAATGGGCGCGCCGCCGCTGAAGCACCGCGGGCACCATTCCCCCACGCCACGAAGATCCACGAGCGAGCCCGGTACGCCGTGTCCGATGCTCAACATCGACCTGACTCCGTATTCCTGCAGCGGACGATTGTCCATCACCGGCGTGACGCCGCGCGTCGCCTCGGCGAGCGTACGTAGCGAGCCGACGAATGAGCCGACGATCTCGTGGACGGCGCCAAGGCTGATCTGCTCCAGATCCGCACGCACCGCAGGGCTCCTCGACAGCGCGGCGGCCACACGCTCCGGATCGATTTCGATGCGGTCGCTGTGTGCACCGAGCAGCAGCAGGTCGGATTCGGCCCCGGAGAGCAGCACGGCCGGCGGGAACACGTCCACGAACGCACGAACCATGGCGAGCGCGGTGGCAGACGGCACCTGATACGCCGGAAGCCACTGGCTGATGTATCCGTTCGGCTTGAGGCGTGTTCGCGCCAGCGCGTAGAACTCGCGGGAGTAGAGGGCGCTCACCCCGGCATACGCGATAGGCGGCGGCTCCAGGACGATGAGGTCGTAGGAACCGGCCGGCTGCATCTGCAGGTGCTGCCGGCCGTCGTTGATGTGCACGACGACCTTCGGGTCCGACAGCACGCCTTTGTTGGCGTCCTCGAAATACGCCGCGTGCGTCAGGATGTCGCGCGACAGGTCCGCAAGCTCGACGCGACGCACCGACGGGTGCAGCGTGGCGGCATGGGTCGTGTTGCCCACGCCGAATCCGATGACCAGCACCGTGTCGGGGTTATCCATCGACAGGAGGGGAATGTGCGCCAGCGCGCGCATGTACCGCTGCGACAGCGGCAACGTCGACGACATCGCGTGTCCGTTGGTGTAGAGCGTGCGCCCTTTCCCCGGCGCGTCGGTCACGGCAATGAGTTCCGTCAAACCGTCGCTCACCACCAATCGCCGTTCGTCGTTCGCCGTTCTCCCCAGCGCCCGCATCGTGACGTAATCGGAAGGAAGTTGCAGCCACAGTCCCAGTGCGGCGCCGGCGATCAGGAGCGAACCCGCGAAGGCGCGGCGCGGCGTCTGCGCCGCGAAGTAGAGAGGTACAACGGCGAGCGCTGCCACGCTCATCAGGATCGTCGTGCTCAACTGCAGCCCGAGCACCGGCAGCAGCACGAAGCCCGCGGCCAGACTGCCGCACACGGCGCCGGCCGTGTTGGCGAGGTACAGGATGCCGGCACGCCGGCCGACAGACCGCTCGGCGCGTTGGATCACCGCGTTGGCGAGCGGAAAGCTGAAACCCATGAGCAGCGCGGGAATCGCCACCTCGATCAGCATCGGCTTCGTGTTGAACCAGAGCTCCGCAAGCGCGCCGACCGCGGGTGCCGATTCACCGAGCGGGTCCAGGGCATTCCGTGATCCGCCGACAGGATCGCTGTTGATCGCGTTGACGTCGGCAGAGGCAAGCCCGAACAGCGTCGACGCCACGAACAATGCCTGCGCCACCATGAGCCATTCGGCCGGACGTCCGGTGCGCCGGACCACAGCGCCGCCCACGAGCGATCCCGTGCCGATGCCGAGCAGGATCAGCGTCAACAGCAGCGAGAAGACCGCCCGGAATCCGCCCAACAGGATGTTGAAATGCCGGAACCACAGGATTTCCATGCCCAGTGCGGCCAGCCCACTCATCGCGAGGGCAACGCTGGTGAGCACGACGGCGCGGGTGCTGTTGACGGGCGCGTGATCCGGCACCTGGTCCGCCTGCCGACTTCGCGCGCTTTGCGCGCTTCGTCGAGCCTCGCCGTAGCCTTCGGCGGAGGCGGGGAGCCGGCCACTAACTACACCGTCGTTCGGATGCTCCTGCACACGGTCCGGCTGCCGACTTCGCGCGCTTTGCGCGCTTCGTCGAGCCTCGCCGTAGCCTTCGGCGGAGGCGGGAAGCCGGACACTACGTACTCCCTGCTGCCCACGCTGGTGTGCGTCCTTCCGTCGTTTCTTCTCGGTCGTAGTGTCCGGCGTTTGCCGGACCCTCTTGCCAGTCGTAGTGTCCGGCTTTAGCCGGACCGTCCTGTCAGCCGCGATGTCCCTCTTCAGCCGGACCGTGTCGCCGCGCGCGAGGTACCACGCACCCGCGCCAGCCACGACGTTGAGGCACACGGCCACCATCTGCGTTCCCCACAACCCCACCGCAGGAACGAGCGCGAAATCGGTCACGACCGCGCCGAGCGCAGCGCCGGCGGTGTTGATTCCGTATAGAAGCGCGATACGCCACCCTCCAATCTCGAGGTCGCTGCGTACCAGATGACGGATGAGGAGCGTCAGCGTTCCTCCCATCAGCAGCGTGATCGGCGTCAGAAGCACGATGGCGATCCCGGCCCGCGCGAGATACGACGTCGTCGACAGCGCATACCAGCCCGACGGCTCGCGGACGTAGGACGACACCAGGGCCGATACCGCGCCGAGATGCGGCAACAAGGCCGCAATCGTCAAGCCCATCGCGGCAATCGCCATCTCGACGTGGCCGTACGTGCGCAGCAGCGAATCCGGGTGCGAGGCGTAGCGGCGATCGGCCCACACGCCGACCAGATAGCTGCCCACGCCAAGGCCGAGCATGAACACCGCCACCACAATGGACGCGGAGTAGATGGTGTTGCCGAAGACGTTGCCGAACACCCGGACCCAGACGACCTGATACACGAGGCCGCTGATGCCGGAGAGGAAGAAGAGGAGATAGATCACAAGGCTTTAGGCTTTGGGCTATAGGCTATAGGCACGGTAGAGCGTCAGGGTCAAAAAAAAGGAGCCCGGCGACAATAGGAAACAACGTCGCCGAGCTCCCACGAACAGGCCCAAGGCCTAACGCCTAAAGTCCAAAGCCTTCTTCCTACCTCGTCCCCGTGGCGGGAGCGGCGGGCTTCGTCAGCAGGAACGCCGGGTTCGCGCCGGCGCGCGGACGGAACTTCTGCGCGCCGCCGTTATCGACTTCGGCCACGTAGAAGTTGCCCTCGGAGTCGACGTGCATCCCGTGCACGCCCCAGAAGCCGCCCGCGTTGCCCCACATGCCCCAGGTGTACTGCAGGTTTCCGCTCAAGTCGTACTTGATCATCTTCGACGAGGCGCGGTCGAACGCCCACAACATGCGCGAGCCGTCCATGTAGACCAGATGGATGTCGGCGGGCGGCCGTCCGACGCTCCAGCTGTCGAGCGGCTTGCCGTTGGCGTCGAACACCTGGATGCGGCGGTTGCCGCGGTCGTTGACGAACACGCGGCCCGTCTGCGGATCGACGGCCACGCCGTGGACGTTGTTGAAGTAGCCGAGACGCGTCTCCTTGCCGTTCTCGCCCCGCTCTCCCCACGCCATCAGGAACTTGCCGGTGCGATCGAACTTGACGACGCGCGTGTTCTGATAGCCGTCGGCCACGTAGAAGTCGCCGTTGGGGGCCCAGGCCATGAACGTCGGGCGGTAGAAGTGAGTCGAGTCGGTGCCCGGCGCGTTCGGCGTGCCGATCGTCTGCAGCAGCTTCTTGCCGTCGTTGCTGAACCGGAAGATCGCATGCCGGTAATCGTCAACGATCCAGACGTCCTTCTGTGGATCGTAGGGACTCTGGAACACCGAATGCGGCCGGCGGAACATCTTGTCGTACTGCGTCCAGTCCTCGATGTGGTTGCCCTGTGCATCGATGACATTGATGATCCGCGCCCACTTGTAATCGACATCCGGCTGTCCGGCGTCGAGATCGTCGCCCGGTTCCTGCGTCCCGGGCTTGAACAGCGCTCCGGGCGGGCTGGCCGACGTAGCATCGCGCCACGGCAGGCGGCCGATCGGGAATTCAACGCTCGGCGCGATCTTCACCGTCTTCGGACGCTCGATCTCCGGCAGCATGCCGCGCTCGAGGACGAACACGCGGTTCGGGCTCTCGGCGAACACGCCCTGTCCCGCGCCCCACGTCCACTTGCCGACGCCGGGCACCGAGGACAGCGGCTTCGGCCATCCCGCGACCGGCTCGTAGGCGCCGTACATGTCCTGACCGCCCTTCTCACCAGGCACAGCCGCCACTCGCGTGGGCTGCTGTTGCTGCGCCTCGACCGGCACGGGCGTCAGCCAGCGGCCGAGCAGGAACGCTGCAGTCAGGGCAGCAGCGGTTGTGACAACGAATAACGTGCGCTTCATACCTGTTCCTCCGTGGAGGCTTTAGGCTCTAGGCTCTAGGCTCTGGGCCTGTCAAGGCCCAACGCCCAATCCCTCTAATGCCTAAAGCCCAAAGCCTAAAACCTATCTCGTGCTCGTCACCGTCGCCGGCACGTTCTTGCGAATCCAGCCGATGACGAACTCGATGACGGCGTCACTGTTCTTCTCGGACATCATCATGTGACTGTTGCCGCTGATCCCCACGTCCTCGAGGCGAATGAAGTCTGTCCTCACGCCCGCCTGGTTCAGGAACTTCGGGATGCACGGGTCGTACACGCGGTGATACGTGCCGCTGGCGGAAATCGCGAGCACGCGCTTGTCGCGCCACCGCGCCAGCT
This sequence comes from Vicinamibacterales bacterium, assembly GCA_050742335.1. Taxonomy (GTDB): domain Bacteria; phylum Acidobacteriota; class Vicinamibacteria; order Vicinamibacterales; family UBA2999; genus DATCJA01. The sequence continues at coordinate 2,093 of JBOGIR010000411.1, read as the reverse complement.
TGCGGGCCGGCTCCACCTGCATCCAGCAGCGCACCTCATCCGGCCGTTCGGATTTCTCCTCGAGCACGACCTGCAGGTCGGCGGGTGCGCTCGCCGGTGGATCGTATTCGTACCGGGTGTTCGTCAGGCCCCACGAATTTGCGTTGCGCGGGCCGGGCGTGACTTTGGCCGTATCCGCACCGCCGAACTGCGGCCCTCCGGGCTCGGCCGTCACCATCGCGCGAACGAGCTGCGGACGCGCCTCGGTGATGTCGAAGCCGAATCCTCCGCCTTGTGAGTGCGTGAACATGATCACCGGCGTCCCGATGCGCTCGAGAAGCGCAATGCCCGCCGCACGCACCAGCTGCCCGGTTGCGCCCGCAAACTGCACCTGCGTCTTCATGAAGAAGTCGAAGACCGGATCGCCCATCTTGCCCGAACCCGGCCACTGCGTGTGATTCATCTTCAGCGGGAAGTCGCCGCGCTCGCGCGCGTTGGTCCAGATCCGCTCGATCTCGAGCGCCGTGCGGATGCCGAGATTGCCGTCGAGCGGCGTCTTGCCGTCCGCCCCGGGCAGCGGCACGTACCCGGAACGTCCGCGCGCCGGGTAGTCCACCATGTAGACGACGAAGCCTTCGTCGATCAACTTGTAGGCCCAGCCCGCGCGTCCGTCGGGTGTCTGCAGCCAGTCGACGCCGGTCTGCCCGTTGCCATGGAACAGCACGATCGGGTTGGGATGCCGGATCTGGCGCGGCACCCACGCTTCGGTGTACATCGCGCCGCGCATCACACGGCGGTCGCCCTCACCCCAGTACTCGCCCCCAGCGTGGAAGACGCCTTTGCGCGCGATGTTCTCGACTGAAAAGGTCGGGATCGTCTTCGGCGGCATGGCGCGCGACGTGCTCTCGCCGCGGCCGGGCCGCGCGTTGGTGCCGAGCCAGTTGCCGATGTACCTGGCGATGTCGGCGCTGTTCTTCTCGAGCATCATCACGTGGCTGTTGCCCGAGATGCCGACCGTTTCCGGTTCGACGTACTGCGTCCTGACGCCCGCCTGATTGAGCCATTTGGCAAGACAGTGGTCGTACGCGCGGTGATAGCTCGCGTCCATCGACATGAAGAGCACCGGGATGTTCTGCAGGTTCTTCAGCGTGCGCGCCGGCTCCTGCTGCACGTAGCAGGGCACTTTGTCGGCCGAGGGCGCCTGCGCCTCGAGCGTGGTCTGAAGCTCTTTCGCGTCGGCGATGGCCGGCTCGTAGGCGATGGGGCTGTTGGCGACGCCCCATGCGAGGCCGCCGCCCTGGTTGTAGGCCACCTTCACGTTGTCGACGCTGCGGATCGGCGGCGCCTGCGGCTCGACGGTCGCGATGGCTTTGACGAGACTGGGCCGGGCGTCGGCGACCAGCCAGCCAGCGGTCCCCCCTTGCGAGTGGGTCAACAGGATGACCGGCGTCTTGATCGCGTCGAGCAGCGCCACGTACGCGTCACGCGTCAGCGCTTCATTCCGGGCTCCGCCCGCCGAATACTGTACCTGGCTCTTGGCGAACTCGTCGAACACCGCGTCGCCCATGCGGCCCGACCCGGGCCACTGCGTGTGCTTCTTCGCCGCCGGGAAATTGCCGCGGGACGCGGAGGCGGTGAAATTCTGTTCGAGGATCGGTGCCGTCCGATAGTTGAGGGCGCCATCGACGCCCGGCACGTACTGCGAGCGGCCGCGTGTCGGGACGTCGGTCAGGTAGACGACATAGCCCATGTCGAGAAAGTTGTAGGCCCAGCCGGGGCGGCCGTCCGGTGTCTGCAGCCAGGCGACGCCGGATCCTTCCGCGCCGTGGATGAACACGATCGGGTACGGCGATCTGATCTGCTTCGGCACCATCACTTCCACGTACATGGCGCCGCCCATCGTCGCTTCCTTCTGCTCGCCAAGCTCGCCCACGTACTTGCCGCCGGCATACCAGAAGCCATGACGGGCCACGTTCGTGAGCGCAACGGTGGGAATGGCGGACGGGGGAGTGGCTCTGGCCGCCGCGCTCTGCGCGATGGCGTCAGAGGAGAGGCCACCGAGAATCACGATCGCCAGCAGCATCCTGCGCGGCTTCATAGGCAGTTGTCCTTTC
>JBOGIR010000410.1:0-2425 GCA_050742335.1 Vicinamibacterales bacterium | reverse complement strand
CCTTCACACACGTCTGACAGCGCTGCTGGTCATCGCCGTGCTGTCGAGCTTCGGCTGCGACGAGTCCGACAGGAAGAGCCTCCTTGTCAACAGGGGCGTCGGGCCGTCACTCTTGCCTTCCGACCTCCTGATCTCGCGTGGCTTTGTTGTTCAGCCGGCGTTCGTCGACGCACGGCGCGTTGGCGCCGCGGTGTGCCCGACCCATCCGCCCTTTCTCGCGCCGTTCAACGTAGTCTTCGATGGCCACGGACAGTCCGACCTGTTCCTGAGTCGCGTGCAGATGCAGTTCATGGATACCACAGGAATTCCCGCCGGGACGATGACGCTTGGCGAACCGGAGCTCGCGACCCGATTCGGATCGACGATCGTCCCTGCGTTCGGCACGCGGACGTTCCCCTTCGCGTTCCCGTTTGGCTGCGCGGGTCTGCCGACCGGCACGCTCACCGTTGTCGTGGTCGCCGGAGACTCGCTCGGTCGCGAACGCAGGATGGTCAGGCATGTGGACATCCGCTGAGCGGGCCGCTCCTGACTCCTGACCTGCAAGACCCTGTCTTGCATCTCGTCGGAATAGGCACGAGCTGTGTCCCGTGCTTATCGTCGCGCTCGACAACCACGGGTCCCGATCTTGCACCATTCTTGGTCAGCAAAGCTCGCGAAGGGAGGGACCATATGAATCGCCACGTGCACGGTATTTTCGGCGCGGCTCTGCTATCGGGCGCTGTGATCGCCATCGTGCCAGCCAGCGAACGGGCTCTGGTGGCCACCGCTGACGCGCAGGACCGACTTCACAGAGACTCGCAAGTCACGTACATCGGTTGCGTCCTGCGTGAGAGGGACTATCGCAGGCAGAACGGCGATCGGACCGGCGGCTACAGCAACACCGGCTGGGGCCTCGGCAATGAATACATGCTGATCAACGCGGCGCCCGCAGACTCGGCCGGCCCGGAGAACGATTGCAAGGCTGGCAGTACCGGTGAGGTGATCGAGCTCAAGGGCCCTCGTGAGAGCGACCTCGTCGGAATGATCGGGACTCGTGTCGAGGTCAATGGCCGATGGTCCGGGGCGCGTCTCGAGAGCGACGGGAGTTATGAAACGCGAGGCGGTTTCGACAACTTCGGCGGTGAACTCCAGCTGCGTGAAATCAAGGTTCACTTCTTCCGGCCGATGCCGGTGCCACCACCGGCTCCAGTGGCTGTAGTCATCGTGCCCGAACCGCCACCGGCCCCCACGACGGGAGCTCTGGAAGAACTGGCCGAAGCTGAGGAGGAAGTCGCCGAGGCTGAGGAGGAGTTGGCGCAGGAAATCGAACGGCTGCCGCAGACGGCGAGTCCGCTTCCGCTCATGGGTCTCGTTGGTCTGTTCTCGCTTGCCGGTGCCTTCGGCGTCCGCAGACTGCGGCGTCGATAACCATACAACTCCCGATTCGCCGACTGGCCATCGGGAGTTGAGCATCGCGATAACCTGGGGCTCGGCAGAGGATGCAGAATGTATGTGGCATCTCTGCCGAGCGCGAAGTCTGTCTGAACCTGACCCGCGCCGCACTGCTAACCCGTTAGCTTCGACAAGCCACAGAGCCACGGAGTCACAGAGACCCGGAGTTGGACAAACGAAAAATGCATTGACCCTATTCGCCCGCGCGCAAACCCCGCGGGGTCCCGATGCCAGCCGAGTCGCCAGCGAGATCCGCGACGGACACGGCCCGCAGGCCACCTGCGAGCGGGAAGCCGTGCGTGGCACGGCACACGACCGCACCCCCGGTGAACGGCCGGGCGCGGCGCACGAAGGGCTGCCAGCCGACGGATCACAGACCAGACGCGTTCGGATCGTTCGGCGGGTTCGTGCGAATCGTTCGGACCGTTCGGGGTGACTCGAATGCCGCCAACGAAAGATCGAGATCCACAGCGTGTGCTGATCGCGCGCCGCGTGTAGCACAGATCTTGAGCAGTGTGCTACACTCCTCGGCATGAAGGGCTATATCCACGCGCGGCTCAGCAAGGAAGACGCCTCTGTCCTGAAGGAGCTGAAGGCCGTGACAGGCGAGTCCGAATCGCAGCTCGTCCGTCGTGGATTGCGACTAGTACGCGACGTACTGGTCCGCAGGCGCTCCGCCCTCGACGTCGCCCGGAACAGCGCCGGGAAGTTCACGATGGGCCCGAAGGATCTCGCCACGAACAAGAAGCATCTTGACGGCTTTGGCCGATGAACGCGTCCGGCGTCCTCCTGGATACGGGCCCCCTGGTGGCGTTCTTGTCGGCGAACGACAACGATCACGAGCGTGCCAGGCGCCTGTTCGGCACCTGCGAAGCGCCGTTCCGTACGTGCGAGGCCGTGCTCGCCGAAGCCTGCTTCCTGATGCACAAAGTCGATGCCAATGGACCGGCCGAGGTCGTCGCGCTGGGGCGCTCGGGGCTGTACGACGTGGCCC
>JBOGIR010000409.1:0-12251 GCA_050742335.1 Vicinamibacterales bacterium | reverse complement strand
CTCGGGACGGCCGTTCAGCACCACCGGCGAATATCGCCACTGCCTCACCGCGTCGAGCGCCGTTTGTTCGAACACACCGGGCGACCGCAGGACCTTCACGCTTTCGACGCGCCCGTCCTCGTCGACAGTCGCCTCGAGAATGACGGCCCCTTCCATCTCGCGGGCAAGCGCCAGCAGCGGATACACTGGCTCGACACGAGGCGGAGCCACATGCTCGGTGGTCTGAGGCGCAGCCTCGCTAGGGCTACGGGAGACGGGAGGAACGGGAGATTCGTGTCACATCGCGAGCGGTCCCCTCCCGACGTGCGGCAACGGTGTCGGCGAGGGTCCAGTCCACGCGCTCCAGCACACCGGCCGCCGCGGCGAGCGTTCGCGCCAGCGCGCGTGGCTCGGCATCGACGCGCCGATAGGCGTCGCGGTGAACCTCGAGATAGACCGCATCGTCCTGAACGGCCAGCAATACCGGTTCGTAAATGATTCGTCCGGGCGCGCCAACCTGCACACGGCCAAACAGTCGCGCGATGTCGTCGGGATGCACCCGGATGCAGCCGTGCGACACCGTACGAAAGATGCTGGATGGCCTGTTGGTGGCGTGAATGCCAATCCCGGCGAGGCTCAGCCCGATCCAGAAATCGCCAAGGGGGTTGTCAGGACCTGGCGGGACGACTGCCGCCTGAATCCGCCCCTTTCGCCTACTCTCTTCCAGAATCGACGGCGGCACGTTCCAGGTTGGATGGCGCTCGAGCACCTCCACCACGAAGACGCCGCGCGGCGTCGGCCAGTCAGCACGGCCAACCGCCACAGGATATCCGACGGTCGCACCGTCCGCGCTGCGATGGAACAGCATCCGCTGCGGGGCGTTCACGACGAGCGCTACCGAATCGAGAGCCGCCGGGACGATGTGACGGTTGTCGATGCGAAGCACCTGACCCGATGCGAGCCTGGCGTCCGGAAGCAGATCGTTCTCGCGGGCAAGCGTCGCGGCTTCGACACCGAATCGTGCGCTGAGGCGTTGCAGTGTGTCACCGTGCTTGACCACGTAATCCGCACTGGTGCCCACGAGCCTGTGGGCGGCGCGAACTGCCGGTGCTGACGCCCGTTCGGCTGGCCTCGTCGCCGCGGGGGGATCGACGTGCGGCACGCGCGGTTCCTGTACGGGCACCTCGAGTGCGGCCACACCCAGGCATACGACCCCGACACACGATCGTCCGAACATGTGCTCCTGCCCAGACAAGTAAGCACGCCGCAGACCAGTGGTTACCGCGGAGCTGACGCACGGATGTCCTCCCCGGGAAGTCACCGAAATGGCGCGAACGAGACCCGGCGAGCCTCAAGTGGGCGGGGCGCACTGGCGGATCGGGCGTCGTGCGCTTCAAGCACCAACGATTCGAGACCGTCCATGTCGAACGGTTTGTTCAGAACCCGGTACACCCCGAGCTCGAGGGCGCTCTTCGTCACCTCGGCGGTGCCGAACGCCGTCATCAACACAACGGCGCTGTCGGGTCGCATGCATCGGATGCTGCGCAGCAGGCTGAGATCGTTCGAGTCGGGCAGGCGGTGGTCGAGCAGGACCACGTCTATCGGCTTCGATGTGTCGCTGAGCGCCTGGACCGCACCACTTGCGTTGCTGGCTTCGACGACCGAATGGCCTTTCTGTGCGAGCGTTTCGGCAATCGACCAGCGGATCAGGGTTTCGTCCTCCACGACGAGCACGCAGAGGCGGGGACGAGGCATTGCCGCCGCGCTTTCAAGAACCGGTCCATCCACCCGGCCCCGCCGCCGCGGCGCGTGCAAGTGGCAACTGTATCGTGACGGTCGTCCCGCCGTCCGGCGGACACTCGACGTGAATGGTGCCGTGCTGCGCCTCCACCAGACGTCTTGCCGTTGGCAGGCCGAGACCGGTGCCGCGTGCCTTGGTCGTGAAAAAGGGATCGAAAATTTTCTGACGAATGTCGGGAGAAATTCCCGGGCCTGCATCGGTGAACCGAACGTGGCACCGTTCATCGGCCGTAGAGACCGACACACGGATGTGGCCCCTCCCGCGCATCGCCTGCGCGCCGTTCACGAGCAGGTTTTGAAACACGATTTTCAGCAGCTCGGGGTCCGCAACGACGGGACTTGACGACCCCTCGACCTGCACGTCGACCTGGCCCAATGCCGGGTCGCCCTTCAACAGCTCCACCGTCATTGCAATCAGCGGCAATACGTCGACGAGCGCCGGGTTCGGCTGCGGCGGACGCGCAAAGAGCAGCAGGTCCTGGATGAGCGCGTTCAGCGTGTCGATGCGGCTGACGATTTCGGTCACGACCGCGGCATCACGGCTGTCGGACGGCAGGCGGCCGCCGATGACCTGCACGGCGCCGCGGATCCCGGCAAGCGGGTTCTTGATTTCGTGGGCGATCACGGCCGCCATCTCGCCGAGCCGGACGAGCGCCGCCTGCTCGCGGAGCTGTTCCTCCATCCGCACGCGCGCACTCAAATCGTGGAGGATGCCGGTGAACCTGCGTTCGCCGCCAACCGACATCTCGCCGACCGAGAGATGCAGCGGAAAGGTCGTGCCGTCGCTGCGTAACCCCGTGACCTCACGACCGATGCCAATGATCTTGGCGTTGCCGGTAGACAAGTACCGGGCCAGATAGCCGTCGTGCTCCTCGCGATAGGGCGCCGGCATCAGCATCGTCACATTGCGGCCCACCACCTCGTTCTCGCGGTAGCCGAACAGCCGTTCGGCGGCCGGATTGAACGTCTCGATCCGCCCCTGCGCGTCGATGACGATGATGCCGTCGACGGCAGAACCGACGAGCGCCCGCAGCACCTGTGCGGCACGGTCTTCCGCGTTGAGCGATCGCACGGACATGAGTTTCGAACATTACCTTACTGCGAGGATTTTCGCGACTTGCGACGCTGCGGAGAAATTCGCGCCCCTCCCGGACAATTTCTCGCCGACATCAGTTGGCGCGGAAGCTGCACGGGTAGCCGCCGCTATGCGCACAACAGTGACAACGCTCGTCATCGTGGCCGCGGGGGCGCTCGGCTCGGTCGCCTTCGCGCGGCAGAACGCGGGACGCGCGCCAGAAACCGTGAAAGAGGTCATGACATCGATGACCATCCCGGCATCGGATGCGATCTTTGACGCCGCATCCGAACCGCCAACCAGTCCCGAGGGATGGGCGGCGGCACGCAAGGCCGCCGCGACGCTGGCCGAGTCGGGCAGGCTGCTCATGACCGACGCCCTGGCCAGGGACAAGGCGGCATGGATGGACATGGCCGCCGCACTGGTGAAGGAAGCAGAAGCCACGGTAAAAGCGGTGGACGGCAAAGACCGCGACGCGCTCGAGGTGGTGGGCGATCGCATCTACGCCACGTGCGCGACGTGCCATGGGCGCTACATGGCGGCGAACTGAACCAGCCAAGGGCCCGCCCTTGATATCCTGGCGAAGATTGCCCTTGGCCGGTCATCGCGTGCTCCCGGGCTTCGCCCGCCGTGAACTTTTTCCAGCCGTTGAGAACTATTCCCGACAGCAGCCAGTGCCTGGGCATTTGTCCCGTCGTCACGCGTTCACTGCATTGGCGCGCAATCTGCACGAAGTCCAGCGGGGCCTGGACGAAGTCCTGTAACGCTGGAGGATGCGATGGCTGAACGAACGGAACGAGAGGTGCTCCATCACCTCATCGAAATCTGCAGGGACGGCGAGCGTGGCTTCCGCACGGCGGCGGACCACGTCGGCGCCCCTGTGTTGAAGACGCTGTTTGCCGACCTGGCTGCGCAGCGCAAGCAGTTCGCCGAGGAGCTGTCGCCGCACCTGCACCGCCTGGGAGGGCTGCCGGATGACGGCACGAACGCCGGCACGTTCCACCGGGGGTGGATGAGGCTGCGCGGCCTGGTGCCCGGCGGTCACGACCACGCGATCGTGAGCGAAGCCGAGCGCGGCGAGCACGCGGCGCTCAACGCCTACAAGGAGGCGCTCAACGGTATGCTGCCGCCCACCGTCACGGATCTCGTCGAAATGCAACGTGATGCGATCCACGCGGCAAACGAACGTATCCGCACGGTCGACATGGGTTACGAGTAGTACGAGCTTCGAAACGGGTGCCGGTCATGGACACAGCGACGTCATATCTGGGATTTCGCCTTCCGCATCCTTTCATGGCCGGCGCCTCGCCGTTCGGGCACCACCTCGACACTGTCAGGCGCCTCGAAGATGCCGGCTGTGCCGCCATCGTCCTGCACTCGCTCTTCGAAGAACAGCTCACCGCGACCCGTGAAGGCCGCATCCGGCACATGGATCCGGGCGATGCCGCGTTCGCCGCGACGATGGCGAGGTTCCCGGAGGACGAGGAGTACCCGTTCAGCCCCGAAGCGTATGCAGAACACGTGCGCCGGGTGAAGCAAGCGGTCCGGATTCCGGTGATTGGCTCGCTCAACGGCACGTCGCCGGAGTCGTGGCTCAAGTTCGCGTGCATCATCGAGCAGGCGGGAGCCGACGCGCTCGAGCTCAATCTGTATGAATTGGTCACGGACCTCCGGGCGCCTGCGGCGGCAGTCGAGAGCCAGTTCGCCGGCATCGTGCGCGAGGTCAAGCGAATCCTCAGCATCCCGATTGCCGTGAAGGTGTCGCCATTCTTCACGGCGTTCGGCAACATGGCGCGGCAGTTCGAGGCGGCCGGCGCCGACGGTCTCGTCCTCTTCAATCGGTTCTACCAGGCCGACATCGACATCACCACCATGAAGACCGTCGCGCACGTGGAGCTGTCCACGAGCCATGAGCTCCTGCTTCGTCTGCACTGGCTGGCGATCCTGTACGGCCGCGTCCGGCCGTCGCTCGCGATCACCGGCGGTATCGAGCGACCGGAGGACGCCGTCAAGGCGATCCTGGCCGGAGCGGACGTCGTGCAGATGGTGTCTGCGCTCCTTCGCCATGGCTCGACGCACGTACAGATTATGCGCCGCGGCCTGCAGGAGTGGATGGAGCGACACGAGTTCCTCAGCCTCGACGACTTCCGCGGACAGGCCAGTCTCGAGCGAGCGCTGGATCCGGCCTCCATCGAACGCGCGGGCTACATCCGCACGCTTCAGAGCTGGAGCGCACGGCAGATGCCAAGTGCCAAGTGAAAGGTGAAACGGGGCGGTGGAATATCGGAATCCGTCGTGGAACGCGAACAGCTATCCCCCACCGGTCGTGCACCGCTGGTAGAAGTGGTGTCAGAATCAGTCTCGAAATGCGCCGACCGATCACGGGCACCGTCTACTGCCTACTGCCTACCGCCTACTGCCTACTGCCTACTAGCCGCGATGTGTCCTAGTCAGGCGGACTTCGCGAAGTAGTCGATCACGGCGGCGGCCGCTTTCGCGCCCACCACCGCGTCGAGCTCCTCCCGCGTCGCGCGGCGAACGCCCGCCACGCTTCCGAACGCCCTCAGCAGCGCGCGACGCCGGCGCGGCCCGATGCCGGGCACGCCATCGAGCTCCGATCGCAGGTCGCGCATCGATCGGGCCTTGCGGTGAAACGTCACGGCAAAGCGGTGCGCCTCGTCCCTGATCCGTTGCAGGAGCAGCAGTGCCGAATCATTCTCGGGCAGCGCGAGCGGCTCCGCCCGGTCGCGCGTGAAGAGCAGCTCTTCGCGCTTGGCAATGCCGACCGCGACGAGATTGCCGAGCCCGATGGATTCGAGGCCATCATAGGCAGCCGTCAGCTGCCCTGCGCCGCCGTCGATCAGGATCAGGTCGGGAAACGGCCCGCCGTCTTCCATCGCCTTGCGATAGCGGCGCTGGATCACCTCACGCATCGCCGCGAAGTCGTCTGGGATGGACCGGATCCCCGATCCCCGAGTCCCGGTTCCTCCGGATCCCTGAGCCCGGATCCCGGATCCCGTGATGCGAAACTTCCGGTACTCGCTCCGCTTCATCCGGCCGTCCTCGCAGACGACCATCGAGGCCACCGTCTCGCTCCCCTGGATCGTGGAGATGTCGAACCCTTCGATCCGCCGGGGAATGACCGGGAGTTCGAGGGCGACGCGCAGCGCCTCGAGCGCATCGAAGTGCGCCGCCGTCGTCTCGTTGAACCGGGTTCTGTACGACAGTTCGGCGTTGCGCGTGGCCAGCTCGACGAGCGCCCGCTTGTCTCCGCGCTGGGGCACCACGACGTGGACCCGGCGGCCGGCACGGCCGGACAGCCATGCGGCAATCTCTTCCGCGTCGTCGATCTCCAGCGGCAGGTGAACCTCGGCTGGCGGAGTCCGCCCTTCGTAGAACTGCTGCAGCGCGGCCTGGAGCACGTCGGCATCGCGGGGCGCTATCCCGCCCGGCTCGGTCGCCAGCTCGACCCGCTCGACGACCCGGCCGCGGCGCATGACGAAGACCTGAATCGCGCCCCCGCTCGGCCCCACTTTCAGGCCGAACACATCGCGGTCGCCCAGGTCCGGTGTCGCCACCTTCTGCTGCCGGTCTCGCAGGACCTGCACGGTGCGCAGCGCATCTCTCAGTTGCGCCGCCTCTTCGTACCGCTGCGCGTCGGAGGCCTCGGCCATCCGGTGGCGAAGCGTGTCGATCAGCTCGTCGTTGCGCCCCTCGAGCAGGAGCCTGGTGCTGGCCACCGCCATCCCATACCGTGCCTCCCCACAGATGTCGGCGACGCACGGCGCGATGCACCGCTTGATGTCGTACTCGAGGCACGGCCGCCCGCGCCGTCCCGTGATCACCTCGTTGCACGACCGGATGCCGAACAACCGGTGCGCCAGCGTCATCGTCCGGCGCGCGAGCTTGGCGGGCAGGAATGGTCCGGCGTAATAATCGCCCCCCTTCTCCACGTGCCGCGCCACGAGAATGCGCGGGAACGCCTCGCTCGTCGTCAACTGAAGGTAGGGATAGTTCTTGTCATCGCGCAGCAGGATGTTGTACTTGGGCCGCTGCTGCTTGATGAGATTGTTTTCGAGGGCGAGCGCTTCCATGACCGAGTCGGTCACGATGACTTCGACCGACGCAATCTCGTCGAGGAGCGCATCGTGCCGTGGACTGAGACCCGCCGCCGCCAGGTAACTGCGCACACGGTCCCTGAGCGAGCGCGCCTTGCCAACGTAGATGGTCTCGCCGGCGGCATTGCGCCACAGATACACGCCGGGCTGCTCGGGCAACCGCGCGAGCTGTTCCTTGAGGACCTCTATCGACATCGGAAATGTGCGAGTGACGATCGACGAATTTACGGATTTACGAATTGACGGATTGACGAATTGCGCGGCCCCAACCAATCAAATTCGACAATTCGTCAATTCGTCAATCCGTCAATGGCAAAGTGCTATATTGTCGCGTCTGATTCCGGCGACCGAAATCCCTCATTCTAACAAGCCATGACGTTCACCGGGTTCGTGGGAACCGTCTGCATGTTCCCGCTCCGCGCCATCATCGCCGCCAGCGTGGCGCTCAGGATTCATCCCAACACCCTGACGCTGATTGGCGTGTTGCTGAACGTCGCGGCCGCGTGGGCACTCGCCATCGACCGATTCCTCGTGGCCGGCCTCTTCATGATTGCAGCGAACATCTTCGATTTCATCGACGGGAAGGTCGCGCACCTGACCAACACGGTCTCGCGGTTCGGCGCTTTCTGGGACTCGACCCTCGACCGCTTTTCGGACATCGCCCTGTTTCTGGGACTGATCTACCTCTACGCCGATCAGCGCCGCACCGACTACGTGATGGTGGCAGCGCTGGCGATGATGTTCTCGATCATGACCAGCTACACACGGGCCCGCGCCGAGTCGCTCATCGAGAAGTGCAAGGTCGGCTTCATGGAGCGGCCGGAGCGCATCGTGCTGTTCATGATCGGCGCCTTCACCGACCGCATGGCGGCCGTCCTCTGGGTGATCCTCGTGCTGTCAATCGTCACGGTGATCAACCGGATTCACTTCACGTACCTCGCGCTCAACAACCGCCCTGTCCCGGCGGGATCGAACCCTCTGACAGGGGTCTTCTGGCGCGCGCTTTTCTGGACAGACGAACGGACGACCGTACCGTACGACCTCTGGGTGATCGCGATCCTGGCGTTTGTGTGGCTCACGCCGCCAGACTGGCTGCAGGACCCGACGGCCGCCGGGCTCGGACTCTGGGTATTGCTGCAGTGACGCGCTGATCACGACGCCACGCAGTGTCCGTACGTAGTGTCCGGCTTTAGCCGGACCACGAACCCGCACATAGTGTCCGGCGTCAGTCGGACCACGACGGCCTCTTGACTATTGCCGTCCCGGCGCCTTCAGCAGGAACTGATCAGGGTTGGCCATCCCCTCGTAGCACGCCGTTTCCCACATCTCTTCACTCGGCCGGCGCCTCTGCGCCACGCGCATCGTCCAGGGACGCGTGAACACGGCCGGATCGGTGATCGTCGCTTCGTAGGTAAGGTTGTCGGCGTCGGCCCACGCGATACGCTCGGCGATGTGCGCGTTCTCGCTGTAGAAATCGCCGATGTAGGTCAGTCGCTGCCCCTTCACACTGGTCGTGTCGATGATCAGGGTGTTCCCCTCCCAGCGGCCGCGACCGTCACCCATCCACAGTTTCACGTTCGACGCGACATGCGGGCGCCCGTCGAGCGGAATGACGCGATAGGCGTGATAGGAGTCCCAAATGAACACGATCTGCCCGGGCGACTGGACGATCTTGAGGGCCGGAACGATGGTGAACAGCCGCGGCACACCCGAGAGCAGGCACCGGTGCTGCGTGTCGATGTGCTCGGGCCGGGACGGCACCGCGTAATCGCGGGCCTGCTGCTTCTGCAGCGCGGCCGCCCATGGCTGATACGGCACCAGCCCGTCGGGAGGATCGATGACCCGGCTGGGGAGCGGCTTGATTGTCTTGTCGAAGTCCGCCGATTGCGGGACAGGGTTGGTGAGCGACAGCGACCCGGGGTTGATGGGACCCCACATGCCCTGAACGTTTGGCTGGCCGTCCGGCAGCCGTTCCAGCGGCTTTGGCGACGCCGCGGACCCGCGACTGCCGCCCTCCTGAGGTCCCTGCCCAAGGACAGGCGACGCCGTCCAAATGAACGCAGCGATCCCGACAGCCCCGACAAGGTGTACGGTTCTCATTGCGGTGCCCTCATTTCGGGATAGGGATAGTACTTCTCCCAGTCGAAGCCGTAGCACTCGTAGTCGAAGAGCTGCACGTTCGGCTCCCGGCGACGATAGAGAATCATGCGCATGTCCCACGGTCGCGTGAACACCTTGGGATCCTCGACCCTCACCTCGTACTGGATGTGATCGGCGTCGATCAGCGTGTAGCGTTCCACCAGGTGCAGCGCCGGACCGTGGAAGTTGCCGGCCCGGTCGAACCACGTCCGATCGCTGAAGTGGACCACGTCGACGACGAGCGTGTCGCCCTCCCAGCGGCCGCGTGAATCGCCCAGCCACCATTCGATGGGCCCGGGCGGATGCGGCTTGCCATCCATGAAAATCCACCGAATCGCGTGCACAAACTCGTACAGGATCGTCAGTTCGTTCGGTGTCTGAACGATCTGGAAGGGAAAAGGCATGTACGTAAGACGCGGCACGCCGGGCAGATAGCACCTGGCTTCCGGGTCGAGCGTCGCACGCTTGTCGTAGTTCTCCTTCTTCCTGGCCAGCGCCCACGGCTGATAGGGGATCTCGTTGCCGACGACCACACCCTGACCGCCGGGCACGCCCTTCTGGGCCGCATGATCCTGGATGTCCCACGCCGCCGTGTTCAACACCTGCCAGATTCCGGACAAGTTGGGTCTGCCATCGGCGGTGCGAGGGACGGCTGACGGGCCCGGAGCCTGGGCGGCGGCAGCGGAGGCCTGAACAAGGCACAACAACGCCGCCGGGATGAGGACAGTCGGAAGCCGCATGTCTCTCCCTCTACGCGTTCTGAAATCGATGCTGGTGACGGCCGGCGTGCACATGGCGTCCTGCGCCAACCGGTCGAATCAGACGTAGAGTATCACCCCACGGCCGTCTTCTTCGCGACACTTGCCTTCGGGCTCTTGACCTTTGCCTTGCGCACTTCGACCAGTGTCGCCTTGGCCGGCTTCTTCTTCGTCTGACTGACCGAATCGAGGCTGCGGCGGAGGGCCTCCATCAGGTCCACCACCTTGGGCGGCTCCTGTATGTCGGGCGCCACAATCTCCTCGCCGGCAATCTTCGCGTCGATGATGGCGCGCAGGCCTTCCGTGTATTCGTCCTTGTAGTCCTTCAGGTTCAGCGTGGCGTCGAACGTGGCGATGACTTGCTTGGCGAGCTTCATCTCTTCCGGCTTCACCTTCGTCGGAACCGATGCGAGCTCCTCGATCTGATCGATGCTGCGAATCTCGGCGTCGTGATGGAGCGTGTACATGACGAGCCCCTTCTTCTGGGGCCTGATGGCGACGAGATACTCGCGTCCATACAACGCGACTTTCCCGATGCCGGCCTTCCCTGCCATCCCCTCGCGCATGACGGCAAACGCGTCGGCCGCCATCGGACCATCGGGCGCGAGGTAATAGGCCCGATCCACATAGATGGGATCGATATCGGCCGCGTTGGCGAATTGTACGAGGTTGATGACGCGCGTCGATTCGACGCGAACCTTCTGCATGTCCTCGTCGGAGACGATGACGTATCGCCCCTTTTCGAATTCGTAGCCCTTGGCCAGCTCCTGATTCGACACCTCGCGCTCGCAGTGCGGGCACCAGCGTTTCTGCTGGATGCGGGTCTGACACTCGGCGTGGAGCTGATTGAACGAGAGCGTGGCGGTCGATTCGGTTGCCGGGAACACCTTGACGGGAATGTTCACCAGGCTGACCTTCAGGAAGCCCTTCCAGGTGGGTCGTGGAGGCATGCCCTCATTATCGGTGCAAAGGGGGGAAGGGATAGGAAGAAGGGGGAAGGGATCAGATGGTGTCCTCGTCCGCTCGGCTTCCCAGGTCGAGTCCGGGCCGTTCCATGTGGATGTCCTGCATCCTGACCTTGTCGCGCAGCACGCGGCGGGCCTCGCCGTACAGATGGCCGGGAACCTGGAGCCGGCGGGCGATGCTGCGGAAATGGGACACCAGAATGAGGGTGACAGTCTCCTCTTCTCTCCACGACACGGCAGAGATCTGGCCCCACGTCATGAACCCGGTATCCGCCCAGACGCCGTCGCGGTAGAACCCGCGCGAAATGCGCGTGCTCAGCGGCACCGCATAGCCGAAGTACAGGAACATCATGACCTCGCCGAACAGCTGTCCGGGACTGCGGCCGAGGACGAACAGCTTGAAAACCACGAGCAGTCCGAGGATGGCACTGAGCGCGAGCGCGAACCCGTAGTACCGGGGTTTCGGGTTCTCCCAGACGAGCAGGGCCGACGATCGGCGGGCGAGGAAGCGCAGCAGGTCCGCCGTCACCTTGAGATTGGCCGCGAAGAAGCCAATGCCGAAGATGAAGAGCAACCCCGGGAGCAGCGGCTCCGGCACCATGAGATCAGGGTATCAGGAAGTCTCAGGACTTTCAGCGTTCGGCCCTGGGCTCGTCAGCTCAGGCTTTCGATTTCAGTCGTTCCGGCTCAGCCTCGGCAGGGCGGACGCGTTCGGCAAGACGTGGATCGAAACAGCGGCGGCACCGGGCTTCGTACGTGCCCTGCGTGCCGAGCAGCACGCGGTCGTCACTGGCCACGAGCCGCTGCGTGTGGTTGGCGGGGTTGCCGCACACCATGCAAATGGCCAGCGTCTTCGTGATGTATTCGGCAATCGCCAGCAGCTGGGGCATCGGCTCGAACGGCTTGCCGAGATAATCCTGATCCAGCCCCGCGACAATGACGCGCTTGCCCTGGTCGGCCAGCGTGTTACAGACCGCGGGCAGCTCTGCGTCGAAGAACTGCCCCTCATCGATCCCGACCACCTCCGTGTCGGCCTCGACCTGCTCGAGCAGCTCGCGCGCACTCGCCACTGCACACGAGGGAATCCGCATCTCACTGTGCGAGACGATGTGATCGGCGGCGTAGCGGGTGTCGAGCGCCGGCTTGAAGATCTGGACCTTCTGACGCGCGATCTGCGCGCGGCGAAGCCGGCGGATCAGCTCCTCGCTCTTCCCGCTGAACATGCTGCCGACCACGACCTCGATCCAGCCATGGCTGACGGAATGTCTGACGACGTCCACGTTTTGACTCTTGACGTTCGCTCTTGGCTTATGAACCCTACGCGCGCGACAAATACTCCCCAGTCTCCGTGTTCACGCGGATGACGTCCCCCGGGTTGACGAACGGGGGCACCTGGACGACGAGCCCCGTCTCGAGC
>JBOGIR010000408.1:0-2269 GCA_050742335.1 Vicinamibacterales bacterium | reverse complement strand
CGACGTCACGGCGGCGGCGTTGGCCTCCCGCAAGGTGGCCGACAAGATCCAGGACCTGTTCGCCAACGGGTTCGGGCTCGGTCCGGGCACCAACCCGGCGTCCACGGATGGGCTGACCATCCCTGGGCTGTCGACGGCGGCGTCGGCCCTGACGGTGTCGGGGTCGGACTGGGCGACGGTGAGCACGAGCATCGTGGCGGACGTCGTGAACATGCTCAAGACGGCGTACAACGCGAACCTGTTCGGGCCGTTCCTGCTCTACGTGCCCAAGAACTATTGGGCCGCACTGCAGGACGACTACTCGACGGCGAAGGGCGACCGGACGTTCCTGGAGAGGATCCGGGCCTTCGACGACATCGAGGACGTGAGGCCGTTGGATAGCCTCGCGGCGGGTTCGGCGTCGGCGGCCAACGTCCACCTGGTGCAGATGACCGAGGACGTGTGGGACCTCACCGAGGCGCAGGACGTCACGACCGTCCAGTGGGAAAAGAACCCGTTCGTCACGAAGTTCCGGGTGCTGTTCGTGGGCGGGCCGCACATCAAGAAGATGGAGCGGCAGGGCGGTGCCACGATCCACGGAATCGTCCGGCTGATCTAATAGCCAGACGGGAGCCAGAGTAGCTAGATTCAGGGCGGCGGCCTTACGAACCGCCGCCCTGTTTCACTTCAGTAGGGAGAAGTACGAATGCGGACGATGAGACGATGCACGAGATGTAGCAATCGCACGGCGACCGAGGGGCGCAAGCGAGAGCTGTTGTGCCGGTCGTGCAAGTGGCGGTGTGCGCGGTGCAGCAAGCCGACGTCGCGAGAGGATGCTATGCTGTGCCGGAAGTGTTACGTCAAGCGCGGCGGGCGCGGAGGGCGTGGTGGTCATTGCCTTGATTGCGGGAAGCCCGTAAGCCAGCGTTACTGCAAGCGGTGTAGAGCCTGCGCGCACAAGGGTGAGCTGAACCCGCGCTGGAGCGGCAAGTACCGCGGCGTGGATCACATGGGGTACGTCTGGGTGGTGGTGCGGGGGCGCAAGCGCATGCGCATGCATGAGCATCGCCTGGTGATGGAGCAGATGCTCGGTCGGGAGCTGAGCAAAGACGAGAGCATCCACCACCGGAACGGCGACCGCACGGACAATCGGCCCGAGAATCTGGAGCTGTGGGCGAGCAGGGGCCACCACGCTGGGCAGCGCGCCGAGGATCTGGTGCAGCATGCACTCGAAGTCATCGAGCGTTACAGGCCGGACCTGCACCAAGCGATGGCGGTCGGCATTCTCGAGACGTACGCGCCCGAGCGGCTGAACCACGATGCGCTCCACCGGCAGGGCGCGGCGGAACGCCTGATCGAGGAGACGCGATAGATGCCGCGCACCACCGAAGTCTTGGTCCGGGAGGTCATCTCGACGAGTCTGACGTCGTCGCAGGTACTGGCCTTCATCGCCGACGCCAGCCTGTTCGTGACGGAGGAGGTGGCGTCTGAGGACCCGAGCCTCTCGGCGGGGCGGCTGGAGCTGATCGAGCGCTATCTGGCCTGCGCGCTGATCAGGCTGCGCGACCTCGGGCTGTCGAGCGTGTCGTGGAGCAAGGTGAGCGAGAATTATCAGGTGGATCCCACGGTCACGGATTACCTGAAGCGCGCGGCGGCGTTCGACCCGACCGGGAAGGTCAGGCAGATGTTCATGCCGTCCGAGGGCGGGTTCGTCGTCAAGTTCAGGGTCGGCGAGACGTACCACGAGGACGCCGACGATCCGCCGAACACGGACAATGACCCGTGAGCGTCTCCCTCAAGCGGCACGCCGAGTTGGAGTCGGTGACGTGGCAGGCGAGGACCGGCGTGGACGGGCAGGGCAGGCCGAGTTACGCCAGTCCAGGAACGGTGCTGCAGGCGCGCGTGGAACGCATGCAGGAGGTCATCCGCCTCGGCACCGGGGAGGAGGTCAAGATCGACGCGACGGTGTGGTTCGACTTCGCGGCGAGCCTCCCGACGAGCGACGATCGGTTGGTGCTGTCGGACCTGACCGGGATCGTGCTCATGCGAGACCAGCCGGCCGACCTGCAGACCGCCGGCGTGGACCACGTCGAAGTCCAGATCAGACAGGAGTGATCATGTCGCTGAACGCGAGCGCCAAGACGAGAGACAGCTTCCGCGCTGCCGCGAAGCGGATCGATGCGGCGTCGAAGAGCCTCGGCGCGTCCGCCGGGCAGGGGCTGCGCATGATCGGCGAAGAGATCATGACGGACGTGAAGGCCTCCCGCCCAGGTGCGGGAGTCCCGCGGGA
>JBOGIR010000407.1:0-4522 GCA_050742335.1 Vicinamibacterales bacterium | reverse complement strand
GCTGTTCTTGATCTCCAGGTACGGGAACGTGTGCGCGCCACACCTGTCGCCGATGAGCAGCGAGTCGCATTGCGAGTAGTTGTGCGCGCTCCTGGCGCCCTTGGCAATCTTCACGAGACCACGATAGGTGTTCTGGCCATGCCCGGCCGAAATCCCCTTCGACACGATCGTGCTCTTCGTGTGCTTCCCGAGGTGGATCATCTTCGTCCCGGTGTCGGCCTGCTGCCAGTTGTTGGTCGTCGCCACAGAGTAGAACTCTCCGATCGAGTTGTCCCCCTGGAGGATGCAGCCCGGATACTTCCAGGTGATGGCGGACCCCGTTTCCACCTGCGTCCACGTGATTTTCGAGTTGACGCCCTGGCACTTGCCGCGCTTGGTGACGAAGTTGTAGATGCCACCCTTCCCGTTCTTGTCGCCTGGATACCAGTTCTGGACGGTCGAGTACTTGATCGTCGCGTTGTCGAGCGCCACGAGCTCCACGACCGCTGCGTGCAGCTGGTTTTCGTCGCGCATCGGCGCCGTGCAGCCTTCGAGATAGCTGACGTACGCGCCTTCCTCGGCCACGATGAGTGTGCGCTCGAACTGTCCGGTTTCCTTCGCGTTGATGCGGAAGTAGGTGGAGAGCTCCATCGGGCAGCGCACGCCCTTCGGGATGTACGCAAAGGAGCCGTCGCTGAAATCCGAGGAGTTCAGTGTGGCGAAGAAGTTGTCCGAGTACGGCACGACCGAGCCCAGGTACTTTCGTACCAGATCGGGATGGTGGTGTACCGCTTCCGAGAACGAGCAGAAGATGATGCCGAGATCCGCCAGCTTCTCCTTGAACGTCGTCGCCACCGACACGCTGTCGAAGACGGCGTCCACCGCCACGCCCGAGAGGAGCTTCTGCTCGTCGAGCGGAATCCCGAGCTTCTCGAACGTGCGGCGGATCTCAGGATCCACCTCATCGAGACTCTGGAGCGTCTTCTTCTGCTTCGGCGCGGCGTAATAGATGATGTTCTGGTAGTCGATGGGGCCGTATTTGATGTTGCCCCAGCTCGGCTCCCTCATCGTCAACCACGTGCGGTACGCGTGCAGACGCCACTGGAGCAGCCACTCCGGCTCGTCCTTCTTCGCCGAGATCATCCGGACGACGTCCTCGCTCAGACCGCGCGGAATCGTCTCTTGCTCGACATCGGTGAAGAAGCCGTGCTTGTACTCGCGGCTTGCAAGCTGTTCGATGGTTTCCGTGGACGTACTCATCGCCCTACCCCCTGGCCCCTTCCCCCTGCTCGACGCTGAACGACACGCCGCATCCGCATGTGCTCTTGGCATGGGGGTTGTTCAGCAGAAACCCCTTGCTCAACAGGCCCGTGTCGTAATCGAGCTCAGTGCCATCGAGCACCCGAAGGCTCCTCGGATCGATGAACACCTTCGCGCCATCGGCCGATTCGAACACGGCGTCGTCCTGCCGCGGTGCCGCCACCCAGCCGAATACGTATTCGAAGCCGGAGCAGCCACCCGCCTTGACACCCAGACGAAGCCCGCTCTCTCCGAGCGCTCGTTTCTCGAGCATCTTGTGAATCTGCCGGGCTGCGTTCTCAGTGATCTGAATCATGTCGCCTCGGCCGGAACGCTGTTCGCCGGCCCTCCCTTGGTCACCGTCACCGGCACCCTGCCATCGCCCTCACCCATGTCGGCCAGCGTGGTTGTCTGGAGCACCGTGAGGATTCGGTTTCTCACGCGCCACAATGGGTCGCGAACAGTGCACGCGTCGAACTGGTCGCACTGCTCGTCCTTGCGCTCGCACGCGGTGATCGCAAGCGGCCCGTCGATCGCCTCGACGATGTCCGCGAGCGAAATCGACGCAGCGGAGCGCACCAGCTGATAGCCACCGTGGGCGCCTTTCTGCGCCGCGACGAACCCGAGCCGGGCGAGATGCTGAAGAACCTTGGCCAGCAACTCGACCGGGATGTCGTACCGCTCCGCAATAGCGCGGGCGCTCGCCACACCCGACGGCGCCTCGTTGGCCAGGTACTGCAGCGCTAACAGCCCGTAGTCCGTCTTCTTTGAAAGCCTGAGCATGGCCGATAACTCCGACCCAATTGGTCCTATATTAGCGCGGATCAACGTTAAAGGCTACCTGTTCGGTCGTATTTAGGAGCGGGGGCGCCGAAAACGACCCCGCAGAGCCGGCCCACCGCGAAATCTTTCGCAGCGGCTCTCTGAGAATTCCCAGGAAATTCCGCCTGATATTGCCCGGATCTGTCCGTTTGCCCCGCCTCGGGCCGATCAGGTTCGTGGCATGGTCGATGCTCAATTCGTGAGCGGCGCATTGCCCGCGCCGTACGCAGGAGAACGCCGATGACTGACGCGATTACGCGCATCCTCGTGCCGGTGGACTTCAGCCCACACTCGGACCGGGCGCTGCGTTATGCGACGAGGCTGGCAGCCCGGCTTGGCGCGTCCGTGGAGCTGGTGCACGTCGTGGACAACCCGTTCGCCTCGGGAGCCTGGACGTCGGAGATGTATGTGTCGAACCTCCCGCACATATTGGAGAGCCTCACGGGCGAAGCCACGAAACGACTGACGACGTTGAAGTCGGTGGCCGCCAGCGAGGGCGTCAACGTGGAGACCAACGTCCTGACGGGCCAACCGGCGCACACGATCATCGAACATGCCCATGCCGGCAGCTTCGACCTCATCGTCATGGGGACACACGGGCGCACCGGGTTCTCGCACGTGTTCATGGGGAGTGTCGCTGAACGGGTCGTCCGCAGGGCGTCGTGCCCGGTGCTGACGCTACGAGAAGGACCGGTATCCGTAGAGCAGGAGCGGCCGACGACGGTGAGAGCGGTTGCGTAACGACGCGGGGGCGGCCTACTGAAGATTCACGGTCACGCACTTGCGCTGCGTGTAGCTGTCGAGCATCCCTTCGAGCGAGTACTCACGCCCGAGGCCGCTCTGTTTGTATCCGCCGTACGACTGTCCTGGAAACTGCCCCAGCCCTTGATTGACCTGCACCCACCCGGACTCGATCGCATGCGCGGTGCGCAACGCTTTCGACAGGTCGTGCGTCCACACGTACGCGGCAAGGCCATAGTGGCTGTCGTTGGCCATGCGCACCGCGTCCGCCTCGTCTTGCCATGGGATCGCCACGAGCACAGGTCCGAATATCTCTTCGCGGGCGATGCGCCACTCGTTCTGGACTCCGGCGAACACGGTCGGCTCGACGAAGTAGCCTTGCGCGAGCGGTCCGTCGCCAGGCGGCCTGCCACCCAACACGAGACGAGCGTCCGGTTGTTGCAGACCGTCCTCGATGTACGAGCAGACGCGATCGAACTGCTTGCGATTGATGATGGCGCCCATGTCCGTTGTCTCGTCCAGCGGGTCGCCGATACGCAGCTTCGTGAGCTTCGCCGCGAGCGTGCCGAGGAACGAATCGAAGATCGATCGGTGCAAGAAGAGCCGCGACCCGGCGGTGCACGACTGACCCTGCCGTGTGAACCGCATCCCCGCGATCACCCCATCAACCGTTCGGTCGTCGTTGGCGTCGCCGAACACGATGGCGGGGCTCTTGCCACCCAGCTCCAGTGAGACTGGCACGATGCGATCGGCCGCCGCGTGCATGATGAGCTTCCCGACTTCAGTCGAACCGGTGAACGACAGCTTCCGGACTCCCGGGTGACCTGCCAGCGCAGCGCCCGCCTCCTCGCCGAATCCAGTCACGAGGTTCACCACACCGGCCGGCAGATGCTCGCCGCAGATCTGCGCGACGCGGAGGAGCCCGAGCGGTGCATCTTCGGCGGCTTTGAGCACCAGTGTGTTGCCTGCCGCAATCGCCATCGCAATCTTCAACGTCCCAAGCACGACTGGCGCATTCCACGGCACGATCCCGCCCACGACACCGATGGGCTCGCGGCGTGTGTAGCAGAGAAGGTGCTCGCCAAGCGGCACCGTTTCGCCCTTGGCCTCGCTCGCGACGCCGCCGTAGTACCGAAACACGTCGACCGCGCCCTTCACCTCGGGTCGCGCCTGCGTGCGCAAGGCGTTCCCCGTCTCGAGCGCAACAATACGGGCGATCGACTCGACGTCGGCCTCGACCGCATCGGCAATCCGCAACAGGAGCCGTCCGCGCTCGCGCGCCGGTACCCGGCGCCACGACTCGAACGCGCTGGCAGCGGCGCGCACCGCACGGTCGACATCCGCCGCGCCGCCGCGCGGCACCTGCGCGACCACCGTCCGGGTGGCGGGATTTTCGATGTCGATGAGGCGTCCATCCGCGGCTTCGACCGCCTGGCCGTCAATCAGCATCAACGGACGCGAAACGTCACTCGTCTGCGGGGTCGCTCGCTGCGTCGCGGTAGTCATGGGGCGCTCCAGAGGGCGATCTTAATCCACCCGCTGAGTTGAAGCTCACTTGTGTTGTGTCACGAGCGTGTCGTTCACACTTCTCGGTTCTCTGTGCTCAGTTCGTGTTCAGGTTCGGTTCGCTGTTCATGACGTCCGCCTGAAGGCGGACACTAAGTACCCTGGGGTCGTAGTG
>JBOGIR010000406.1:0-5918 GCA_050742335.1 Vicinamibacterales bacterium | reverse complement strand
ATCACGAACACCACCAGCGTGATCCCGATGAACGTTGGAATGACGAGGAGGAGGCGGCGGATGAAATAACCAGCCATGTCGGCGCAGGTCTAACCCAATCCCTACCGGGTCGCGGTGGGCGAACCCTGTTCGCGTTGCTCCTCCCAGTGGCGCACCTCGGTAGCGCCGACAGCCAATTTGAGCGAGGAATCTCGCCGCGCCTGCGCGAGTTGACCCTCCTTCTGAGGGTCGAGCCACCAGAGCGACGGCATATCCCGGTAATCGCCGTGGCGCGTAAAGTAGCCCTCCGGATATCCAAATTTGTTCCAGAACACTATGCGATGGAATGGCGCATCCCACTCGAGGACGTAGTGGTGCGCGTTGGCAAGAATTCCGTCGATCTCCCTGATGATCTCGACACGCTTCGCTTGATCGAATTCGAGGTCGTAGGCTTTGAGCAGTTCATCGACGCGGAGGTTCTTGAATCCCGTGATGTTGTTGTTGTTGTCGACGTCCGCGAGCTGTGAATGCCACATGGTTTCCGGGTTGGGGAAGACCAGCCCGCCCCATCCCATGGACACCAGATCGAATCGCCGCTGCATGACCAGCTGAAAGAGCGTCTCCCCTGTCACCAGCCGGAGGTTCATGCTGATGCCCACTTTGCGCAGCTCCTCCTGGAAGATTGTCAGGAACGGCTCCGATGTCTTGCTCGCATACAACACCTCGACGGTCAGCGGACGGCCGCCCCGGACGAGTCGTCCCTGACCATCCCGCTCCTTCCACCCGGCTTCGGCGAGCAGCTCGAGGGCCCGCTTGGGGTCATAGGGGTTTTTCGGGTTGTTCGGGTTCTCGTAAGTGCCGCCGTGATAGGAATTCTGAGGCACGTACTCCTTGTAGAACAGCTTCTCGATCAGCATGTCGCGATTCAGGAGATGCGCCAGCGCTTGCCGCACTCGGACGTCATCCCACGGCTGACGCCGCGTGTTGAAGGCCAGGCCCTGGGTTCCCGTCGGTGCGTCGTTGAAAATCTTGCGCTTCTGTATGAGCCCGCGCTGAATGTCTGGAAAGTTCAGCTCCTCGACCCATTGCCGCGAGACATTGACGTAGTAGTGGTCGAGATCGCCCCGCTTGAACATCTCGAACGCGAGGTTCTGGTCGCGAACGACGACTTCACGAACTTCGTTGAAGTTGTTCAGGCCCACGTTCCGCCGATGATCGGCCGCCCAGTAATCGTTTCGCCGCCGAATCGTCACGCTCTGGCCCTTGACGATGTCGGCGTCGTTGACTACATACGAGCCGGTGCCCGGCATGAGCTTGAAGTTGTATTCCTTCAGATAGCGTGCGCCGTCAACGTCCTTCAGCACGTGCGCCGGGATGATGTAGAGGCTGCCGGCGAAATAGAGGAAGTTCCGCCAGTTGAGCTGCGTGCTCCTGACGCGGACGATGTACTTGCTCTCGGCGACAGGCTTTTCGAACTTGCCGAACACGAGCAGGTTACTCGGGTCTTGGAGGCCCTTGTCCATCGTGAACACCCAGCTCGCGACGACGTCGTCGGCGACGACCGGTCGGCCGTCGGACCATCGGGCGTTGGGATCGAGCCGAAACCGGTACGTCATCTTGTCGTCAGAGATCTGCCAGTGCGTTGCGAGCATCGGCATCCAGTCGAGCGTTGTCGGGTGCAACGTCAGCAACGTCTCGTACACCATCGGCCTGATCATGTAGTTGAGCGCCGTATTCGATTCCGGGCCGCCGAGGACGCGAAGCGTTCCCGGGAAATCCAAGATGTGCTCGCGGAGGACGCCGCCCTTCACCGCACGTGGGTCACCGATCAAGTCAAAGTCGGTGTTCGTCTCCCATCCCTGGCCGGTAAAGCCCCGCCCGCCCTGCTCTGCGGGTACTGAAGGGTCCGTTCCGCTGTCCGCGTTCGGGAACACCGGGTACGCGTTCTTGTCCATCGCTACCTGACGGCCGTCCGTCGTCGGCGCCGTCGACTCGGCGCGTCGTTCCTCGGGGGCGGACCCGCCTCCACACGCGACAGACAGGCTCGCGATCAACGTCAAGACGACGGCATGAACGGTTCGGCGCATCGGATTCACCTTTCGGAGTGCCGCGTGGACCGGTCTTCGGACAGAGTGTAGGACGGGTCCTCGTGGACTCGGCAATATCTTCATACAAAACCCATGCTAGCAGTTTGGCGGATACAACGGGCCGCGCCAGCAGCCCGTGGCAAGAGTCCAGGCCGGGCCACAGAGGCACAGAGGCACAGAGAAATCATTTGAAAAAAATGAGCACAGCCTGCTAGATATGCCGTCGCACCGTTCGGATGTCTTCGACCGCCTGCGGGTTCTCGAGCGACGACAGGTCACCGGGATCCTGGTCGAGATAGGCGGACCGGATGACGCGGCGCATCACCTTGGCGTTCCGAGTTTTCGGGAGTTCCGCGACGAATTCGATGGTTTCGGGCCGAAGCGGCTTGCCGAGGCGCGTGGCCACCAGCGCCCGGAGCTCGTCACCGAGCGCCCCGCCCGGCGTGTACCCGGGGCGCAGCACGCAGAAGCAGACGAGCGCCTGTCCCTTCGCGGGATCGGGAACGCCAATGGCGGCGGCCTCGATCACCGCCTTGTGCTCCACGAGGACGGACTCGACCTCGGCCGGTCCCAGCCGCTTGCCGGCGATCTTGATGGTGTCATCCGATCGCCCGAGGATGTACCACAGTCCATCATCGTCTATCGCGGCCCAGTCGCCGTGGACCCACACGCCGGGAAAGCGCGACCAGTACGCCTGCTCGTAGCGTTCGGGATCGCGCCAGAACCCGCGCGTCATCCCAATCCACGGCGCGCGCACCACCAGCTCACCCACCTGGTTGCGCACCGGGCGGCCCTCGTCATCGACGACGTCGGCGGCGATGCCGGGAGGGGGGCCTGCAAACGAGCATGGTTTCATCGGTGTGAGTACGTTGCCCGACACGAGTCCGCCAGACACCTCGGTGCCGCCCGAGTAGTTGATGATGGGGAGGCGACCGCCTCCTGCCGTATCAAACAGCCACCGCCATGATTCCGGATTCCAGGGTTCTCCCGTCGAGCCCAGGATGCGGAGCGCCGACAGATTGTGACTACGGACCGGCGCGTCCCCGTGGCGCATCAACGCGCGGATGAGCGTCGGCGACACGCCGAGGATACTGACATTGTGACGCTCGACGAGCGCCCATAGCCGGTCCGGCCCGGGATAATCGAGGGCTCCGTCATAAAGCACCATCGTTCCGCCCAGCAGCGTCATCCCGAACACTTCCCACGGACCCATCATCCAGCCCATATCCGTTACCCAGAGCATGGTGTCGGTGTCGTGCACGTCCATGCAGTGGGCGAGGTCCTGCGCGGCCTTGATGGGGAACCCGCAATGCGTGTGCACGGCGCCCTTCGGGTGGCCGGTCGTGCCCGACGTGTAGATGATCATCAACGGATCTTCGGCGTCGGTCCTCACTGTGTCGCACCGATCGGATTGCCGCGCAACGAGGTCGGCCCACCGATGGTCGCGTCCGGTGGTCCAGGGCACGTCTGCGCCGACCCGCGGGACGACCACGACAGACTGGAGAGACGACGCGGCGTCGGCCGCGCGATCGGCCGTTGCCTTCATCGGGACCATCTGCCCGCGGCGCCAGAACCCGTCGGCGGTGACGAGCACTGTGGCGTCGGCGTCGTGAAGGCGCGCAGCAACCGCATCGGCGCCGTAGCCGGAGAAGAGCGGCAGGATGATCGCACCAAGCTTGATGGTGGCGAAGAAGGCGACGATCAGCTCGGGGCACATCGGCATGAACAGCGCCACACGGTCCCCTTTGCGCACGCCCAGCTCCCGCAGGGCGTTGGCGCAGCGGTTCACCTCGGCGTACAGCTCACCGTACGTGAGCACGCGCGTGACGCCTTCCTCGCCCTCCCATCGCAGGGCCGCCTTGCGTTCCATAGCCGTCCCCATTAATTTGTCGAGGCAGTTATGGACGATGTTCAGCCGTGCGCCGACGCACCACCGTGCCCAGGCGACACCGCGCGAGGTGTCGAGGAGCTGCTGATAGGGTTCGTAGAACTCGATGCCCAGATCGTCGAATACGGCTTTCCAGAACCAGTCCAGGTCTTCGATCGAGCGGCGAAGCAGGTGATCGTAGGTCGCGAGACCATGACGGGCCATGAACGACATCAGGCGGCTGCGCTCGCGATACTCGCGGGTGGGGCGCCAGGCAATGTCACCGCCAAAGACGAACGCGTCGGCCATCGCTCGCATATTACGTTGCGGGTCCGCTTCCGCCTACGCCAAGGACTCGGTCGTGACGTCGCGGAATGTGTTCGGCGGGTCGGCACCCGGCGTACACTAGAGTCCGTTTCGCAACCCACAGGCGTGAGGCGGGCACCTCCTCCCGCAAACCGGCTCCGCTCGGTCTACGTCTGGGCAGAGGCGAAGATCAGATCTCGCTCCGCCATCTTCGCCTGTCCACGGTTTGCGTCCGGAGGTGCCCGTCTCGCGCCTGTGAGTACGGGCTACGAGGTGGGGATGTCCGAAGCACAACCGTGGGGGGCGTAGGCGCGAAGCGAGCCCCGATGGTCGAAGGCAGATGGGCGCACCACGAGCTGAGCCGGTTGTGCGAAGCGACACCCCCACCTCGCAGCCTCGAGGTTGCGAAACCGGCACTACCGACGTGAGGGTGCCTCGCGCCGTACTCGATGCCATTACCTCACATGCGCGACGGGAGAGCCCGCGTGAATGTTGCGGCCTGCTCATCGGCACGGACACGGAAGTGGCCGAAGCCGTCCCCGCCACTAACGCGGCTGACGATCCGCTCCGCCGATACGAGGTGTCCCCAATCGACTATCTCACGCAGATCAGGCGATGCCGCGAGTTGGCGCAGCGCGGGGAGGTCTCCATCGGCGTCGTCGGGGCGTATCATTCGCACCCGCGCAGCGCCCCGGAACCGTCACCCACCGATCTCGCGCAGGCGTTCGAAGAGTTTCTCTATGTGATTGCGGGCCCGGTGGACGTCCCGGATCCCGTGGACACTCGGGCGTACCGACTCAGGAGTGGGCGCTTTGAAGCTGTGGCGCTGATCGTCGTCGAACCTCCTGAAACAACGTCTCCACGCGCGACAGCACCGTAGGCCATCGGTACTCACGATTGATGTACTCGAGTCCCTGCCGGCCGAGTGCGTCACGCTCGGCCTGCCGGTTCAGCAGAAAGTCGGCGGCTTCGTCGAATTCCGCCGGAAACATGTAGTACAGCCCGCCGTTGGCGCGCCGCACCTGCCCGGCGAGCACCTTGCAGCGTCCGTTCACGAGCGCCGGAATCGCGTGGTTCCACGCTTCGAGCAGCACGATGCTGAGGCTCTCGTACCAGGACGGCACCACGAGGGCCTGTGCGTGCGCCAGAAGCGCCTCGCGCACCTCGTCCGAGACATAGCCAAGGGCGCGGATCTGAGGGTGCGAGGGGATCTGCATCTTTGCCGGGCCCGCCAGCACGAGGGTCACCCCAGGACGCGTCGCGGCATACTCCTGGAACGTTTCGAGCAGCGCGTCGCATCCCTTGTTCCGATCCACGCGGCCAAGGTAGAGCAGGTACTTCGGCGGAATACCAAGAGCGTCGAGAGGCGTCCGCGGCGCACGATCGCTCGAGACGGATTCGAGTCCGATGCCGGCCACCATGGACGGATGGAGCGGCCGGTAGGCGCGGCTCGAGACCAGGTCTTCCTCTTCTGGAGTCAGGAACAGGTAGCCGGCCGGTTTGTCGAAGAACGGCGGCAGCACATCGAGATTGATGGCCGCGTCTTCCTCCGCTGTCGGCACGAGCACGGCCCGGTCGGCCACCAGCGGCAAGCCGAAATACGACGGGTAGTACCGGAACGTCCAGAACACGACGAGATCGAACGTGTGCCCATGCGCCCGAAGGTGCTCGAGCAGCGC
>JBOGIR010000405.1:0-2427 GCA_050742335.1 Vicinamibacterales bacterium | reverse complement strand
CCCTGCTCGTGGGAGCCGTGGCTTTGCTGGTCATGCTCTTCCAGCCGCCGGCGCCGCGGCAGGAAGCGGTCTCTGCGCGTTCGGCGCCGGTCCGTGCGCCGCGAGCCATGGCCACGCCGACGCCGGCACGCCCGGAGGAGGCGGCGTCACCCAGCGAGCCGCGCGGAGCGGAAGCGCCCGTCGTCGTTGAAGAGACGCCCGCCGCACGCGCAATGGAGGCGCCGCCTGTACTGGGCGTGCTTCGTATCGAGAGCGACGTGCCCGGCGCGCAGGTGTTCATCGATCGCCGGTTCATTGGCGCGGCCCCGGCGACTGCGGAAGACGTGACGCCGGGCACGCATCAGCTCAACGTGTCGGCAGAAGGGTTCGACAGCGTCGCGATGCCCATCGACGTGGCGCCCGGTCAGCGTCAGATCGTCGTCAAGTTGCGGGAAGTCCGGCTGGATTCGGCGATCGACGTCGTTCACCGGCACGGTGTCGGATCGTGTCGAGGGCGCCTGATCGCGACCCCGACAGGGCTCCGATACGAGACCAGCAATCGCGACGATGCGTTCACGACGGCGTCGCTGGACCTCGAGATCTTTCAGGTGGACTACCTGGCCAAGAACCTGCGTGTGAAACTCCCGAAGGGACGCCAGTTCAACTTCACCGATCCCGACGGCAATGCCGATCGCCTGTTCGTGTTTCACCGCGACGTCGAGAACGCGCGCGAGCGGCTGAGAAAAGGCAACCGGCCGGCCACGAACTGAGCGCCTGTGATTGGGCCAGCGCTTCAGTCGCGTCTCATGACGTAGAATCTCACGCCAGTGGCCCTGGCCCCCGGCAGCCGCGTCGGTCCGTACGAAGTCATTGCTCCGCTCGGCGAAGGGGGCATGGGCAAGGTCTGGCAGTCCTTCCCAGAGCCCACGGTGAAGGTGCAGGTGTCGGCGCGGGGGGGAACCCTTCCATACTGGCGGCGCGATGGACGAGAGCTTTTCTATGCGGCATCGGACGAGCGGATCATGGCGGTCCCGATCGATCTCTCCGCGACAACCGCCAGACCGGGGGCGCCAGTCGCGCTCTTCCAGAGTTCAGGATCTGGTGGCCGTCACCAGACGGGCAGCGGTTTCTGATTGCCGAGGAAACGGAGCCGCCCGCGCCGATTACCCTCCTCCTCAACTGGGCCGGCCTGCCGAAATAGCGCTCGCGGAGCATCCGGCGGCTCCCCGCCGCAGAGCGTCGGCTGTCGGGTGACTGCGATATACTCACGTATATGGCGTCTTCTGGAGGCTGCTGACCATGCCGCGCACCGCCAAGGTCTTCATGACGAACCGCAGCCAGGCCGTGCGATTGCCGAAGGAGTTCCAGTTCGACAGCGACGAAGTGTTCATTCGCAAAGTGGGTGAGGACGTGATCCTGTCGCCCCGCCCGACGGATTGGGGGCCGTATCTCGAACACGGCCCGGTCGCGTCCGACGCGTTCATGGAGAACGTCGAGGATCACCCCGTGCAGGAGCGCGAGCGCTGAGCGCCATGGCGGCCCGCTTCATGCTCGACACGGACACGTGCTCCTACATCATGAAGCGGTCGAGCCAGCCCGTCATGCGGCGGCTGCGGGCCATCCCGGTCACGGACGTCTGCATCTCGGTCGTCACCAAGGCGGAACTGCTCTATGGTGTTGAAGTGTCGCCGCGCCGCATGCAGGATGCGACGGCGCTGCAGGCGTTCCTTCCGCACGTCGAGGTCCTCGAGTTTCCAGACACCGCTGCGACCCACTATGTGCAGATCCGTGCTGACCTGAAGAAACGGGGTCAGATGATCGGCGCCAACGATCTCTTCATTGCCGCTCACGCACGCAGTCTCGGGCTCAGGCTCGTCACGAACAACACCGCCGAATTCGGCCGCGTGAAAGGGCTGACGCTCGAGAACTGGACGCGTCCGGCACCCGCCACCCGTCGTCGTTCTCGTTGAGGGGTTCGCGGTCGAGGTTCGGTGTCGCGCCGCGGCGAACGTGAAGCCCGAACCTGGAACCGCGAACCGAACGTGAACACGAACCGAGAAGCATCAGAACCCAGAAGCGTGAACGACACGTGGCAGATCACTGCAGCGCTGCGGCGACCGCCTCTGCGTGCCCATCGACCTTGACGTTGTCCCACCGCTCGATCACCTTCCCGTCCGGTCCGATCAGATACGTGGTCCGCACGATGCCCATATAGGTCCGGCCGTAGCGCTTTTTTTCCTGCCACACGCCATACTTTTCGGCGACTTCGTGGTCGGCGTCCGCAAGCAGGGGAAATGTCAGGCCGTGCTTGTCGGCAAATGTCGCCTTGCTCTTTTCGTCCAGAATACTCATGCCGAGGACCGCTGTGTTGCGCGGCTTGAGCGCGGGAAGACTGGATTGGAAATCACACGATTCCTTCGTGCAGCCGGGCGTGTCGTCCTTGGGGTA
>JBOGIR010000404.1:0-1504 GCA_050742335.1 Vicinamibacterales bacterium | reverse complement strand
CGTGTAGACCGTCACGTTCACCGTGTAGGTCGTCTCGGCCAGAAAGTGAGCGGGGATCCGAACGACCAGGTCGAGCAGGCCACGACGTTCCGCAATCACCTCGTCCTGCATAGCCGTCCGAAAGACGGCTATGCGCTTCGCGTACAGGTCGGCAAATGCACGCAGAGCCGCTCCAGGTCGTCGGATCTTGAGCCTGATGCGTATGGAGACATCCTCGACGACCGGGGCAGCTCCAATCTCTTCACCGGAGGAGTTCAGCAGACGCACTGAGGCGATCTCGGCAATAAGATTGACGTGCCGACCGGCCCTTCCACCGAATGTGATATCGCGGCTCCTGCCGCGAAGGGCTGCCTCCTCGTACTCCGCAATGACTCCTTCGGGTTCGCCGTCCTTCACCACCTCGCCCTTGTCCAGCCATACGACGCGGTGGCACAAACGTGAAACAGCAGACATGTCGTGAGATACGAACAGCACCGTCAGCCCGCGTTCCGCTTCTTCGGCAACTCGCTGGAGGCAGCGCTCCTGAAAGGAGATGTCGCCGACGGCGAGGATCTCGTCAGCCAGCAGGATGTCCGGCTGCATGTTGATCGCCACCGAAAACGCCAGGCGCAGATACATGCCGCTCGAGTACTGCCGCAGGGGATTGTCGAGGAAGTCGTCCAGTTCCGCGAACTGGATGATGCCTGGCATACGATCGAGGACTTCCCGTCGCGAGATGCCGTGCATCGCCGCGTTCATCAGAATGTTGTCGTGCGCGGAGAAATCAGGATGGAACCCGGCGCCGAGCTCCAGCAGCGAGACCACCCGGCCGACGCCGGCAACCCGCCCTTCGGTGGGCCGCGTGACGCGCGCGATGATCTTGAGCAGGGTCGACTTGCCGGCCCCGTTGGCGCCGATCACTCCAAGGATCGTGCTGCGAGGAACGGCAAACGACACGTGCCTGAGCGCCCAGAGGTCCCGGCCCTGCGTGACACGTCCCGGCAGCGACACCCGTGGAATCGGCACCCGCGCAAGGCCGAGGTTCAGCGTCCTGGGTGGTTCGGTGATCCGCTTCGACGCCAGGAAATACCGCTTGCCAAGGTCTTCGACAACGAGGCTGTCCGGCGCCCGCGGCTGGTCGTCGGGGGATGACAAGAAACTGTTCGTACTCAATGGAGCTCGCGCCTGCCGGTCTTGGTGATGATCGGGATATCGCGCATCCAGAGCTGCTTTTCCCACCAGGAGCGGTTCGCCGCGTACCACGCGATCGTCCGCTCGAGCCCCTCCTCGAAGGAGACCTGCGGCCGCCACCCGAGGAGCCGTTCGGCCTTGCTGGCGTCGGCGGTATGGCGGAAGACCTGTCCTGGCCTGTCGCCGACGTAGGTGATGACGGCATCTGGACTGTTCATCTTCCGTGCCACGAGCGGCGCCATGTCCGCGAGCGAGATTGACGAGCCGGAGCCCAGGTTGATGACTTCTCCTCGTATCCGATCCAGGTCGCAATGTGCCAGACAATCGAGCGCCC
>JBOGIR010000403.1:0-5901 GCA_050742335.1 Vicinamibacterales bacterium | reverse complement strand
CTCCTGGCATGCGCGTGGAGGATGCTGAGCGCCGCCTCATTGAGCTCACTCTCGGACACACGGGCAACAACAAGATCCGCGCCGCTGAAATGCTGGGAATCAGCCTGAAGGCGCTGTACAACAAGCTTCAGAAGTACAAGAACGAGGTAAGACCTGCGAGCGCCACGGGAGCCTGAGCTGGCCCCAGACTGAGTTATTGCCGACGTCTGAATGCGAGCGCCAAGCCCCCGATGATTGAGGCGCCCCCCGCGATCGGCCGAAGCGGTATACGCTTCTCCCGTTCCGCGGTTACCTCGAGGGGGCCCACGTCGAGCACCGTCTCTTCCGTCGTGTAACGGAAGTTGGGCAAGAAGAGCGCGAACAGACCAACCAGGATGAGCAGTGCACCAATGAATCGTGCCGACATGATTCCTCCATGGCGTGTGGTTTCAGATCGGGTTGCGTCCCTGGATAATCCGAACGAGCACGACGCCGACGGCAATGACGAGGAGGAGATGGATGAACCCGCCAAGTGTGTAGGAGCTCACGACACCAATGGCCCACAACAAGATGATCAGCATGAAGAGCGTCATAAGCATGGGAGCCTCCTATTGAGAAGTAAGTGCTGACCCAATCGAACCCCTAGTCAGCGGCATCGTTGCCCGCTACACCGCCGGACGACATCCAAGAGCTGCTGCGCACGGTGCAACTGTCGTGCCTCGTGAGCGCAGCTGGTGTCGCCGCTTTCCTACGACGGCGGGTGTGTAACAACGTCCTCGTAAAGGTAGTAATTGCCTGTTACGCGAGAACACCCGACTCGAACGCTGATACGGGACTACGTCTGCGCTTCGGAAAGACACTGGCACGGTGGTTGCTCCTCCGCTGGAAACATCACGCTAGGACCGCTATACGGCTCTTCATAACGAGTACGAAATTCTCGTTTGGAGTCGTATAGTGGTCCAACGGAAGGGAGGACGACGATGTGGTCGACACGTCGAGTACGAACGATTGTCGCGATATTCGCCACCGCGTGCGCGGGCGTCGCTTGCCAGGGCAGGGCGGCACTCGAAGAGATTACGCCTGGTACCGACGTGGCGATCGAGCTCCAGGATGGACGTCAGGTCGTCGGCAAGCTCGTGAGCGTGGATCCGGACGTGGTGGCGGTCGAGGGCGCGGCTCGTGTCCGGGTCAACCGGACCGAAATCGCGTCGGTGCAGGCGGGCGAAGCCGCGCGCGAGGCGGCGACACGGCAAGTCATCCTACCTGCCGGCACGACACTCGAGGCCGAACTCGAAACCACCATCGCGTCGCAAACCAGCCAAGTGGAGGACTTGGTGCGCGCTGTCCTGACCATGCCGCTGGTCGCTGGTGGCGCCGCGGTTGCGCCGAGCGGCAGCGTGCTGCTGGGGACGGTCACGAGCGCGCGCGAATCCGGCCGCGTGAAGGGTCGCGCGGAGCTGGGGATCCGGTTCACTCAACTGCAGACACGGACGGTGACGTATGACATCCGCACAGCGCCGCTGCGCTGGGTGGCTGAAGCGACCAAGGGGGAGGACGCCGCCAAGATCGGTATCGGTGCGGCCGCCGGCGCGATCGTCGGTGGAATCACCGGCGGCGGCAAGGGCGCTGCTGTGGGGTCGGCCATCGGCGCGGGCGGCGGGTCGGCAGTAGTGCTGGCCACCAAGGGGGACGAGATCGAGATGGCGTCAGGTTCGAGTCTCCGGGTGGAGCTCATCGAACCGCTCAGCGCGTCGGTCCCCGCGGCCGAGTGATCGCATGGTGGACTTTCTTGCACGGTCTTGGCGCTGCTGTCCGCAGGTTCGATCACTCGATCTTGAGCGGCCGCCACCATCCCTTCTCCCGAATGATGTCGCGCGCCGGGCACGACCGGCGCATTCAGGGCACGGTGGCGCAGGGTTGTCCTGCTACGCGCGAGTTCGCCCGAGCCATCCGATGCCGAATCCGACCAGCGACCCAACGACCGTGCCGGTGACCATCGCGACGCCCACGGCGCCCAGCGGGTGCCGACGGACCTTCAGGGCGGCATCGGCGGCGAAATCCTCGGCTGCGCAACGGGCGACCGTGACCTTGCGGCGCGCGTCCCGCAGATTCACCCTCATGAATTCGAACATCGGCCATGCCCACGGCTCCTTCAGACTTTCCGAGATCGCACGAAGTCGGATCGCAGTTGCCACGATGCACCTCCAAGAAGACGCCCAGCAACGACCATGCCTGTGGATTCTTCCGTGCACGACGCAGGCGACCACGCGAAGCTTGCCAGAGGCGTCGGGACTGCACCGGCGCCGGGCGGCAACCAATGCTTTGAGGTTGGTATGGCCTACACACATCGATGAGCTTGCCGCCCATGTCGGCGCCGCTCCGATCAACACTCGCGAGCCGCCGCGCGATGACGTGCGCGGCCCGGTGCAGGCTAATTGAGTGAGTAGAAATTACCGCCACCGACGTGTTCCATTCCTGAGGCGGGCGGTTGTCAATCCATTCTTCGCAGCCAGGTGGGTCGCTGGCGCAATCGTGGGGTGGCGCGGGCGATGGGGCCATACGAGAACGCCGGCGAAGAGTCGAGATCGCGACTGATGCAGAGTGCTCGAACCGTCGCGAGCCCCGTATCGAGTCATGTCTGCGGCACCGTGACTTCGCTCCGGCGTCTCTCTTGCAGAGGCAGCGCACGCGATTCGGAGGCGAGCGATGAGACGTGGGCGGCGGCTGCGCGCGGCCACGGCCCCGTTATCTGGCAGCGAGGAGACATATGACCGAGCCACTCTCTACACCCTCCCATCGCGAAGTCTCGATGTCGAGTGCGTCGGGGCTCCGGCTGTCCGTGGTGTGCGGCCTCACGGTGGCAATCGTCGCCCTCGCCACGATCGTCGTGCCCGCTCAAACCCGATTCAAGCTGGACACGAACAAGTACACCCCGGAACAGGACGTGAAGCTCGGACAGGAGGCGGCTGCCCAGGTCTCTAAAGAACTGCCGATGCTGAATGACGGCCGAACCGAGGAGTGGGCCGAACAGGTCGGTCGCGTGCTGGTCGCGGCCATCCCCGGCGAGTTTGGGCACCCGCAGTTTCGGTACACGTTCGACGTCGTCAACCAGAAGGAGATCAACGCCTTCGCCTTACCGGGCGGGCCGATGTTCCTCAATCGGGGCATGATCGAAGCGGGCACGACCGAGGCCGAGGTCGCCGGTGTCATGGCCCACGAGATCGCCCACGTTGCGCTCCGTCACGGCACCGCGCAGGCAACCAAGGGCGAACGCTTTCAGATTGGCGCGCTCGCGGGCCAGATCCTGGGCACCGTCGTCGGCGGCACCGCCGGCGGCCTCATTGCCCAGGGCTCGCAGTTCGGACTGGGCACGTACTTCCTGAAGTACGGGCGGGAGTACGAGCGGCAAGCCGATCTCCTTGGCGCGCAGATCCTCGCCCGTGCCGGCTACGACCCGCGCCAGATGGCCAACATGTTCAAGACCATCGAGTCGCAGGGCGGTGGCCGCCAGCCGGAGTGGATGAGCAGCCACCCGAACCCGGGCAACCGTTACGACGCCATCCTCCGCGAGGCATCGATGCTGCAGATCCGCGGCGGGGGCGATACCGGACACTTCGACAGCATTAAGGGGCGGCTCGCTGGCATGTCGCCGGCCTTGACGGCCGAGCAAATCGCGAAGGCAAATGCCGCCAAGGCCGGCAACACCAGCAGAGGGTCGGCTGGCACGCGCACAGTCGTTCGCGTCGAGCCACCCTCTCATCAGGGGCGGGCGTACCAGCCCGCCAGCTTTCTCACGATCACGGTGCCCGCCAACTGGCAGCCGACCGCGGATAACGGCGGGGTGATCACGTATGCCCCCGACGGCGGCTTCTTCCACGGCAATAACGGACAGACCGCGTTCACCCACGGCATCCAGGTCGGCGTGATCCCGAACGGGAGCGGCGATCTTCGGCGAGATACGGACGAACTGCTCAAGGGCTTTGCTCGATCGAACCCGAAGTTGCAGCAGCAGGATGGCTACCGGCGCGACAGCCTCGGCGGACGGACCGGCCTGACCACGGTCCTCTCCAACGTCTCCGACGCGACCGGCCAAACGGAGGCGGTCACGGTCTCGACG
This sequence comes from Vicinamibacterales bacterium, assembly GCA_050742335.1. Lineage (GTDB taxonomy): Bacteria > Acidobacteriota > Vicinamibacteria > Vicinamibacterales > UBA2999 > DATCJA01. The sequence goes on along the minus strand of JBOGIR010000403.1, from coordinate 1,805 downwards.
ACACAACTGCGCGGGAACAGCGTGCTCTTCCTCATTGGCGTCGCGCCCCAGAGCGAGGCAGCGACGTACGCGAATGCGTTCCGGCGCGTGCGGCAGTCGCTGCAGATTTCGGACCGGTAGACGCGGTCACGAGCGCGAAGATGAAACCGAGCGAACGTCAGACATCACGGGCGTAAATGGCGTTCGCTCAGCATTGAAGGGAGCGGCACGATGCTCAGTATTCTTGGATGGGTCGTGTTTGGCTTGATTGTCGGTGCCCTTGCGAAACTCGTGATGCCAGGCCGTGATGCCGGTGGAGTGCTCGTGACGATGGGGCTCGGCATCGCCGGGGCGCTCGTCGGTGGATTCATCGGCAGGCTGCTAGGCTGGTATCAGCCTGGCGAGCCTGCCGGCTTTATCATGGCGACGCTCGGGGCCGTGCTGTTGTTGTTCATCTACCGCAGAGTTGCAGCACGCGCGTGAGAGGATCAGCCCACACGGGGCTGAGATCGCGCATTTCAAAGGAGGCACACACGATGCTTGCCATAGGCAGACTATCGGCCATCCTTCTGGTGTTGGCATTCGCGACGGCATGCGGCACTCGACCGACGGCTGAGATTGATGCGGCCAAAGCGGCACTCGACAACGCGTCTGTGACTGCAGGCCAATATGCGGCGGAGTCGCTGAAGGCGGCACAAGAGACTACCGCCGCTCTCGATGCTGAGTTGGCGGCCCAGGACGCCAAGTGGATCAAGTCTTACGATCGCGCGCGCGAGCTGGCGGCGTCCGCCCGGCTGGCGAGCGAGAAGGCGATTGCCGATGCGACCGCCGGGAAGGCGCGCGCAGAAGCGACCGCCGCTGCCGCTGCGAAGGCAAAGGCCAACTCGGAGATGCGTGCGAAGCTGGCGACGACGGCCGTGCGCGTGGGCGGCGCCATCCGCAATCCGACCAAGACGAAGAACGTACCGCCCGTGTATCCCGAAGTGGCGAAGTCGGCCCGCATCGGGGGCACGGTGCACGTCGAGGCCACCATCGGTCCTGACGGCAAGGTCGCGGATGCGAGAGTCGTCAAGTCCGTGCCGTTGCTCGATCAGGCGGCGCTCGACGCCGTGACGCAGTGGGAGTACGCGCCGACTCGAATCAAGGATGTGGCGGTGCCGGTGATTATCACCGTGGCGATCAACTTCCAGCCGTAGCGAAACGAGGGACGCTGGAGGGCGCGCGCAGGATCGATGCGGCACGGTGCGGCCATCCCGAGACGTATCGAGCCAAAAACCCCGCATTTCCCTGAGGATTTGCGGGGTTTCGTGTTTCTGGTGCGGAAGGGGGGACTCGAGCCCCCACGGTATTACTACCGCCAGCCCCCGTCGCACGGACTGATATGACTGCTCGAATGTTCCGGCACACTCAGCGCCGGACAAGCTCGATGTCGAGTCGCGTGTCGCCGTTGATCTTCGCGTCTCGCCAGCCAGACCCTGGGGTCACGGCTTCGGGCAAGAAATGGAAAATGGAGTCTGGTTGCCCGGCCGGATCGTCGTAGCCGTCTTTTCCCCATTGGATAGAGCTCAAACCAGCTGCCGCGCTCGTGACGCAGGGGTTCCGCTTCCCTGACCGGCGGTATCATGGACGGAACCATGAGCCCACATATCTCCATCGATCGCGACGCCGTCTCGGCGTTCTGTCGACGGCATCACATCACGCAGCTGGCGTCTAAGAGCTGAGCTCTCGACGGCAGGCAACATCTGTGGACACTTCCAAGATCAGCTATCGTGTCGCCGATTTCCTGAAGAAGCATCCGCCCTTTCAGGCCATGGACGATGGCGACC
>JBOGIR010000402.1:0-5632 GCA_050742335.1 Vicinamibacterales bacterium | reverse complement strand
GCCTGGCTGCTTGCGGTCACCGCCCCGGCGACGCTGGTCGCCATGGAGCTGCTCGGCGGCTACGAGCGGCTCGTCCGCCAGTCGGCCGTTCGCGTCGCTGCGACGGCCGTGGGATCGCAGTTGGTCGCCATCAGCTTCAGCGCATTGGTCGTGCTTGCGCTCAAGCTGTCGAGCTCCAGTCGTGTCGTGATCTTCACGTACGGGCTCGTGTCAGCTCTGGGCCTGCTGGGATATCGCGGCGCGATCTGGGGATATCAGCGGCGTCGTCTTGCGACGGGAGTGTATGCGAAGAACGTCCTCCTCGTGGGACAGCCGCGCGGCGTCGAGTGGATGGCCGAGCACTTCCGCAGACACATCCCCGAGAGCGAATTCCGGCTCGCCGGGTGGCTGCGCGTTCCTCCACAGTTGGACCACTACAGTCCCGAGCGGCGCCGTGACGATTCGCTCCGGCACATTCCGATCGAGGAGTTCGGAGACGTTGAGCGCCTCGGCGGGCTGCTGGTGCATCATCCGATTCACGAAGTGATAGCGGTCCAGTCGTCTGTCGATCGCGAATGGCTGGGACCGGTGATTGAATCCTGTGATTACTTCCGGATCCGGCTGCGCATCGTTCCCGGCGCACTGCTCGCCGGCAACCTGCACGATCTGAAGCTGGCCTTCCGCGCCGATCCTCTGCGGCTGCCGGCGGTGGTCCTGGCGCCACCGAACCTCGATGAATCTGCCCTGTTCGTCAAACGTGTCATCGACATCGTGGTCTCCGCCGCCCTGCTCGTAGCGGCGGCGCCGCTGCTCGTGCTGATTGCCATCGCCATCAAGCTGACGACGCCGCACTTGCCCGTCCTGTATCCGTGGCGCGTGATCGGCCTGAACGGGCGTCCGTTCACCGGCTACAAGTTCACCACGATGGTGGCCGACGCCGACGAGCAGAAGCGGCGGCTCCTGCCGAGGAATGAGATGCAGGGCCCCGTGTTCAAGCTGAAGGACGACCCTCGAGTCACTCGGCTTGGCAGCGTCCTGCGCAAGTACAGCCTCAACGAACTGCCGCAGCTCTGGAGTGTGCTGAAAGGCGACATGAGCCTTGTGGGACCGCGCCCGGCGTTCCGACACGAGCTTGCGAGGTACGAGCTGTGGCACAAGCGGAAGCTCTGCTTCAAACCCGGCCTCACGTGCCTGTGGCAGGTCAGCGGGCGGAATCGGATCTGCGACTTCGACGAATGGGTGCGTCTGGATCTCGAGTACATCGACGGCTGGACGCTCTGGCTCGACATGCGCATCCTCGCGCGCACGGTGTGGGCGGTCGCCTCGGGGTCGGGGTCGTAGGATGCTTCACCGGGCACAGCACGGCAGGCCCCGGACACCCGGCGTCGAGCGGCCGCGGCGTGTGGCGGCGCGGCGTGGCGTACAGGCCGGCGCCCTTCTGAAGACGGGCGCCGTCCTCGCACTCGGCCTCGTCCTCTTCATGCCCCTTGCCGTGCGACCGGTCGATACCCAGGCGTACTACCTGGGCATGGCGCTGTGCCTTCTCACGCTGCTCCCGCTGGCTGTGGGCCTCGTCAGGGGCAACCTCGATGTGTTCGAGCCGATCATCCCCGTCTCCCTGCTCATCGGTCTTGCCTTTGGCATCAGAGCGATGTACCTCGTGTACGACCCGGCGGCCTTCTTCTCGATCTGGCTCGCACGAGTGTCGTTCGACGACTTCCTCAGCCGCGCGGTGCTGTTGTCGATGGGCGCCTACGGCGCGCTGCTCGCCGGCTATTACCTTGTGGCGATCCCCGCGGTTCACCTGCTGCGCAGCAGACGGTACGTGCCAACGACAACGTGGCCGCTCAGATTGAACGGAGCCAAACTGTTTGCCCTGGTGGCCGTTGCGCTGCTAGCAACGACCGTCAGGATAGGTTCTGGAGAGATTGCAGGGGCCGGGCAATCCGAAGTGACCGGTGCAACATTTGCCCTTGGGATCCTGTCGGCACTCGCCCAGTACGCCGCCTGCATCCTGGCGCTGCACATCGCCGGAGGGGACGATCGGCGGTGGCTGCGCCTCACCTTGTGGTTCGGCGTTCTGCCACTGGCAGCGTTCCAGGCGCTGGCGTTCGCCGGAAAGGCGCCGATACTGCTGGCGTTGTACGCGGTGATGGCGGCTCGGCACTACGCGAAGCGCCGGCTATCGGTTCCTCTGCTCGCCGCGGGCGCGGCAGTGGCCGTACTCGTCGTGTTTCCGACGGTGAACGCTTTTCGCATTCCTTCCGAGCGATCGCTGACCGTCAGCTCCACCGGACCCAATCTCCGGGAGTTCGCCTCGAGAGTGGCTGCCATCCCGTCGCTCTTTGCCGAGATGAGCGCGTCCGAATACGTCCGATCCGCAGCGGAAAGCATGGTCGGCCGTGCCAACGGCGTCGACTCGCTTGCCGTGATCATGAAGTACGGCGAGGGCGTCGGCCTTGGCAATCAGGCGGCGTACTGGCAGATACCCCTGTACGCATTCGTTCCGCGCGCCATCTGGCCGGAAAAGCCGGTCATTCTCACGGGGAGTGAATTCGCTCGACTGTTCGTGACGCCGAGAGAGGAGGGACTGAGAGAGTATCCGTCGATCGGCGTCTTTCATGTGGGCGATCTTTACGCAAGCTTCGGCGCCGGCGGCGTGCTGATCGGCATGTGTGCACTCGGATTCCTGTTTCGCGTCATCTATCACTTCTTCGATCCGGCGCGTTCGCCGGATCTCGGCATGAAGTTCGTGTACATCATTCTGTTGTGGAACATCGTGAACGGGTTTGAAGCGGACATCCCGACGATCTACGGCAACCTGCTGAAGAGTCTGCTGATCTGGGGCTTGATCAAGATGTGGCTCAACGCGCGCGCGGGCCGGACTGCAGCCGGATACGGTCCGTCAAGGGTCCGCCCGTCGGTTGTCACGCGATTTCAGCCCCGCGCGAGATTCCCCGCCGCAACCACTCCGCGATGAGCAACCGACCTCGCACGTCAGGACTGACGTTTGCCGTCGTCGTCCCTGCCTACAACGAAGCGGCCGATATCGGCGCGACGTGCACGGCATTGCTCGCTCTCACGCCAGAGCCGGACGAAATCGTCTTCGTCGACGACGGGTCGAGCGACGAGACCGTCGACATCATCCGCCGGTACCTGGTGCGACCTTCGATCCGGTTGATCGTTCAACCGGCCAACCGCGGTCCGGCCGCGGCGCGAAACGTCGGCGTGAGCGCGACGATGAGCGACATCCTCGTCTTCGTCGACGCCGACGTCCTCCTGCCACGCGACTTTCTCGCTCGCCTGTCGCATCACTACGAACAGGGCGCGGATTCGGTCGCTGTCGAGGCGGAGGTTCCGACAACCGAGGCCGCATACGAGCGATTCTTCCAGGCTCAGCATCACTACCTGTATGGCGCCGGGCGGGAAGTGGGATGGAGCCAGGCGTTCTCGTGCCGTCGATCGGTTGCGGTGAGAGCCGGCTTGTTTCCCGAGGTGCTCCCCGTTCCTGGCGGAGAAGATGGCGAGTTCGTCCAGCGCATTTCCGCCTGCACGAGCAGGCGCGTCACGGACAAGACGATCGTCGTGCACCACATCACCCCGAACACGTTGGGCGATTTCTGGCGGCAGTGGCAGGGTCGGGGCGTCGCGGTGCCGTTCATGCGCCAACGAGTGCACCGGGTCGCGTGGCCGCGGCTCGTCGTGGAACGACTCGCCGCCGCCGTCTGGTCCACCCTGCTCGTCGTGTCAATCGTCCCGATGCTGCGCCGCGCGGCGTCGCTGACACCGCTCAGCGCGCGCGGATGGTCGGATCTGCCGTCATTCCTCGGGCTGAGCGTTCTGCAGCTGCTGGCTCAGCGCATCGGCGAGTGGAAAGGGATGTTCCGGCTCTACACCTCGCGTCCCTCCGATGCACGTTAGTATCGCGAGCTTCATTGGTGGCATCCATCTCTTCGAACTTGCGCGCGAACTCGACGAGCTGGGAGCGCTCGGCAGGTATTACACGGCGATGCCGTCGTTCAAGGTGACGGGCGTCGCCCACAGCCGCGTCGCCACTCATCCGATCGTTCTTCTGCCACACGTGGTGCTGCAGGCTGCGCGCCTCCAGCGCTTCCAATCACGGATCAACTGGGCGACCACCGAAGCGTTCGACCGGTGGCTGTCGCGGAGCGACCGCCCGTGCGACGTGTTCCACGTCGCGTCGAGCTACGGGCTTCGCGCCATGCGCTGTGCCAAGAGCAAGTACGGCTCGTTGACCGTCTGCGACCGGGGATCGTCGCACATCCGGGCGCAGGACGCGCTGCTGCGCGAGGAGGCAGCCCGTACAGGCGTGCCTGCTCCCTCGACGGATCCGCGATTCATCGCCAAGGAAGAGGCGGAGTACGACGAGGCGGACGCGATCTTCGTCCCTTCGACCTTCGCGCGCGAGTCGTTCCTTCGGACTGGAATCGCGTCGCACAAGGTCGTGGCGATCCCCATCGGGATTCGGCTCGAGGAGTTCTTCCCGGTCCCCAAACGCGACGACACCTTTCGCGTGCTCTGTGTCGCCATGCTCTCGGTGAGAAAGGGAATCGGATACCTCCTCGAGGCGATGTCGCGACTCGCTCTGCCGAACAGCGAGGTCCTCCTGCGTGGAACGGTCCTGCCGGAATCGGCCGGAATCCTGTCGCGGTACGAAGGTCGGTTCAGGCTCCAATCGCCGTTGCCCCGAGCGCAGATGCGAGACCTGTATTCGCAGGCGTCCGTGCTCGTCCTGCCGTCCATCGAGGACGGTTTCGGCCAGGTCATCGTGCAGGCCATGGCGTGTGGGGTTCCCGTAATCACGACCACGAACACGGGCGGCCCGGACGTGATCACCGACGGCAAGGACGGCTTCATTGTCCCCATCAGAGATGCACGCGCAATCGCCGAAAGGCTCGAGCACCTGTATCGCCACCCGGACGCGCGCGCGGCCATGGGCCGCGCCGCTCTCGAAACGGTCCGTACGTGGAATGGATGGGGGCGGTACACCACCCAGGTGCTGAACGCCTATCGCGAACGGCGGCCCCACCACGATGCACGCTAGCCCGCCCGACCTCGACCTGTCGGCCCTCCAAGCGGCCTCACCGTCGTTGCCGGTGCGCCGTTGGACCGCTATACGGCCTCTTACGAGAGTTCTGTACCTGGCCACGAACCTCCCGACCGTCGCAGCGCCGTCGTTCCGTATCGTCGTCCGCCAGACGTTGCTGGGCTTCGGCTGGACCGGGGTCGCGCTGCTCCTCGGGTTCGCCATGAAGGTGTTGCTGACGCGCAAGATGCCCGCGGCAGCCCTGGGCGCTGTGTTGACGGCGCAGGCCTTTGCGAGTCTGGTCCTCGTCGTGGCGGAGCTCGGTTTGCCGGATGCCGTTGTCCGCTACGTCGGTCTCGACGCGTCACCGCACATCGCGCCCAGGCGACCTGTCCATGCGGCCATGAAGATCGTCACGGTGTCGGCCGTCTTGACGTCCGGGGTCGTACTCGCCGCGCTGTTCTCGTGGACTGGAAGCTGGATGTCCCCGGACGCGTTGTGGGCCGCGGCCATCCTGACATGTGGATTGCCGTTCTTCGCCGTCGGAGATGTCCTTGGGGCTGCCTACAGAGGCGTCAACCGGCTTGGGACGAAGCTCTTCATGAT
>JBOGIR010000401.1:0-24035 GCA_050742335.1 Vicinamibacterales bacterium | reverse complement strand
GGCGGTAGGCGGTAGGCGGTAGGCGGTAGGCGGTAGGCGGTAGGCGGTAGGCGGTAGGCGGTAGGCGGTAGGCGGTAGGCGGTAGGCGGTAGGCAGTGGGCAGGATTTCTACCTACTGTCCCTACTGCCTACTGCTTACTGCCCACTGCCTACTACGTGCCCGCTCACAAGGTGCCGCGGAGGCCGAGGCTGTCGGCGCTGGCGCGCATGAAGGAGATGACGTTGGCGACGTGCTGTTCGAGCGGCAGATCCAGCTCTGCCGCGCCGCGGCGAAGGTCATCGCGCGAGACGGCTCGGGCGAAGGCCTTGTCCTTCATTCGCTTCAACACGGAAGAGGCCTCGAGGTCGAGGATGCTCTTGCTGGGGCGCACGAGCGCGGCGGCGGTGACGAAGCCGGCCATCTCGTCACAGGCGTACAGTGTCTTCTCGAGGCGGCTTTCGCGCGCGATGCCGCTGTAGTCGGCGTGCGACAGAATAGCGCGTGTCACCCATTCAGGGTACCCGAGACGCTGCAGGGCTTCGCAGCCTCGAAACGGGTGGTCGGCCGGCGTCGGATAGCGCTCGTAGTCGAGGTCGTGCAGCAGCGCGACTGCTCCCCACGCCTCTTCATCTTCACCGAACGTGCGGGCGTAGCCTCGAACGGCCGCCTCGACGGCGAGCGCGTGCTTCCGCAGACTTTCGCTGAGCGTCCACTCGGTGAGGAGCCGCCAGACGGCGTCACGAGAGATCAGGTCGTTCACGCTTCTGTGTTCTCGCCTTCCCGGTTCGTGTTCACGTTCGGTTCGGCGCTTCGCGCGCCAGCTCGAGCCCACGCTCGATCACCGCCTGCGCCTTGACCGTCAGCTCGTACGGCGCCAGGCTGCGCGGGTCGACGAAGATCGCCAGGTCGACGTCGGAGCCAGCGCACAGCTGGCCACCGACCGGCCGGCAGAGGTAGTCCACGAGCACAAAGTGATACTGAACCCGGCGCCGCTCGTCCAGCATGATGCGATCGAACACCTCGATCACCGGGCCGACTTCCACGTCGAGGCCGGTCTCCTCGCGCATCTCGCGGACGACGCCGGTTTCGAGCGTCTCGCCGAGCTCGAGGGTGCCACCGGGCAGGCTCCAGCGCCCGGCCAGCGGCTCGTAACGGCGCTTGACGATCACCACCCTGCCGTCGCGCACGATCACCGCGCCGATTCCAACGATGGGGCGTTCGGGATACTGACGTGAGTCCGCACGACGGTCGTTCACGCTTCTATCTTCTCGCTTCTCAGTTCGTGTTCACGTTCGGTTCGAGGTTCGGGTCCGGTCGAACCTGAACACGAACCGAGAACGCCAGAACCGAGAAGTGTGAACGACATGTGCTGTCCCTATTCGCCCATCACTTTGACGATCACACGCTTGCGCCGCTGTCCGTCGAATTCGGCGTAGAACACCTGCTCCCATGGGCCGAGATCGAGCGTTCCCTTCGTGATGGGCAGCACCACCTGGTGCCCCATCAGGGTACGCTTCAGGTGGGCGTCGGCGTTATCCTCGCCCGTCTGGTGATGTCGGTACTCGAGACCCGCGGGCGCCAGCTTCTCGAGCCAGACCTGGAAGTCGTCAATGAGGCCGTCTTCCCAGTCGTTCACGTACACCGCCGCGGTGATGTGCATGGCCGACACGAGGACCAGTCCCTCGGCCACACCGCTCTTGCGCACGATCTCTGCCACCTGATCGGTGATGCGGATGAATTCGCGCCGTTTCTTTGTCTCGAACCAGAGGTACTCCGTCTGTGTCTTCATGACAATCGCTATCGATTGATCGATGATCGACGATCTACCGATCGATTGCGCGATGTAATCAATGAATGGACCAATGCACCGATGGAGAGATCGTCACATCGATTGTCACATCATCGATCATCGATCATCGATGGGTTATCCAGCCGCAACGTCGCGTCGGCATTGAGATCGCCGCCGCCGACCACGCCCGCCCGGCAGCGGCGCAGCCCGGCCGCCGCAATCATCGCCGCGTTGTCGGTTGACAGGGCGAGGCTCGGAAGATACACCGGAATATTGCGAGACACCGCACGCCTCGCCCCCTCCTCGCGCAGCCGGCTGTTTGCCGACACGCCGCCGGAGATGCCGACGCTGCGCGCCTCGTACCACCCGACCGCGTCGAACAATCGATCGAGCAGCGTCTCGACGGCCACGCGTTCGAAGCTCGCCGCGATATCCGCAATCTCGGACGGCGCGAGCACGTCGTGTTCGGACACGCCGAGTTCGCGGCGGCGCACGCCGACGTGGCGCAGCACCGCCGTCTTCAAGCCACTGAAACTGAAATCACGCCGTCCGGGCAGGTGCGGAGCATTGCGGTCGGGGTGCGTCAGGCGCGTCTTCGGGAACGGCACGGCGCGATCGTTGCCATGCCGCGCGATCAGATCGATGGCCGGGCCTCCCGGATAACCGAGTCCCAACAGTTTTGCGACCTTGTCGAAGGCCTCCCCCGCAGCATCGTCGCGCGTTCGCCCCAGGAGTTCATACACTCCCGGCGCCGGGATCCGGTAGAGGCTCGTGTGCCCCCCCGACACCACGAGCACGACTGCCGGCAGCGGCATCTCCCCGTTGTCCAGCACCAGCGACTCGATGTGACCGGCGAGGTGGTGAACCGGGACGAGCGGGACCGATCGCGCCCAGGCGAGCGATTTGGCAAACGACACGCCGACGAGCAGCGATCCCACGAGCCCGGGGCCCTGCGTCACGGCAATGGCGTCGTAGGCGCCTCCGCCGCCGTTGGCGAGCGCCCGTTCGACAACGCCGCAGATGTCGCGCACGTGCTGACGCGCCGACAGCTCCGGCACGACGCCGCCCCATTCGCGATGCACGGCCGTCTGCGACGCCACGACGTTCGATCGCACGCGCCACGGACGCCGCGCGTCTCCCGTCTCCTCGACAACGGCTGCCGCCGTCTCGTCACAAGAGGTCTCGATGCCCAGGATGACCATGGCAGGGAACAGGGATCAGGGGGAAGGGATCAGGGGGGAGGGATCAGGGATCAGAGGCGAGGGATTAGGGGGAAGGGACTGGGCCAACTGTGCCAGTGACTGCTCGTACGGCGGCCGCGCGATGCCGCGCTCGGTGACGATCGCGGTCACATATCTTGCCGGCGTGACGTCGAATGCCGGATTGCGGACGCGCGCGCCGCCAGGCGTCAGGCGCGCCGAGCCGACGTGTGTCACCTCCCGCTCACTTCGCTCCTCGATCGGGATTCGGCTGCCATCGGGAGTCTGCAGGTCAACTGTCGAGACAGGCGCAGCGACATAAAAGGGGATGCCGTGCTCCTTCGCCAGCACAGCGACAGTATAGGTGCCCACTTTGTTCGCCACGTCGCCATTGGCCGCGATCCGGTCGGCGCCGACCACCACGAGGTCGACGTGACCCTGCCGCATCATGGCGCCTGCCATGCTGTCGGTGATCACGGTCGTGTCGATGCCATCCCTGACGAGCTCCCATGCGGTGAGCCGTGCACCCTGGAGGAAGGGGCGCGTCTCGTCGGCCAGCACGGCCACCTTCTTCCCCTGTTCAACGGCGGCGCGGATCACACCGAGCGCCGTTCCATACCCTGCGGTGGCAAGCGCTCCGGCGTTGCAGTGCGTGAGGATGCTGGCAGAATCGGGCACGAGCGTGGCGCCATGCGCGCCAACCGACTTGCAGCTCGCCACGTCTTCGTCGTGAATCCGCGCCGCCTCGGTTTCGAGCCGCTCCTTGAGTTCCGTCACCGAGCAGCCGGCCTGGGCAGCCTCGGCGAAGCGTCGCTTCATGCGATCGATGGCCCAGAACAGGTTGACGGCGGTCGGCCGCGTCGCAGCCATGAGGTCGCACGTCTTCTGGAATTCGGTGGCGAACTGTTTGGTGCCGGTCGCTTTGCTCTTGCGCATCCCGAGCGCAATGCCCATCGCCGCCGCCACGCCAATGGCCGGCGCGCCCCGTATCACCATCGTCCTGATGGCCTTCGCCACCTCGGGCGCCGTCCTGCAGGCGACGTACACCTCGGCGGACGGCAGCTTCCGCTGGTCGATCATCACGACGGAATCGCCCTTCCACTCGATGGTCGGCAGCATGTTAGTTCACAGTAGGCGGTAGGCAGTAGGCGGTAAGCAGTGAGACGAGTTCATGGTTCGGCATGGTATTGGCATCGTCCCGTCCATGCCGTCACGAAACTATCAGGATCTTATTGCATGGCAGCGAGCGATGGATCTCGCGGAAACCGTATATTGCGTGACAAATCGCATGCCTCCAGAAGAGCGCTTTGGCCTGACCTCTCAAATGCGTCGTGCGGCAGCAGCAATTCCTGCCAACATTGCGGAAGGACAGGGGCGCAGAACTTGCGGCGAATTCCTCAACCACCTTTCCTTTGCGCATGGATCGGTGCGGGAGCTTGAAACTCACGTCATGCTGGCTGGAAGGCTTGGCCACCTCCCGCAACACTCGGTGGATGCGATGCTCTCTGCCGCGGGGGAGGTCGGACGCTTGGTGACCGGCTTGGCCAAGTCGCTAAATCAATGAACCGAGGTCCCCTGCCTACTGCTTACCGGCCTACTGCCTACTGTCTACTGCCTACCGTCTACTTTAGTAGCCGCCCCCCTGTCCGCCGTCTACTGCCCACTGTCCGAACCTACCGCCTACCGCCTACCGTCTACTGCCTACTGCCTACTGCCTACCGTCTACTTTAGTAGCTGCCCCCGTGTCCGCCGTCCACCGTCCACTGTCCGAACCTACTGCCTACCGCCTACCGTCTACTGCCTACTGCCTACTGCCTACTGCCTACTGCCTACTACTTGAGCAGCCGTGCGTCAAACGGAACCGGCAGCAGCTCGCTCAGCTGATGACGTCCGGTTTCGCGGCGAAGGTTGGCGAGAATCACTTCGAGGTTGCCGCCGAACTCCCACAGCACCTGGCGGCACGCGCCGCAGGGCGGTGTAGGCGCATCCGTGTCCGCCACGATCGCAATACGACGGAACCGGCGATGTCCTTCCGAGATCGCCTTGAACATGGCGACGCGCTCGGCGCACATCGTGAGCCCGTAGGTCGCGTTCTCGACGTTGCAGCCGGTGACGATGGCGCCGTCCACCGTTTCGAGCGCGGCGCCGACCTTGAAACTGGAGAAGGCAGCCTGCGCGTGGCGCCTCGCCTTGCGGGCTGCGCGAATCAGCTCAAAGTCTCTCAAGGACGCCTTCCAGCAGCCCGATGAACGCGCCACGAACCCGGCGCGCGGTCTCGAGCACGTCCTCGTGGTTGAGCGGCTGCGGCAGCACACCCGCGGCCATGTTGGTGATGCAGGACACACCGAGAACCTCGACCCCCATGTGCCGCGCCGCAATCGCTTCGGGCACGGTGGACATCCCGACGGCATCCGCTCCGATGGTCCTCAGGTATCGAATCTCCGCCGGCGTTTCGTAGCTGGGTCCCAGGCACGCGGCATAGACACCGTGCGTGATCGCGACGCCTTTCGCGGCCGCCGCGTCGCGGGCGATGCGCCTCAGGCGCTTCGAATAGACCTCGCTCATGTCGGGAAACCTCGGCCCGACGCGATCGTCATTGTCACCGGCCAGCGGGTTGGCGCCGAGCAGGTTGATATGGTCGTCGATGATCATCAGCGCGCCTGGCGTGAAGCTGGTGTTGATACCGCCGGCGGCGTTGGTGAGCACCAGTTGTCTGATGCCCAATCGCCCCATGACGCGTGTGCCAAACACGACGGCCCCGGCTTCGTGCCCCTCATACAAGTGCACCCGGCCCGCAAGTGCCGCCACGCGCTTCCCAGCGGCTTTCCCCATCACCAGTCGACCGGAATGACCCACGACGTTCGATGCCGGCCAATGCGGCAGCTCGTTGTATGGAATCGCCACCGCCTCGTGCAACGTGTCCGCGAAATCACCGAGACCCGAGCCGAGCACGATCGCCACGTCTGGCGGCACGGCGTCGCAGCGCCGCCGAATCGCCGCGGCGGCGGCCTCAATGCGCTCGTGCGTACTGGTGTTCATATCCGTAACGAGCGTGTCGTTCACGCTTCTCACTTCTCGCTTCTCGGTTCGTGTTCAGGTTCGCAAGCAGACCGGAACCGCACCTGGGCTACCGTCTACTGCTTACTGCTTACTGCTTACTGCTTACTGCCTACTGCCTACCGCCTACTGCCTACTGCCTACTCCCCAGTCCACTCTGCCGAGCACGAGCGGCCGCAACGCCGGAGGCGACGCGGCCACGCGGATCGCGCGCTCCGCGAGCGCCGCGGCTTCAGCCGATCCCCGATCGTCGTTGTACAGCAGTTCCACGACTGTGTCGCCGCTGCACACGGGTTCGCCGGGCTTCTTCGCAATCAACACCCCCGCGCCGTGGTCGATACGTTCCTCGATGCGCTGCCGTCCCGCGCCGAGCGCCATCGACGCGCGACCGAGGAGATCCGCCTGCAGCGTTTCGATGTACCCGCTACAACTCGCCGTAATCGCCTGGCGTCGCCCCGCCGACGGCAACCGGCCGGAATCGTCAACGACGCGCGCGTCGCCCCCTTGCGCCTCGATCATCAGGCGCAGCTTGTCCAGCGCGGCGCCCGATGCCAGGACGCGGCGAACCGCCGGCTCGGCGTCGCCATCGACGAATCGGCCCGACAGGACGAGGATGCGCGACGCCAGCGCCACCACGAGGGCGGTGAGGTCGTCGGGGCCCTCACCTTTCAGCGTCTGAATGCACTCGATGACTTCCACGGCGTTGCCGACGGCGCGTCCGAGCGGGGCGTCCATGTTCGTGATCAACGCTTCGGTCCGCACACCCTGCTGCGTCCCAATCGCCACCAGCAGCCGCGCCAGCGTCGTCGCGTCGGGTTCGGTCTTCATGAACGCACCGCAACCGCACTTGACGTCGAGCACCAGGGCACTGGTTCCTTCAGCGAGCTTCTTGCTCATCACCGATGCCGCAATCAGCGGGATGCTCGGGACGGTGGCCGTCACGTCGCGCAGGGCATAGAGCCGCTTGTCCGCTGGAGCGAGCGACGCCGACTGGCCGATGATGCTCGCGCCGACGGTCCGCAGCACGCGCTTGAACTGATCGATCGTGAGATCCGTCCGGTACCCGGGAATCGACTCCAGCTTGTCCAGCGTCCCGCCCGTGTGGCCGAGCCCCCGTCCCGACATTTTCGGGACCACGACGCCGCACGCGGCGGCGACGGGCGCCAGGACAATCGACACCTTGTCACCCACGCCGCCCGTGCTGTGCTTCCCGACTTTGACTCCGGGAACGTCGGACAGATCGACGCGTTCACCCGAGTGGAGCATCGCCTCGGTCAGCCAGGCCGTCTCCTGCTCCGACATTCCGCGGAGCACAATGGCCATCAGCAGCGCGGACGCCTGATAATCGGGGATGGTTGCCGCCGTCACCGCCTGGACGAACCGGTCGATGTCGTCGCGCGACAGCGCATGTCCATCGCGCTTTGTCGCGATAACGTCTACGAAGCTCATGGAAGAGCGCCCAGTATAATCAACATCCTGATGGCGCCCGCACCGGCGGTGAATCCGATGTCGGCCGACCAGAGCGCCGTGCTCTCCGAGTTTGCGCGCGCATGCCGCGCGGCCGCGCGGTCGGTGTCGCTGTACCCACGGACGCACCCCGCGATCCAGGCGTCACTCTTGCGCGTCACCGCGGCCGCCGGCCGGTTGATCCCAACCGACGGCGTCCTGCTCACCGTGCACCCCGACACGCTCATGATCGAGGGCCGGCTGCCGACGCGGCCGGACCCCGCCATCGGTGAGCTCGCCGCCCTCATGCACGAGCGGCTCATCGGTACGATCCGGATCGAGCGCGCCGCCACGCTGGAGGACTGGCACGCCCTGCTGCTCCTCCTCGCCCGTCCAGCGGAGGAGCTGATGGCCGATGGCGGCATCGGCAGAGCCTGGACGGCAGGCGGGCATGCCCACTTCGAAATCCGCGAAATCGACTACGCCGAGGTCCTGCGTGAGCGCGCGCGCGGCGAGGAAGCGGCGTGGGACGCGATCATCGCGTTCTGCCTGGAAGGGCGCATCGACGCGCTCGACGAGCACGTACTGGCCGCGCTGCTCGAGATGCTGGGCGATGCGTCCCGGTTTGGCGAGCTGCTGGAGCGGCTCCAGAGCGACGACGCCGCGGGCGAGCGATCCATGGACGCCCGCGCCGCCGCACTCATCATGCTCGTCCAGACGCTGCTCGACGCCACGGCGCAGTGGCCAAAAACCCAGGGCGAAGACATCGTCCTTCAAACGGTGGCAGACGGCGTGTCGAGGCTGACGCCCGACATGTTGCTCGCGCTGGTCAGGCTCGCACAATCGCCGGATCGCGCGCAGGCGCAGATCGCATCGGCGGTCATCGACCGCGTGCGAGAGGAGACCATCGCGTCCTTCGTGGCCACCTCGGTGGTGAAGGAGCGCGGAGCATCCGAGCGCCTGGCGCAGGCCCTCGAGGCGCTGGTGCCCGACGCCGATCACAAGCAACGCCTGCTTGCCCTCGCCAAGGAAGACGCCGCCCAGACGCCGTTCGGCCGCGAGTCGACCTTCGAGGAGCTCTGGCAGTCGGCGTCCGAGATGCTGACCTCGTACTCGGACGAGCGCTACGTCTCGACCGAGTACGCGCGGGAGCTCTCGGGCGCGCGCAAGCAGGCGCTCGACGTCGAACGCGTTTCTGACGATTCTGTCGACCGAATCCAGGGCTGGCTGACCACCATTTCCGACGCCGCGATCAAGCAGCTCGATTTTCAGCTCCTGCTCGATCTGTTGAAGGTCGAACACGACCCGGCATCGTGGGGCGAGATCGCCGGCCTCGTCCACAGCGAGATCGAGCGCAGGACGCTCGCCGGCGATCTCCAGGCTGCGCACGAGCTGGCGTGCGCGATCGTCCACGAGGCTGGCCCCGGTGGCCGCGAGCCCTTACGGGGGGCGGCGGCATCGACGATCGAGCGGCTCGCCTCCGGCCGTCTGGCCCGACACCTCGTCCTCCAACTGCGCAAAGTCGATGACGACGGCGTCGAGCCGATCAGCCGTCTGTGTCACACGATCGGTCCGCACATCATCAGGGGGCTGGCCGAGGCGCTGGTGGCCGAGCAGAACACGCGCGCGATCCGGCACCTGCGCGAGATCCTGTTCGGGTTCGGCGCGGCCGGGCGCAACACGGTCGAGCAGTTGAAACTCTCGCCCAACCCGGCGGTCCGCCGCACGGCGATCGATCTGCTGCGCATGTTCGGCGGCCAGGAGGCACTGAGCGAGCTGGGGGCCATGCTCGGCGACACCGACCCGCAGGTACAGCGCGAGGCCGTGCGCGCCATCGTCCACATGGGGTCGCCCGAAGCGATCGCGATCCTGCAGCATGCGCTCGACGGCGGCGCGTCCACGACCATTCTGCAGGAGTTAATCGCCCTGCGCGACGAAAGGGTTGTCCCGCTGCTCTGCTCCGTCCTCTCGCGCTCGAGGCCGCGGGGCCCTCTCGTCGAGGTCCACACGCAGATTATGGAAACACTCGCGGGACTCGGCGGACATCCCGAGTCCGCGCAGACGCTCCGCGTCGTGCTCTATCGCGGCGAGTGGTGGGCCCCACACCGTACGGCGATCCTGCGGCGTACGGCCGCGGCGGCACTCCGGCGCATCGGGACCCCCGATACGATGGCGATTCTGGAAGAGGCGGCGCAGCGAGGCAGCCGCGGCGTTCGACACGCGGCGCGGATGCACGTGCAGCCGCCACCGCACCGCGAGCGTCAGCACACATGAGCGCGACGCAGAAGGCAAAGGTCGCCGAAGAACTGGTGCGCCGGTTTGCCGCGGCGCTGCGGGCCGTGCAGCTGTACGCGCCCGCGCACCCGCTCGTCGCGCGCGGTATCAGCGCGTTCAGCGAGACGCTCGCCCTCGTGCATGCGGGTGCTCCGTCCATCGCCATCGGCGTCGTGGGCGAGGACCTCGTCGTCGGCGACATTCCCATGCCTCGAGCGGCGGAAAGCATGGGAAAGCTGATGCGTCAGCTGCAGGACGCCGGGATCGAGCGAATCGTCATCGATCGCGGCGTGCAGCCCGAGGAACTGTCGCAGCTGGTGCAGACGCTCGGTCGCAGCGATGCCAGAGAGGCGACACCGGCGCTGGGGAACCTCCCGCACATTCGGGTCGGCCGTCTGCAGGTGGACAAGGGCGCCGAGAAAGGGGCCGGAGACATCGCGACCTGTCGCCGCCTCTACAACGATGCGGTGGCCGTGGCGGAAACGCTCTGGGACAGCGCCAAGTCCGAAGGGAAGCCCGATGCAGACGCGGGACGAGGCGTCGTCGACAACCTCGCGCAGGAAGTGTCACAGAACCGCACGGCCCTGCTCGCGCTGACGGCGTTGAAGAATTATGACAGCTACACGTTCACGCACATGGTGAATGTGTCGATTCTCACGATGGGGCAGGCGCGTGGTCTCGGGATTGACGGCCCGCTGCTGCGCGAGATTGGTCTGGCGGCGCTGCTGCACGACATCGGCAAGGTCAAGACGCCGGTGGAGCTCCTCAACAAGAGCGAGAAGCTGACCGACGGTGAGTTCGACATCCTGCGGCGCCATACCGTCGACGGCGCCGAGATCCTGCGGAGCACGCCGGACATACCGGCACTGGCGCCGGTCGTGGCCTTCGAGCACCACTTGCGCCTGGATGGATCGGGCTATCCCTCGGGGGTCTCGCGCGGCACGTTGAATCTTGGCACGATGCTCAGCGGCATCGCGGATGTGTACGACGCGATGCGATCGCAGCGCGTCTACCAGGACGCCTCGCCGACCGACCGCATTCTTGCGGTACTCCAGCGCAACGACGGAACGCAGTTCGATCAGAATCTCGTGCGACGGTTCGTGCAGCTCGTCGGCATCTACCCGGTCGGCAACCTTGTCCGCCTCAACACGGGCGGCGTGGCCGTGGTGCTCAAGACCCACGCGCCCGACCCATACCGGCCGCGGGTGCGTGTGCTGATCGATCGCACCGGCAGAAAGGTGGAGCATCCGCTCGAGTTGAACCTGTGGGAAGTTCGCGAGGACGAGCCGCAATCGATCGAGGCCCCCCTCGATCCCGCCGCGTACGACATCGACCCGCTCATGTATCTGTAGTCGGCCGGTTGCCAAAGGAATCGATGGACCATTCACCATGGATCGGGGCGAGAGCCCTTGCACTTGTGACCTCGGTCGTCTGGCTCGCCACGGTGGCGACGCAGTATGCCCAGCTGACGCGTCCATCCCCGCAGCTCGTCTCTGAAACGGCGCCACCCGCCATCGACCGGGGGATGCGCGACCTGGATCCGCCCCGCGACCCGCGCACCGACACGGCTTCCCGGACGGCCGCCAGTGACGAGCCCTTCGTTCGCGGCAGCCTCATCGTCAAGTTCAGGCCCGGGACATCCGTGGAGACGCAGCGGAGGCTGCTCGCGCGGGTGGAGGGCTCGGCGGCTGCGACGCCGAGTTACGCCACGTTCGACATCCTCTCGATCGATCCGCGCGCCGATCCCGAAGCCGTCTCACGCCAGTTGGAGGCGCAACCGGACGTCGAATACGCGCAGGCGCGCTATCGCGTGTATCCCCGGTTCATACCGAACGATCCGCAGTATTCGCGCCAGTGGAACTTCCCGGCCATCGACATGGAGCGGGCCTGGGACATCAACCCGGGCGCGGCACCGTCGGTCACGGTTGCCGTGCTCGACAGCGGCGTCGCGTTTCGCTCCGGCGTGATGCGGTACACCGCCCGCGATTTCCGGTTTTTCATCGGCAGACAGCCAGGGCCGATCTTCCCGGCCCTGGGAATGATTGACGTCCCCTTTGCCGCCGCTCCCGACCTTGGCGGGCCGGAGCGGTTCGTGTCGCCTCGCGACTTCATCTGGGACACGACGAACCCAGTGGACCTCGACGGCCATGGCACGCATGTATCGGGCACCGTGGGCCAGTTGACGAACAACGGTGTGGGCGTCGCCGGCATGGCGTTCAACGTGCGCATCATGCCTGTCAAGGTGATTGCCACCCTCTGGGACGATATCTTCGGCAGTCCGCAGGTTGGCACCGACGACATCGTCGCGAGAGGCATACGATACGCGGTCGACAACGGCGCCAAAGTGCTCAACGTGAGCGTTGGCCGTTCCGGCCCGTCGGCGCCCGTCGTGCGCGAGGCGATGGCGTACGCCGTCGCCCGCGGCGCGTTCGTCGCGGTCGCCGGCGGCAACGATTTCGAAGACGGCAACAGTATCGAGCGATTCGCGGAGTTTGCCCCCGACATCGAAGGCATGGTGGCCGTTGGCGCCGTCGGGCGCGACCGCCGACGGGCCTTCTATTCGAACACCGGCGCGTACATCGAACTCGCCGCTCCCGGCGGCAATACCCGCGTTGGCGGGACCGGGGGCGCCATCCTCCAGCAGACGTTCGACCTCGATCTGGTGGACACCTTCCTGTCGGGGCCTGCTCAGTACCGCGCGCCGCGCTTCGACGCGTTCACCTACGAGTTCCTGCAGGGAACATCCATGGCAACCCCTCACGTCGCTGGCTTCGCGGCGCTGCTCATGCAGCAGGGGATTGCGAGTCCCGCGGCGATCGAGGCCGTTATGAAACGGTACGCAACCGATCTTGGGCCGCCGGGGCGCGACGACGAGTACGGGTACGGGCTGATCAACCCGCGCAATTCGCTGCGCGGACTGGGGCTGGCACGATGAACCGTCTTCGTCCCGACACGACGTGGCGCCTGACTGGACTGGCTGTCGCCGCAATGCTCTTCGGGTTGGCCCCTCCCGCTCGAGCTCAAGCCGCATTCCTGCTTCGAGGGTTCGCCGACGCCGGTGCAACGACCTTCTTCGCGCAACGCAGCTTCGAAGCGGTGCTCGGCAGCACGCGAGGGCTGGTTCTCGGCGGCGGCGTCGAGGCCGTACTCCTCCGCCACATCTTCGTAGACCTCCGGGCATCGCGTTTCCGTCGTACAGGTCAGCGCGTCTTCGTGTTCAATGACGAGACCTTCCACCTCGGAATCCCCGTCACGGTCACCATCACGCCCGTGGAACTGAACGGCGGCTATCGCTTCTTCCCGGGCTCGCGCCTGGTGCCGTATGCCGGAGCCGGTATCGGATGGCACCGTTACAAAGAAACCTCGGCGTTCGCAGACGCGAGCGAAAATCTCGCGGATCGGTTCGTCGGGTTCCAGGTGCTGGGCGGGGCGGAAGTGCGAATGGCACGATGGATCGGCGCCGCATTCGACGCGACATGGGCCACCGTGCCAGGCGCGCTCGGCGAGGATGCCAACAGTGTCTCGCGCGAGTTCCAGGAGTCGGATCTCGGCGGCGTCACGCTCCGCGTCAAGGTCATCGTGGGACGTGAGTGATTTTCGCCGACAGGTGCTCGCAGTCGTCCGGCGGATTCCCGCTGGCAAGGTCGCCACATATGGCGACGTCGCTGCGCTCGCCGGGCGGCCGCGCGCGTGGCGCGCCGTCGGCAACATCATGCGCCACTGCAACGACCCGGCCACCCCGTGCCATCGCGTCGTCGGCGCCGCGGGTGCACTGGGCGGCTATGGCGGCAATCTGCAGCTGAAACGCGAACTCCTGCGCGCCGAAGGAATCGATGTCGGTGTGGGAACCGTCCGGCGGTTTCATGCGATCCGGTGGGGCATGAAGCGCACGGGGATGCGGCGCTGAGGACATGTGTCTAGCTCGACAGTGGTGTCACTGGAAACGCGTCCCGTAAAGGCTGTATTGTCTCTTAGCCTTTGCTTGCGCGACACTGCTGAGCCACTGTTGAGTATCCTCACACGTCATTAGCATGCAGCGAGGTACGCATGAATCACGACCTCGCCCGACGGCGGGTCTCGCGTGAAACGCGACTGCTCCTCATCACAGCGCTGTTGTCGGTGGCGGCGCTCTGGATTCTGGCGCGCATTCGGTTTCCCGATCAGCCCGCCAGTACGCCGGTGCAGCCGCTCCTCACGCAGTTGGCGCCTCGTCCGGTGCTCGATGACCTTGCAGCCGAAATAGCAGAGCTTCGGCCGCGTATCGAACCGCTCCTGGTCGGATCCGCCCTTCGGTTCCGGGACGACGCGGCGGTGATGTGGCTCGACGACAGCTCGCGGCATCAGGAAGGCGTCGTCAGTTTCGATCCGGCATCGCGCCTTGCCGTCATGCGCGCGCCCTTTCTGCCTGTGCCACCGCCCGTTCCCTGGACTCCCCGTGATTCTCAGGCGCCGCGGTATCTGATCGTTGCCGACGTGTCGACCGGCACCCTCGCGTTGCGCCCGGTCTTCGTGGGGTCGCTCGTCGAGACGCGCAACCCGCTGTGGCCCCAGCCCATCTGGCTCACACCAGCCGGCGCCGGACTGACGCCAGGCTCGTTCACCTTCACGACGGACGCGCTGCTGGCAGGCATCGTGGTCGAACAGGGGCAGCACGTGGCGATTCTTCCAGGCGCCGTCTTGTTGGCCGAAGCCGAGCGTCTCCTCAATCAGCCCACGAGTGCATCCGGAGAACTGGGAGTGCAGGTCCAGGAGCTCACAGAGCCGATTGCGCGAGCGACCGGCGTCTCAACCGGCGTCGTGGTGACGGAGGTCGTTCCCGCCGGCCCCTCCGCCGGCGCATTGGCGGTGGGCGACGTACTCGAAGCCGCCGACGGCACGCCGCTCGAGACACCGCTGGACTGGAGGGCGGTCGCATCCAGGGTCACGGCGGGCCAATCGGTGACCGTGCGCGTGCGGCGCCGTGGCGAGACCCGCGAGCTCACCCTGGTTGCCCTACCCGTGCTTCACAGGGCGCCTGCACTCGGTCTTGGATTGCGCAATATACGCGGGACCGGGTCGGCGGTCACAGAAGTGGAGGCCGGATCGATGGCCGATCGTGCGGGGCTGCGCGTGGGCGACGTGATCACCCTCGCTGGAAACACGAAGGCGCCCACGCCGGCGACGGTGAGAGGAATCGTCGAGAGAGCATCCACCGGTGAAGCCGTGCTCGTGGCCTTTGTGCGGGACGGGGCGCATGCCGTCACGGCGCTGGAGAAGTAGTGCGGCGATTCTCTGACCGTATGCTGCTCCTCATCGTCGGTGTCGCCCTGGGACCGACCGGGCTCAACGTACTGTCGGCCGGCACGCTGTCGATCATCGACCCCGCTATGCCGGTGGCGCTCGTGGCCCTTGGCGTGCTGGTCGGCCTCGGGGTCGGCGCCGAGCGATCCGGCGGCGGACGCATGGCAGCAGCGGCCAGCGTGGAATCCGTCGTCACGACAGCCGCTGTTGCAGCAGGCGTGCTGCTCGTTGGCCCCATCTTGGGCGCGTCCACTCAGCTGCCGTCCTGGTTCGTGGCGCTGGTGCTCGGCATCTGCGCGGCCCCGTCCGCAGCGGCGTCGCTGCGGTCGCGCGACGATTCCCGGCCGATGGCAGGACGCGTCGGCGATCTCGATGGGCTGTTGTCGATCGCGCTCGGCGGGGCCGCCCTGGCGCTGCTGCGCGAGCAGTCGGTCGCCGCCGCTCTGCCCATCCTGCTTCAGGCCTGCGGGGTGGCGCTCGTGATCGTGCTCGCCGCCTGGCTGCTCATTCGCACCTCGTCGTCGGAGACCGAGCAGCGCGTGTTCACCGCCGCCCTCCTGTTACTGCTGGGAGGCGCCGCCGACTATCTGTCGCTGTCAGCGCTGCTGGGCGGACTGATTGCCGGCGTCTTCCTGCAGCTCGTGGGCGGTCCGGCGCGCGACTCGGTTCATCGTGACGTGCTGCACTTTCAACGCCCGCTGCTCGTGCTCGTCCTCATTGTCTGCGGCGCCCGACTCGACCTTCAGACTGCGTGGGTCGGTCTCGGCGTGATCTATCTGCTCTGTCGCACAGCAGCCAAACTCGCGGGCGGGTGGGCCGCCGGGCGCGTGGTCGGCCCTGCGGCGCCGGGCAATCTTGGCATGTCGCTGCTCGCGCCAGGTATCCTCGGCGTCGCGTTTGCGCTCAACGTCGTACGGGCGGCGGGGTCCGACGCAGAGCCGATGCTGGCCGTCGCCGCGGTGGGCGCCATCGGATCCGACGTCATCGCCGGTTTCGTCAGGTCGAGCGGAGACGCCGAATGAAGCGACTGGCGGCGCTGCTGCTCGCCATCGCCGCCGTGGTCTGGGTGCGCCGTATCGGCGGCACGGCCACGCTCGGGTCCGCAGGGACCGCGCTCGCGCTCGGATTCACGCTGCTTGGCGCCTGGATTGCGGGCGACGCCCTGCGCCGGTTTCAGCTTCCTCGACTCACCGGTTACCTGCTGTTCGGCGTGCTCGCAGGCCCGTACCTCGGCAACCTCATCAACCAGTCGATGGCGAGCCAGCTGCAGGTGATTACCGGAATCGCCACGACGTTGATCGCGTTGATCGCCGGGCTCTCGCTGAATTTCGAACGGCTGGGCCGGCGGCTCGCGGCCATCACCTACATGACCGTCACCACGCTCGTCGTGGCGATGGCCGGGCTCTTTGTCTTCGCCTGGATCGCATGGCCGTGGCTTGGACTGGATGCAGAGGCTGCCGGCGTGGAGCGACTGGCGATGATTCTGCCGCTCGTCATCATCGTCGTCAGCTTCTCCCCGACGATGACGGCGGCGGTCATGGCAGAAACCGGCGCACGTGGCCGGTTGAGCGAGCTCGTGCTCACGATGGTGCTCGTCGCAGACCTCGTGCTGCTGGTGTTGTTCTCGCTGGCGATGCAGCTTGTGCGGCTGGTGTTCGGCGTCGAAAGCGGCGATGTCAGCGGGCTGGCGAGATTCGCCTGGGAAATCGGCGGCGCCTCGGCGTTCGGCGCGCTCGTCGGCGCGGTGTTCGCGCTGTACGTGCGCTATGTCGGACGCGAGGTGACGGTGGTGCTGATCGCGGCCTGCGCGCTCCTGAGCCAGGTCGGCACGACGCAGAACTTCGAACCGCTGCTCGCGGCGGTGACGGCGGGGTTGGTGATTGGAAACCTCTCGGCGCCGCAGGGCGACGCCCTCAGGGCCGCGGTGCACCGCGGCGCACCGCCGATTCTCCTCATTTTCTTCGCCTCGGTTGGCGCGTCGCTGCGACTGGACGCACTGGCCGCCGTGGGAATGGCCGCCATCGTGCTCTCGGTGTTCCGCCTCGGCATGATCCGCCTGGGCGTACTCGCCG
Source organism: Vicinamibacterales bacterium (assembly GCA_050742335.1). Classification (GTDB taxonomy): domain Bacteria; phylum Acidobacteriota; class Vicinamibacteria; order Vicinamibacterales; family UBA2999; genus DATCJA01. The sequence continues at coordinate 6,938 of JBOGIR010000401.1, read as the reverse complement.
GCATTCGCGTGTCGGGCCTCGAGCGGGATCCTGCCCGCAACGCCTGGACCGGGCTGATTTCACAGGCGGGCATCACCCTCGGATTCGGGTCGATTGTGGCGGCTGAATTCCCCGATTGGGGTGCCGGTCTCCAGACGCTGCTCGTCGCGCTCATTGCCATTCACGAGCTCGTGGGCCCGATTGTCTTTCGACAGGGGTTGGCGCGCGCCGGCGAGCTCGACGCCACCGCGCCGCGGCCGCTGGTGGTCGTGTCGAACCGGGAGCCGTACCTGCACAGCCGCAACGGCGATGGCCTCATCGTCGCTGCGCCGGCGACGGGGGGAGTGGCGGTGGCACTCGACGCGCTGATGCGTGAACGGGGTGGCGTCTGGATCGCCCACGGCGCGGGGCCGGCAGATCGGGCGGTCGTCGATTCGTCCGACAAAGTACCCGTCCCGCCGGAGCACCCGTCCTACCAGCTGCGACGGCTGTGGATTGACGAGCCGGCATTCTCCGCCTATTACGGCGGATTCTCGAACGAAGGCTTGTGGCCTCTCTGCCACATGGTGGACGTGCGCCCGCAGTTTCGCAGCGAGGACTGGGCGGCGTACCAGCACGTCAACGTCCAATTCGCCGCAGCCATCGATCAGGAGCTCGGCGCGTCGACCACGCCCATCTTCATTCACGACTACCATCTCGCGCTCGTGGCCACCGCGCTGCGCGCCCGGCGTCCGGATGCACGGACGGCGCTGTTCTGGCACATCCCCTGGCCCTATCCGGACCGTCTGCGCATCTGTCCCTGGCGGCGGGAGCTACTGGCCGGACTGCTCGCCAACGATCTGCTGGCCTTTCAACTCGAGCGCGATCGGCGCAATTTCCTCCTCGCGGTCGATGAGGAGCTGGAAGCCGAAATTGAGACCGAGGCATCGGGAGTCCGGGTGAACGGACGCCACACGACGGTGGTCTCGGTGCCAATCGGCGTGGACTTCGACCGCATTCAACGCATCGCCGCCGATGCAACATCGACGGCCGAGCAGGCACGTCTCGTCGAGCTGTTCGGCCTGCGCGCGCCACTTGTCGGAATCGGCGTCGATCGTCTCGATTACACGAAAGGGATTCCGGAACGGATCGCCGCCCTCGACGCGGTGCTCACTCGCCGCCCCGAACTGCGCGGGCAAATGACATTCGTGCAAATCGGTGTCCCCTCGCGCTCGACCCTGGCGGGTTATGGCGCCATCGAAAGCGAGATCGGTCAGGCCATCGACGCCGTGAATGCGCGCCACACCGTGGCCGGCGGACCGCCGGCAGTCATCTATCACCGGACGCCGCTCGGGATCGTCAGCCTCGTCGCACTCTATCGACTGGCGCACTTCTGTATCGTCAGCTCGCTGCACGATGGGATGAACCTCGTGGCCAAGGAGTTCGTCGCATCGCGCGATGACGAGGACGGCGTGCTCGTGTTGAGCGCGCTGGCAGGCGCCGCGCAGGAACTGCAGGACGCGCTCATCATCAACCCGTACGACGTCGACGGCTTCGCGGACGCGCTCTTGCGGGCCATCGAGATGCCGCGCGACGAGCGCGTCGCGCGCATGCGCGCGATGCGGCGGGCCGTTGCGGGACGCAACGTCTTCAGCTGGGCGTCCGACATTCTGGAAGGGCTCGAGAGTCTGTGGTCGAAGCCGCTGCACTACCTCGCCCGCGGCGCGGAGGACGCACCGGTCTGATGCCGAGCAAGGTCACGGGGCGCATGATTCTGAGCCGGCGCCATGTCCCGGTGCTCGCCCATTTTGCGGCGTCGAACGTGCTGGTCGCATTCGACTACGACGGGACGCTCGCCCCCATCGTGCCAACGCCGACGGCCGCTCGCATGCGTCAGACCACCCGGCACCTGCTGACGCGCGTCGCCAAACGCTATCCGTGCGTCGTCATTTCCGGCCGCCGTCTCGACGATCTCAGGAGGCGGCTGCGGAGCGTGCCGGTCTGGCATCTGGTCGGCGACCATGGTTCCGAATCAGCGGGAACGACGGGTGCGGTCTCAGCACAAGTACAGGGCTGGGTCGCACAACTGCGTCAGCAGCTCCCCGACCGGAAGGGATTGGTGATCGAGCAGAAGCGGCACTCCGTCACCGTCCACTACCGGCACGTGCGCGACAAGCGGCGCGTGCTCGAACGGCTCGCCGGGGTCGTGCACCAGCTTCGGGACGCCCGCGCGATCTACAGTCCCGAAGCGATCAATGTCCTCCCCAACCAGGGCGCGCACAAGGGACTGGCGTTGCAGCAGGCATGCCGTGCGTTCGATTGCGACACCGCCATCTACATCGGCGACGACGACACCGATGAGGACGCGTTCACCTCGGCTGGACCTGAACAACTCCTCTCCATCCGGGTGGGGACGAAGCACCCATCGAAGGCGCAGTACCGCCTGAAACGGCAGGCCGACGTCGATGATTTGCTGGAAATGCTGATCGAGCTACGCAAGAAACAGGCATGAGCCCGGTGACCAGTGGCTCACCCATTGTCACTTCGACTGGCCACGGAGTCACGGAGACACGGAGTCAAGCAAAGTGTTCCTGCCCGATTTGGGTGCCATATCATTCTCACGCAGGGAATCTTCCTGGTCGGGCTGATAGGATCCGTCTCGCCTAGCGAGAGACCCGAGTTGCGGTGATCAGCCTAGCCGTAGGAGGACGTATGCGGCGAATGTCGGTCGCGATCCTGTCAGGTCTCATTCTGTTCGTTGCGGCGTGTGCCGCTCCGCCAGCCAGCCAGCCGGCAGCGGCGGCGGGACGCTCCACCTTATTCGAGGGCGCGCGGCTGATTACCGGTGACGAGGCCCCGCCCATCGAAGACTCCGCGTTCGTAGTGCAGGACGGCACGTTCACTTCTGTCGGCCGACGCGGTCAGGTGCAGGCCCCGGACGGGGCCGCTCGGGTCGATCTGACGGGCAAGACCGTGATGCCCGGCATCATCGAAGCGCACGCCCACTTGGGGTACTGGAAGGATCTGAAGCCGTCGGCGGAGAACTTCACGCGCGAGAACGTTCTGTCGGATCTGCAGCGCCTCGCGTACCACGGCGTCACCGCGGTTCTCAGCATGGGGGCGGATCGTCGAGAGATCGCCTGGCCATTCCGCGACGAGCTGCGGGCGAATCCGCGCCCCGATGCGGCGATGTATCTGTCGGCCGGTGGGTTGGCCATGCCGACGGGCGGACCCTTTTCGCCTCTCCGTGAGGCCGTTCGCGTGGTCACGAACGAGGAGGACGTGCGAAAGGAGATTCAGGAGCTGGTTGCGAAGAAGGCCGACTTCATCAAAGTGTGGCAGGACAGCCGGCGTGAGCTGATGCCCCGGCCTGTGGTTGAATTCCTCATCGCCGAGGCCCACCGCACCAACCTCCGCGTCGTGGCCCATACGCACGCGCTGTCGGATTTCAAGCACCTGCTGCGATCCGGGCTCGACGCGTTCGTCCATCCGACGTGGCGCCAGACAGAAGTCGAACCGGTGGACGATGAGCTCATCGCGCTGTTCAAGGCGCATCCGAATGTGCCGGTAATGCCCGGCTTCTGGACACCGCGCAACGAAATCTACGGCGCGCGGCCTTACTGGCTCGACGATCCGCTGCTTGCCGAGACGTTCACGCAGGCTGAGATCAAGGCGTTGGAGAATGCAAAGACGCCCAGTGACGCGCCGCAGACGTGGGCGAGCGGCCCCGTGCCTCGGAGTATGAAGAGGCTCAAAGCGGCGGGCGTCCGGTTCGTGCTTGGGACCGACATGGGCGGAGGCTTTTCACTTGAACACGACCCGACACCCGCCTATCTCGGATGGAGCACGCACATCGAGATGGAGAGCATGGTGAAGGCCGGTCTGACCCCGAGGGAGGTCATTACGGCGGCCACACGCGACTCCGCTCAATTCCTCGGGATCGATCAACTTGGCATGGTGGCCTCTGGAAAACACGCCGACTTCCTTGTGCTCGACGCGAATCCGCTGGACAACATCGCCAACACGCGTCGGGTCTCGCGCGTGTACGTGCGCGGCGGCGAGGTCGACCGCGCGGCGCTGAGAAAACATTTCAGTGGCGGCCCGTGGAAGTGATACATGCGTTAGGTCAAGATTAGAGGCGTTCCCCTCCGTCGTTCATCAGGCGCAGGTACTCGCGGTCCCAGGCGGCTGCCAGGCTTTCGCGAGGCGAGTACGGACCCGGCACGTAGCGACGCGACGACACGCCCAGCTGGCACTGCTCCACGACGTGCCAATCCTGCCGATTCACACGATCCCAGAACGATACGGCGTCGTCCGGATTGATCGTCGAGCTCGTGCCGTCGAGCCGGAACAGCCATTCGGTGTCGACACGCGTACGGTCAACCTCGAGCGGCGTCAGCACGTAGTAGTTCACGTAATCGGGATGAATGCTCAGCAGCAGGTTCGGCATCACCGAGTAGTAGTACGCGCGCCGGCGATCGGCGTCGTTCAGCCGCGCGCTGATCGGCGGCGCGCACGATCGTCCGGTCATCGTGACGCTCTCATGATCGGCGGCAATGTCCATGTAGCCGCCAAGAAACGGCCCCTCGACGAGATCGTTGGCCGAACTCTGGTACGGGACCCTGTTCGTCAATTCGGGGTGTATCACCGGACAGTGCAGGCATTCCGAGTAGTTCTGGAAGACGAGCTTCCAGTTCGCGCGCACGTCGTACGTCATGTGGTGGGCGCGCTCGAGGCATGCGAGATCGAAGCGGTTGAGGCGCTCAGCGAGCGGCGCGAACCAGTCTGGGAACAATGCCTGCGTGCGAGCCACGTTCACGAACACGAAGCCGTCCGATCCGGCTACGGCGGCAGCATGTAACGGGTAGCTGTCCCTGTCGAATCCTTCGACGTCGTGCATGTGTGGGGCGCCAATCAGCTGGCCCTCGATGGCATAGGTCCACGCGTGATACGGACACTGGATGACGTCGCTGAACCGGCCGTCCTCGCCCGCACAGAGGCGGGTTCCGCGGTGCCGGCAGACATTGAAGAACGCCCGGATCACATCGTCGCGCCCACGCACGACGATGACCGACTCGCCGGCAACCGTGCAGACGACGTAGTCACCCGGCTGCGCAAGTCGATGCGCGCGCCCCACACAGTTCCACAGACGCCCGAAGATCCGCTCCCGCTCGGCGGCGAAGATGTCGCCGGACGTGTAGTACTCGCCCGGCAGCGTGCGCGCACCCTGCTGAAATGACGCGGCAGTCCTGATGAACATCTGATGGCCCGCCGATATTATGAAGTATCGTCAGCCATGCGGATTTGTGTCGTCGGTCTCGGAAAATTGGGTGCGCCGCTCGCTGCCGTGCTGGCGGATCGCGGTCATCAGGTGATCGGAGTCGACACCAGGCCTGAGCTGGTCGACCTGTTGAACCAGGGGCGCACGCCCATTCAGGAACCGGGACTCGCGGAGCTCGTCGACGCCAACCGGTCACGCCTCCGCGCCACCACCGATACCGCCGCTGCCGCCGCCGACACCGACGCGTCGTTCATCGTAGTCCCGACGCCGAGCACGGCGTCGGGCGCGTTGTCCGCACATTCGGTCGTCGAGGCCGTCACCGCCATCGGACGAGGACTCCGTCGATCGAAGCACTACCATGTGGTCACGGTGACGAGCACGCTGATGCCGCTGGCAACCGACCTCGAGGTCAAGCCCGCACTCGAGGCGGCGTCCGGACGTCTCGTGGGCGAGACCGCCGGACTGTGTTACAACCCGGAACTTGTCGCGCTCGGCACCGTCATTCGCGACATGAGGCACCCCGATCTCGTGCTGATTGGCGAGTCGGATCCGAGGGCAGGCGACCTGGTCGAAGCGCTGCATGGCACCTTCATCGCCGAGAGCGCCCAGGTGCGGCGGATGAGCTGGATCAATGCGGAGATTGCGAAGATCGCGGTCAATACGTTCGTCACGACCAAGATTTCCTACGCCAACATGCTCGCGGAGCTCTGCGAGCAGTTGCCGGGAGGCGACGTCGACGTGGTGACCGGTGCCATCGGCATCGACCGCCGCATCGGCCACAGGTACCTGCGAGGGGCCGTCGGATATGGAGGCCCCTGTTTTCCACGCGACAACGCGGCGCTCGCGGCGGCTGCGGCGCAGGTGGGCACGCAGGCCGACATTGCGGTGGCCACCGACCTGATCAACAGGCGGCAGGTCGACCGCGTCGCCCGCCTCGTGTGTGCGCACGCGACACCGCGGCGGCATCGAATCGGCGTACTCGGCCTCTCCTACAAGCCGGATACGCCGGTCGTGGACGAGAGTCAGGGCGTCATGCTCGCCAATCGCCTGGCCGCCGCTGGATTTGCCACCACGGTGTTCGATCCGGCGGCACTGGCGGACGCCGGATCGACGCTCGCCCCGGCGATCTCTCGAGCACGGTCGCTGGTCGAGTGCGTCGACCAATCCGATGTGCTGGTCGTGATGGTGCCGTGGCCGGTGTTCAGCGGTCTGCCTGCGCTGTTGCGCGCGCGATCGCGAAAGCCGCCCGTCATTGTCGACTGCTGGAGGCTGTTCGACCCCGCGGATCTCGACGGGCTTGCCGAACCGGTCTATCTCGGGAAGGCAGCGGCCCCTACCGCTTCGCCGGCGCTCGTGTCACCGCTGGCGTGAGTCCCGCGGCACCAGGCACCTTTCGCCTCGACGGGCCACAGAGGCACAGAGACACGGAGTGCGCGGACATCTGAGGATCTGAAGATTTGCAATTTGAAGATTGCCAATACTCAGATTCCAAGATGACCAAAGCTCTGTGTCTCTGTGGCCCGAAAAACGGGTCAACCGACGGCCATCAAGTCGAACTGCTCGTGGTGAAGTTGCGCATCGGGGCGGAGCGCGATGTCGCGCCCGAGCGACTGTTTCAGATCCTTGAAGACCGCCCGCTCCTCTTCGCGCAACGCACGCGCGATGTCCGGATTGACGCGCAAGACGAGTGTCTGGCCGT
>JBOGIR010000400.1:0-3446 GCA_050742335.1 Vicinamibacterales bacterium | reverse complement strand
TGGCATTGACGAATTGACGGATTTACGAATTGACGGATTTTGAGGACCCAATCAAATTGGCAGTAATTCGTTCGTCACAATTCGTAAGTACGTAAATTCGTAAATTCGTCAATTCAATGAAGCTCATCGTCACCGGCTCGATCGCCTACGACTACCTGATGTCCTTCCCGGGCAAGTTCACTGAGCATTTTCTGCCGGAGCATTTTCAGCGCGTCAGCCTCAGCTTCCTCGTGGACTCGATGGACAAGCGGCGAGGGGGCTGCGCGCCGAACATTGCGTACACGCTGGCGCTGCTCGGCGAGCGGCCGTACCTCATGGGGACGGCGGGGCAGGATTTCGGCGAGTACCGCGAGTGGCTCGAGGCCGCCGGCGTGGACACCTCACTTGTACGTCAGGTGCCCGACAAGTTCACGGCGTCGTTCTTCTGCAGCACCGACACCGAGAACAACCAGATCGCGTCGTTCTACACGGGTGCGATGGCCAACGCGGCGGAGCTGTCGTTTCGCACGATCGAGGAGCCGGGTCTGGTGATCGTCTCTCCAAACGATCCGGCCGCCATGGTGCAGTATGCCGAGGAATGCCGGACGCTGCAGATTCCGTTCATCTTCGATCCCGGGCAGCAGTGCGCGCGGATGTCAGGTGATGAGCTGCGCGACGGCATCGTGGGCGCGCGGCTCGTGATCTGCAACGACTACGAGTTCGAGCTGATACGCCAGAAGACGGGCATGAGCGAGGGGGATGTTCTGTCGGTGGCCGACGCGCTCGTCGTCACGCGCGGGGAGCACGGCAGTGCGATCCATCACGGCGGCGCCCGCGTCGACGTCCGCGCCGTGGCGCCCCATCGGATTGTCGATCCCACCGGCGTCGGCGATGCGTTTCGCGGCGGCCTGATGAAGGGCATGGCGACCGGGGCGTCACTCCAGATCTGCGCTCAGCTCGGCAGCGTCGCGGCCACCTACGCGCTGGAACACCTGGGCGGCCAGAGCCACGCCTACACGCTGAGCGAGTTCAGGACCAGGTACGAGCAGCACTTCGGCGAGCTTCCGTTGTTGACCGGCCGGCCATAGGCGCGGCCGATCGGCCCTTACGATCGTGCCGCTTCGAGCCGCATGACGCGCCGGTCGAGTTGCGCGATGTCGGCCTTGAGGTCGGTTCGGAGATCGTCGAACCGCTCCTGCAACAGCACCTGGCCTTCGGCGACCAGCCGGACATGGCCCTCGAGGCGCTCGGCGACGACGTCGAAATGCCGCCTGGTACGCTCGCCCTCCTCACGGATCTCTTCTCGAAGTTCGGACCTGACCTCGTGCAGCTCCGCCTTCGTGGCGAGCGGGGCGATGGCCGCCTGCAATTCGGCCTTCGTGGCGAGCGGCGCGATGGCCGCCTGCAATTCGGCCTTCGTGGCGAGCGGCGCGATCGCCGCTTGCAATTCGGCCTTCGTGGCGAGCGGCGCGATAGCCGCCTGCAATTCGGCCTTCGTAGCGAGCGGCGCGATGGCCGTCCGCAATTCGGCCTTGGTGGCGAGCGGCGCGACAGCCTCCGCGATGGACGCCCGCAAGTCGGCCTTCGTGGCGAGAGTTGGCAAAATCTGCTCGACTCGCCCGAGACGCTCGTTGACGTTTCTGACTACCTGTTCGAGGGGCTCTGGCTCCACGCCTGCAATTCCTTTCGAGATTCCGCGTGCTGCGACGCCAGTATGGTCATCAGGCGGACAATCCTACCATCGTCAAAGGCAACAGTTGTGCCGCCCTTCGCTCGTGCCGATGAACATTTCCGCGTTTGTGGCAGAATCTGCACGCGACATCTTCCAATTATGGCCTTGAGCGTGGGCACCCGCCTCGGCCCGTATGAAGTCACCGCTCGGATCGTGGACGCGTAGGGCGGTCCCGGTGACCGGGCACCCCGTACCCGCCGGGCGTGAAGATCCGGCCGACATGGCGACGCGTTCGCCAACGCTGTCACTGGCCGCATGCCGCAAGGAGAGACTCGTGAGAAACAGGATGCTCGGTGCACTGATCGGAACCTGGCTCCTGCTTACGGCGGGCGCCCCCTCAGCCCACCACTCACCGTCGGCGATCTTCGACATGACGAAGCGGATCTCCGTGACCGGCACACTCACCAAGGTGGACTGGATCAATCCGCACATCGTCATCCTCATGGAGGCGAAGGGCGCGGGCGGAAAGGTGGAGAGCTGGAAGTTCGAGAGCAATCCGCCCTCCTGGTATCGCCGGGTGGGCCTTGTCCGCGCGGATCTCGCCCAGGCCATCGGGCAGACGGTCACCGTGGGCGGGGTCAGAGCGAGGAACGGAGCGCTCTACGGCTACATGCTCAAGATGCAGCTGCCGGACAGCCGGACACTCGAACTGGTTGTCGGGGACATCAAGTGACAGGAGGTTGGAGCATGACGCGCGTGTCTTTTCGGATTCTCGTGGCCGCTGTCCTGGTTCCTATCGTGGGGTGCGCGCAGCAGGCCGGCGGCGCGCCGGAGAGTCGCGCTCCTGGCGCGCACCCGGACCTGAGCGGCGTCTGGACCTATGCCATCGACATGGCGCCGGCCACGCTGAAGACCACGGGGCCGGATGGCACGGTCGCGGTGAAGGCGCTCGATCAGAGTGCGCGGCACGGCGACGCCACGTCCGCGTCTGGCGTGCGCCCGTCCACGCCGACGCCGTCCTTCAAACCCGAGCTGCAGGCGAAGGTGAAAGCGTTCGACGACGAGCAGAGCAAGCTCGATCCGGTGTTCTACTGCGGCAAGCCGGGCGTGCCGCGCATCGGTTCTCCCCGGAAGATCGTGCAGTTGGCCGACGAGGTCATCTTCTTCTACGAGGACATCTCTGGCGATCCCTACCGAATCATCCCGACCGATGGGCGGCCCCACCGCGCCAACGCCAATCCGTCTCATTACGGCGATTCAGTCGGCCACTGGGAAGGTGACACGCTGGTGGTGGATGTCCGGAACTTCGTCGGGGACACCTGGTTCGGCGAGTACGGCTATTTTCACTCGGATGCCCTCCGTGTCGTCGAGCGCTTGTGGAAGGACGGTGAGAATCTGGTGTGGCAGGCGACGGTTGAAGATCCCAACGTACTGGCCACCCCGTGGGTGATGCCGGCGCGCCTGATCAAGCCGTCCACCGAACTTCTCGAGGAATCGCCGAAGTGCGTTGAGACCGACGGTCCGCTGCTTCTGAACAACGACCACCACTTGCAGCGGTAGGACACGCGCCCGGCTGCCGAGCCGGGCGCCTTCGACCGGGGGGGTCTTCACCGGCCGGGGACGCCCGCGAGCCGCACGTGCTCGCGTCCTGATTCACGCCATGCGCCTCGTGGGCCGGATAGCGAGACGTCAGCGCGCCGCGATCAGCTTCAACTGCGCTTCGATGATCGCGCGGATCTCGCCGCCCGTGACAGGATTCCGGAACGTCGCGCGATCGAGAGGCACCCTCATCGCT
>JBOGIR010000399.1:0-11095 GCA_050742335.1 Vicinamibacterales bacterium | reverse complement strand
GCTTCACAGTGATGGTAGGCATGGTAATACGCGTATATTACCATCCGTGCCTATTGCTTCAGTCCCGTCAGTTCGCCGGCACCAGCCGCTTCAGCTCTTCGTACCAGTTCTGCACGACGACGATCTGCGGTGGAGCCGCTTCAGCCGGGCCGCTGGTTCCCTTGAGCACCAGGAACCGGCCGTCCGGCGCCCATTCGGATCAGTTCCTTACGGGACCGGCACGAGGCGCTTCAGCTCTTCCGTCCAGTTCTGCACGACAACGATCTGCGGGGCCGCGGCCTGATCCGATCCGCCACCCACCTTGATCATCAGGAACCGCTGGCCGTCTGGTGAGATGTCGTACGTGCGGCCTACATTGCCACCTGGGACGGTGAAGTAGCCTTCGTTGAGAAGCTTGGCCGGCGCGCCTGCCGCCCACGTCGCCCCGCGCTCGACACCGACACGCATCAGTGCGCCTGCCGGCGACAGATAGAACAGCTCCTGGCCGGTGTGCGCCCACAGCGGCCGCGTACCTCCCCCGGTTGACACTTGCCAGAGGCCGCGGCTCACCTCCGGATACGGCCGCACGTAAATTTCAAACTGCCCCGAATCGTTCGCCTCATAGGCCAGCCAGCGCCCGTCGGGGGAGACGATGCCGTTCCGCTCACTGAACGGCGTCTGCACCAGCGGTGTCACGCGGCGTACGCCGACTGGCTGACCATCCGCTGAGCCTCTCGATGCACGCGCGTCATCCAGATCGAGTTGCATCAGATCCGCGCCCGTGGCCGCCGTGGTCTCGTGGAAAATCAGGCGAGTGCCGTCGGGCGACACCGCCGAGGGATCTTGCAGATTGACACTCTCGGACAACCGCTCCACGGTGCCGGTGCCGTCCGCTGCCTGCCAGACGAGATTCCGGCTGCCGGCGCGCTCGGAGCTGAAAATCAACCGCCGGCCGTCCGGCGTCCAGACGGGGTAGGCATCGAGCCCCGGGTCGAAGGTCATGCGTGTCAACGTCGTCCGTTCGACATCCCAAAGCCACAGGTCGTTCTCTTGATCCTGGGAATAGAGCGTGACTCGCCTGCCGTCTGGAGTGATCCGGGGATACATGAGCGCGCGTGGGGGCACCGCAATCGGCGTCTCACGGCCCTGACGATCCACCCACACCAGTGTGCGCTGCACGCCAGCCAAACGACCGGACACGTACGCAAGCGTGCCGTCGCCCGCCACGGCGGCGTCCACGGCCCCTTGGGCAGTCGCCGCGACGTCCGACACCGCCGGCACCGGGGTTCCGCGCGTCTCCAGGCGCGCGAGGTCGAAGGCCACCGCCCGCAACGTTCCAACGGCACCGTACACGAGATGCCCGCTCGGCGCATAGTGCGCGTGGCTGCCGCCACGCACGAGGACCTTGGGGGTTCCCGTCTGAAAATCGAGCACCGCCACCTGCGCCGCCTCGAGGCCACCCGTCCGGGCAGTGACCGTGAACAGCACCGCGCGTCCACCGGGCAGCGCTTCGGGCCACACATGATCCAGCTCGCCCTGTGCGGGGTCGGGCCGTGTCACGACAGTCGGCGTGCCCCCTCCTGCGGCAACCCGCTGCAGGCCGGTCGCCGCCCTGCTGGTCGCGAAGACAATCGTATCGTCGCGCAACCAGGTGGCACCGCGCGGCACACTGTCGAGGCCCGCGACGGTGATGGCTGGACCGCCGGTGATCGCCACCTTCTTCAGCGAGTTATTCCCATCGAAGAAACCCACCCACTGGCCATCCGGTGAGACGAACGGGTTCCGCGGCGCGCCCTTGGCAATGGCGACCGGCTCGAGGCCATCGAGCGCCCGCGCGAAGAGTGCCGTCCCGTTGGCGCCCACATAGATCACGCGGGTGCCGTCCGGCGTGATCGTCAGGTCGGGGACGACGCCGTCGAGGGTCAGTGCCGCACTGCTCGGCGTGGTGATCGTGAGCCGCGAAACGCGTGGCGGTGAGGCGCGCGTCACCAGCCAGGTCAGGCTCGTCGCGAGCGCAGCGGTGAGGAGCAGCGTCGTCGCGCTGAAGAGGGCCACGCGTCGCCACATCGCGCGGCGCGGCACGCCCGCGGCCGTGGATGTCGCGCCAGAAAGACTCGCGGCAACCGGCTGCTCGGCGCCTTCGGCGATCCACTTCAGTTCATCCAGCAGATCGCGCGCGGTCTGCCAGCGATCGTCCGGATCTTTCGCCAGACATTTTCTGACGATGCGTTCGACCGACCGCGGTGCGAGCGGCTGGACCGATGACAACGGCGCGGGCTCGGCGTGCATGATCGCGCCAATCAGGCTGGCGTGGCTCTTTCCCTCGAACGCCTTCTTGCCCGTCAGCATCTCGTAGAGCACCGCTCCGAACGCGAAGATGTCGGTGCGCGCGTCGGCGTCGCGGCCTTCGATCTGCTCCGGTGCCATGTACTGGAAGGTGCCGAGAATGGTCCCGTGCTGCGTCAGGCCGGCCCTGCCCGCGGGCGTCGTCGGCAGCTTGGAGAGGTCCGCCCCCGTCACGAGAGGCGCGGCGGCCTTCGCGAGACCGAAGTCGAGCAGCTTGGCGAGAGGCGGACCGGCCGCCGTCGCGCCTTCGGCGCCATGGCGAGCCTCGCCGAAGCCTTGGCGGAGGCGGGATGACCCGCCTCGCCGCACCAGAAAGATGTTGCCGGGCTTGAGGTCGCGATGGACGATGCCGGCGCGGTGCGCGGCGGCGAGTGCATCGGCCACCTGCGTGGCCACCCGGAGCGCCTCGTCCACCTGGAGGCCTGAAGGCCTCCCGCTACCCTCGCCCGATGACCTCCGGCTACCCTCGCCTGGTAGCCGGAGACCTTCCGCCTTCGCGTGAAGCTTCGGCGGACCACCGTAGCCTTGGCGGAGGTGGTCAGGTCTCCGGATCCGATCGGCCAGCGTCTCGCCCTCCAGATATTCCATGACGAGGAAGTCGGTGTCCTCGTCGCGGCCGACGTCATAGAGCGTGCAGATGTGCGGGTGATTCAGCGCCGCGATGGCGCGCGCCTCGCGGTCGAACCGCTCGCGGAACTGCGGGTCGCCGGCCAGCGCCTCGGGCAGGATCTTGATGGCCACCGTGCGATCCAGGCGGGTATCGCGGGCCTTATAGACCTCTCCCATGCCGCCCGCGCCAAGAGCGGACTGAATCTCATACGGGCCCAGACGTGTGCCTGCGGCCAGAGTCATGGTGGGAAATGCGTGGCGTGGATTATAGAGCCCTTTTCATTTACAGTGTCCCAGGTCCCCGTCGTGGCCTGGGCGCGATGGATGGCGCGCCAGCGTGAAGTCGGATCCCGTTTACGGAGAGGACGTGTCGGTATGCGGGAGCGTCTTGGAATTGTGGCCGCGTTGTCGGTGGCGTTGGCGGCGAGCCTTCCGGGAAGGGCGCAGGAGCCGAATCGGGAAACTCCTGGGGATACGGACGCTCTGCTGGAGCGTGTGATCGGGGAGGTCACGGCGAGTGATCCGGCCGGCACACGGCTCACGGTGGACGTGGATGGTGGCGGCACGGCCACCGTCATTCTGCAAGACAAGACCTTGTATCTGCGCGTGCCTCCGGGCGAAACAGACCTGAAAAAAGCCACAAAGATTACTCCGGATCAAATCGGTGTGGGCGACCGCGTGTACGCGCGAGGACGGTTCGCCGAGGATCGTCAGTCGATGCCGGCGCTCACGGTCATTGTGATGACCAAGGCGGACCTGGCACAGAAGCGCGAGCGTGATCGGGCGGATTGGCAGAAGCGCACCGTTGCGGGCACCGTGACGGCGCTCAGGCCGGACACGCACGAGATCACCGTAGCGGTCCGCTCGCGCGAAGGGGCACGATCTGTAGTCATCGAGTCGTCGCGGGATGCGATCTTTCGCCGGTACGCGACCGACTCGGTGCAGTTTGGTCAGGCGCGTCCGAGCTCATTTGGCGAACTGAAGGTGGGAGATTCGCTTCGTATTCTGGGTGACAAGAACGCGGACGGCACGCGCATCACGCCGGAAGAGATCGTCTCGGGATCGTTTCGCAATATTCCGGGGTTGATCAACGGAATCGACGCCGCGGGACGTGAAATCAGGATGACGGATCTGCAAAGCAAACGGCAAGTGACGGTCCGCATTGCCCCAGAGACAATGGTCCGTCGCTTGCCCCCGGCGAAGCCATCCGCAAGCCCGGCTCGTCCACCGACCAGCGCGCCGGCCGCTGGTGCGGGCGCGAGTTCCGGGGGACGGTCAGGTACGGCTTCGCCCCAAGGGACGTCGCCCGCTGGACCCTCCGGCCGAGGGGCCAGCAGCGGCACGGCGGGCGCAGGGAGCGCCGGGCCGGGAAAGCCACCAGCCCAGACCGCGCCCCAAACGGCCCCGCCGTTGGACGTCGAACGAATGCCCGCGCTGACACTCGGAGAATTGAAAGAGGGCGAGGCCGTGATCGTGCTGTGCACGGTCGGTCCCGAGCCGTCCCGTGTCACGGCCATTGTGATGCTGGCCGGCGTCGAGGCGCTGCTGAAGCAGACGCCGGAGGGCCCGCCGCAAATCGGGGGCGCGTGGGATTTCTTCGATATCAGCTTGCCGTGACGCATGAGTTCGCACAGACTCGTTCTGGCGTCTGCAAGCGTGCTTGCCACGGCGCTCGCGATCGACCCGGTGCGGGCGCAGCAACCGGCCGATACGATCACAGGCCGGATCATCGATGCCACGGGCGGGGCCCTGCCTGGCGCAACCGTCACCGCCTCTGATGCCGAAGAGCACACCACGACTGTCGCCACCGATGCGACCGGCACCTATGTGTTCACGCGTCTCGCGCCGGGCCGTTACACGGTCCGCGCCTCGTTTCCCGGGTTCACGCCGTACGAAAACCTCGTGGTCGACATTGCGGCGGGGCGCACCACCACGCTTCCGATCGTCCTGAGCATCGCGCCGATCAAGGAAGAGATTCTCATCCAGTACGAACCCACCTTTCATCGCGGGACTGTCGTGGTCGACCCCGAATTCGGGGCGCTGCCCGACGATCCCGACGACCTCGCCGCCGATTTGGAGGCGCTGGCGGGAGCCTCCGGGGCCCCCCAAGGCACTCAGATCTTCGTCGATGGATTTACTGCGGGCAGCCTTCCGCCCAAAGCGTCCGTCAAGGAGTTCCGTACGAATCAGAATCCGTTTTCGGCCGTCAACGATCGCGTGGGCTTCGGACGAATCGAGGTGTTCACCAAGCCAGGGACCGATACGCTGCGCGGCCAGGTGTCGTTCAACGTGGGGCTGGGATCGTTCAATTCGCGCAACCCGTTTCACCTCTCGAATCGGCCTCTCTTCCAGGAATGGCTGTCCGGCGGGAACCTGGGTGGGCCGCTAGGCAAGCGCGGCTCGTTCGTCGTGGACCTGGAAACGCGGGAGATTGGCACCAAGGAACCGATGACGGCGACGATTCTCGATGGCGCGCTGAACAGCGTGCTGCTCCGCGAGGCGGTCCACACCGCACAGGGCCGCACGAGCCTCAGTCAACGCCTCGACTACCAGATAAGTCCCAACAACACTCTGGTGGGCCGCTACACCCACACCAGCGTCGGCGTCGACAACGCCGGTGTGGGAGGGCTGTCGGTGCCGTCGCGCGGGTACAACACGCTGGAGACCGAGCGGATCGTACAAGTGACGGAAACAGCGGTGCTCAGCCCTCGACTGATCAATGAAACCCGCGTTCAATTCGTCCGGACATCCACGGATGCGCGCGGCAACAATTCCGTGCCCACAACCAACGTGAGCGACGCGTTCATCGGCGGCGGCGCCGAAATCGGACACGCCGTGATCACGCAGGATCGATGGGAGATTCAGAATTACACCTATCGCGTGTCGAGCGTGCATTCACTGCGGTGGGGCGGGCGCGTACGCACCGCGGCGATTTCCGACATGTCGCCGCAGAATTTCGGTGGCACGTTCAGGTTTTCTGGCCGCTCCGCGCCGCAGTTGGACGGGGCCAACCAGGTCGTGCGCGACGCGTCGGGTCAGCCCGTCTCGATCCAGATCAGCGGGCTCGAACAGTATCGCCGCACAGTGCTGTTCCAAGGCCAGGGCGTGACGGCCGCGCAGATCCGCGCGCTCGGTGGTGGCGCCAGCCAGTTTTCGCTCACGTCCGGCAATCCGGAGGCGCGCGTCCACCAGACAGACCTGGGCGTATTCATTCAGGACGACTGGAGAGTGCGCCCAAATATCAGGCTCAGCCTGGGGTTGCGCTATGAGTGGCAGAACAACATTCACTTCTGGAAGGACTTTGCGCCGCGGGTCAGCTTCGCGTGGGCCCCGGGTGGTCCCAACACCAAGAAACTTGCGCTGCGGGCCGGTATGGGCATCTTTTACGATCGGTTCAGCGAAAAACTGACGCTGCAGGCCGTCCGGCAAAACGGGTTGAATCAGCAACAGTACGTCGTGCGCAATCCCGATTTCTTCCCCCTGGTGCCCTCCGTCGAGACACTCAGGAGCAGCCAGTTGCCGCCGACGATCCGGACGGTCGCGTCGGATTTGCGCGAGCCCTACGTGATTCAAACCTCGATCGGATTCGAGCGCCTCCTCCCGTTCAAGACGACGGTCACCAGTACCGTGAGCAGCTCCCGGGGCCTGCACCTCTTGCGCTCTCGCAATATCAACGCCCCGTTGCCTGGAACGTTTGTACCGGGCGTATCGACCAGCGGGGTTGGACCGTACGGCCCCGCTCCCATTCTCCAGTACGAGTCGACCGGCATCCTCAATCAATACCAGTGGAACACGAATGTCACGAGCCGCTTCCACCCCAGCCTGACGCTATTCGCCGTGTACGTCTTGAATTACGCGCGCAGCAATACCGATGGTCCCACGACGTTTCCCGCCGATTCGTACAGCGACCGCGCTGAATATGGGAGGTCCGTCCTGGATGAGCGACAGCGCCTCGTGCTGGGCGCGTCGCTCGCGGCGCCCGGGCGGCTGCTCTTCAGCCCATACGTCGCGGCTCGTTCGGGAACGCCGTTCAACGTCACGACGGGCACAGATACCAATGGCGACACCCTGTTAATGGACCGTCCCGCGATCGCAACCGATCTCAGCGGCGCCGCTGTTGTGACGACGGGCCTTGGCGCATTCGATACCGATCCCCGATGGGACGCGATCATTCCACGTAACTACGCGGTCGGACCGGGCTACTTTGCCGTGAACCTTCGCGTGAGCAGAGTCTTCGGCCTTGGCGCCAGCACGTCCAAGGGCCGCCCTTCGAGCGGAGGAGGGGGTGCTGTCCGCGCCCCGCTGTCAGATACCCTCACTGAGAAGCGATACAACGTGACGCTCTCGGTGACCGCCCGGAATCTGGTGAACCGTACGAATCCAGGCACGCCCGTCGGCGTCCTTGTGTCGCCTGTGTTCGGGCGCGCGAATGCTCTGGCGGATGCCTACAAGCCGGCGCCCGGCGCGGGCAACCGGCGGTTGGAAGTGCAGCTGCGGCTCAAGTTCTGATCGTGCACGGCGCCTCACGGTGCCTTGGGCAGGTAGGCAATGCGATTGAGCCAGTCCCACTCGCGGCCTTCATCAGCCCAGAAGTTGGTCAGCATCCGAGCCTGATGGCCGTAGTCGGTGCCGCGAACGATGCGGCGAAAGAGCACGAGGCCGCCGTGACTCTCACCGGCGCGGACCACCTGCCCGGCGTGCCAGGGAAGCGTCGCCCGGTCGAAGGCGACGAGCACCAGACCGGCCTCGGCACAAGATATCAACAGCGCGGCATCATCCAGGCCCAGCCACGACCCGTCCTGCCATCTCGCGATGTGAACGATCGGAAACTCCGCGATCCGCCGCCGGCAGGCTGACACGAAGCGATGAGACGTGTTCTCGTCAGCCAGCAACCGGTGCTGCGTTGGACCGCTATACGGCTCCTTACGAGAATTCTGTACTCGTTGTCTGGTGCTGGCGCGAGCCGTATAGCGGTCCTAGGCGCGCGGAGCGCGCCAAAAAAGACACTGGCAACCAGTCACGGGCCCTGCCAGAAGCCTTGGTGAGTTCACGGGATATCAAGGGCAGAGCCCGTGACTGGTTTCTCCTTCACGCGATCGGCTGATCTCCTCCGGGAAGGCCCTGGCGTAGGCCAGCGCCCGCTTGACGAGCACGCGCGGCCAGGGGAAATGGTCGGCTGTCTTCTCGATGGATGTGGTCTCCTGATACACAGCCCACACTTCCCATACGGCAACGCGATGACCCGTCAGGTACGCTTCGCGTCCTGAGAGTGAGTCGCGGAAAGAGATTCCGGGAAACTCTGTTTCGAGGCTCTTCTCGATGACGTACCGCGCGACGAGATCGCTCTTGGACGTCCTCGAGGCGCGGGCCTGCTTGGCCACCAACCGCTCGTAGCGTGCGGGCACTCGTCCGGACACGTAGGCCGTGCTCATGACCTCAGTGTTGTGCACACTGTGCACAGAGTCAAGCCTTGCCACCGCGTCCGTCGCTACCAGCCGGCGGAGGCGTGCGACCGATGGAAGGCTAGCGAGGCTCCGCCTCGGACCGACGAGCATGTGGCTCCGCCTCGCTAGTGGCAGCATCTCTTGCCCCGCTTTGCGGGGCGGAGAAAACTTGACTCATTTGGTTGGCAATTCAGGGGTCAAGTTTTCTAGGGCCCGAGTCCGGCCTCCCAATTCAACACGATGGTGATGGGCGACGGCGCGGTGTCCTCGACGATGGTGTTCATCAGGAACCGGCCATCAGGGGCCACAGCGTACTCAGGCCTGCCAGGGTTGATGGTTGCGCCGCTGGCCAACCGCGTGCGAAACAGCGGCGCCGGCGCGCCCAGGTCCAGCGTCTTGCCGTCCGGGCTCGCCGCCACCGGAATCGCCATCAGGCTCGCGTCGGCGCTACGTAGTACAGCTCTTTCCCGTCGCGTCTCCAACGGGGCTGCGTGCCGCCGACACTCGATATCTGCCACTTGCCGCCCGCCTCCGGGAACGGTTGCACGTACACCTCGAATCGCCCCGACTCGTTCGACTCGTACGCCAGCCATCGGCCGTCCGGCGAGAACTCCCCGCCGGGCTGATCCATGGCGGTCTGCACCACCGGGAAGGGCTTGCGCTCGTCCCTCGACTGACTCGGGACGCCCTGAGCTTGCCGAAGGGCGCCGATCGTCGGCAGCACCCAGAGATCGGTTCCCGTCTTCGGATCGGCGCGCTGATAGAGCACGAGCCGGCCGTCTGGAGACCAGGATACTGGCAGGCCGGCATCCGCAACCAGCAGTTGCTCGTCTCCCGCGCCGCTCGCTGACTTCTCGTACAGATTGAGGCGCCCGCTGCGGCTCGACATGAAAATCACGCGACGACCGTCGGGCGACCACAGGGGACAGCAGTCCAATGCCGGATCGAACGTGAAGCGTGCCGGGATGCCGCGACTGGCGTCCACAAGCCAGATATCAAAGTTCCCCAACACCGTGCGGAACACCGCGATGCGTTGGCCGGCCGGATCCAGTGCCAGCGTGGCGGGGTTGTTGTCGTCGGGTGAGCCTATCGAACTCACCATCTTCCCGGTGCGATCGATCCAGGTGAGTTGCCTCCGCTGACTGCCTCCCGTGGCTCGATACGCGAGCGTCCCTGGCGACACGGAGAAGGCGCTGGCCAACACCCCGTCGTCCCGGCCGACCGGTTGCGCCAGCGGCAGCAGCTCGCCGGCGACGGCGCCCTGCGCCGCATCGAACCGCGCAGCCACGAGTGCGTCGCCGCGTACCAGCAACACCCGATCGGGCGGTACGAACACCCCTGGCGTCTCGGTGGCCAGCACGCGCACCGGCTCGCCGCCGTCAAGCGACGCGAGGTACACGCCCTGGGTGTCGGAGCGGCCGAGCGTGCTGAAGAACAGGAACCGGCGTCCATCGGGGAGAAACTGCGGCCACCGGTGGCTGCCTTCGCCAGCCGCCAGATGCGTCACGGCCGTTGACGTGCCGCCCGCGGCGGATACCCGCATAATCACGCTGTTGCGTGCTGACGCATTGTTGCCCGGCGTGAACAGAATCACGCCCTCGGAGCTCCACGTCCCGCCACGTCCGTTCGGGGCGTCGGCCAGCACCTGCGGCGCGCCGCCCGCCAGATCGATCCGTTTCAGTTTCCCCTCGGCGAAGAACCCGATCGCACGGGCATCCGGAGCCCAGAACGGAAAGCGCGCGCCCTCGGTGCCCGCAAGCGCACGCGCCGCCGTGTCATCGAGCAGGCGCACCCACACCCTCGACTGCCCCTCCGCGTCCGCGACGAACGCGAGCTGGCGGCCGTCGGGCGACAACGCCAGCGATGTGGGGCTGTCGGTCGACGGCACGGCGACCTCGAAGCGCGTCACCGCGAGCGGGGCTGGTGTATCGCGAACCTGCTGCCACACGGCAGCCGTCGCCACGGCGAACGCGATGGCCGCTGCGATGGCCGCCACCATCCACGCCAGGCGCGCGCTGGTGAAGCGTCCCGGCTGCGGACCGGCGAGCGGCATCGCCGCGGCCTGAGGCGCGCCGGCTTCGACGGTCCACTTCAGTTCGTCCAGCAGATCGCGCGCCGTCTGCCAGCGATCGTCCGGATCCTTCGCCAGGCATTTCTTGACGATGCGCTCGACGGAGCGCGGCGCGAGCGGCTGGACGGATGAGACCGGCGCACGTGTCGAACTGCGCCCGCCTTCGTCAGCATGATGTTGCCGGGCTTCAGATCGCGGTGGACGATACCGGCGCGGTGTGCGGCTGCAAGCGCATCCGAGATCTGAATGGCAATCTGCAGCGCCTCGGCCACCTGGAGCGCGGGGGCTTTGGTCACGCGATCGGCGGGTCCGCCTCTCGCGCTTTCGACCTTGCTTCCACCTTCGCCAAGGCTACGGCGGACAGGCGGCGGCACCCGCCCCACATGTGAGATCCGGTTGGCCAGCGTCTCGCCCTCGAGGTACTCCATCACCAGGAAATCGATCCCGTCCTGGGTGCCGACATCGAACACCGGACAGATGTGCGGGTGACTGAGGGCGGCGAGCGTCTTGGCCTCGCGCTCGAACCGCTGCTTCAGCGCCGGGTCGGAGGCGACGTGTTCGGGGAGCACTTTGATGGCCACCGTGCGGTCCAGGCGGCTATCGCGGGCCTTGTACACCTCTCCCATTCCGCCTTCGCCCAGCTTCT
>JBOGIR010000398.1:0-5754 GCA_050742335.1 Vicinamibacterales bacterium | reverse complement strand
GCGTCGAGGCGGACTCGGCGAACGCAATCAGCCCCAGGCACACAGCGGCGGGCACGCACAGTGTCTTCATGGGCCATCCGATCCCGGCGGCGCCGCGACATTGGGTTTGGACATGGTCTTCATCTTCGCGATGTACTCCGGGTACATCGTTTCCGGCCCACCGAGCCGTGCCTCGTACGGCGTGCCGAACCGGTCCGCCAGCTTCGGGTTCAACCCCGGGAGCCGGCTTTGGCCAGGCAGGAAGTGCGGCACGGAGCCGCGCGGCACGGCGGTCTCGGTGGCCTCCTCGCACGGATAGGGAAACATCGGCATGGCCGGATCGTGCACCCACATCATCGTGGTCCGAATGTACGGCCCGTTCAGCAGAATGGGATCGTACATGATCACCGTTGCCTGCAGGAAATCGCCCATGCGCCGCCACCGCGTGCGGACCACGGTCTTGTCGCTCCGCATCAACCCGGTGCGGCGGATGTACGCTTCCTTGACATGCGTGGTCGTCACGACCAGCGTGTCGCCGTCCCATTCGCCGGTCG
This sequence comes from Vicinamibacterales bacterium, assembly GCA_050742335.1. Classification (GTDB taxonomy): domain Bacteria; phylum Acidobacteriota; class Vicinamibacteria; order Vicinamibacterales; family UBA2999; genus DATCJA01. The sequence goes on along the minus strand of JBOGIR010000398.1, from coordinate 5,221 downwards.
AAAAGCCGCTCCAGGTATGCAAGGCGTTTTCGGGAGGATGAGCACGACCGTCCATCCAGATGGTCGTCTCCTGCTCTTCCTGGTTGATGTGACCGTGGTAGGCGCGGACCTTCTGTGTCGCCTCGTCGGTGTCCGTCCAAATCCGCATGGCCGAAAGCGGACCTTCGAGCGAGTAATCCCAGACGTGAGGCCGACAGACCCATTCGGGGGTGTCGAAGTCGTCCGGGGACCAGCTCGCGCCCCGCCACCGCCCCTCATTACTGAGGGGAACGCCGGCCGCGTCGCCAGTCATCCCACTGCCATCCTGGTTGCGTGGCAGCGGCCGCCACAAGCCGGCGATGTCCACCTGCGCCAGCGCCGGAGTGCCCCCTAGTGCGGCGAGCACCACCGCGAGCGTCATTCGGCTCATCAGCCGCCGCCACTTCACGCGCCCATCCATCCGGCTCTCTCCCGCGGGCGAATATACTCCATCAGCGCGCCGCCGGGGCGGGTTTGGCGAACCTTCCCGGGTCGATGGCGACGTTCGGCTGCAGCTCGCGCAGCGTGATGGTCATCTGCATATAGGTCTGGCTCACCGTCCAGGTAAAGGGCATCTTGACGCCGGCCACCTCGCGGTAGTCTGCATAGTCAATCTGCGTTGGAACGGGACCGACCCCCGTCTGGTTCCAGCGCACCAGCCGCACCAGCAGACCGGACTTGTCGAAGTACAGGTTGACCGGCAGCAGCCCTGCGGTGGTGCCCTGAACGATCTGGACCTCCTGATCGTCGATGATCGAGCTGCCCACCACCCATTGGCTGAACGCCTGCTTGATGCCTGCTGGAAACGCCACGAGCGCCTCCATGCGGGCGAGGTCCAGCGTGCCGGTGGTCAGCGTGACGAGCGGCGCCGGGCTGTCGGGCCCGGCGAACCAGCCGTTGCGGCCGTCGTAGACCCTGACGTTCTGTCCGTAGTCCAGATGGACGATCGTGGTGCGCTGATTCGGTGCTTTGGCAAAGATCTCCACAGGCACTTCGGCGAACCCGGTGTCGAACCCCGCGTACGTCCCCTTGGCCACAAAGCTTGAAATCTTCGCCAGCCGCCCTGCCCCACCAAGTGCCTCGATATATCTGTCAAGGATCTGAGTGGCCGGCACGCTGGTGTCGGCGACGAAGCTCATCACGTTCGGATCTTCATCCGGAGTTCCGTACTGAAGGGCCAGACGGGGCGCGGTTTCGGGCACGTACGAGCCCCTGTGGCACGTGAAGCACGTCACCTTCAGCGCTCCACCGAAATTGTTGTTGTTGAGATTTCTCATCATCACGATCATCTGGCGCGCGCGCTGAATCCTCGGAGTCGCCACCGAAAACGCGTCACGGTTGAAGACGGCATCCTTGGAATGACAGTACGTGCAGTCGCCGCCCATGGAGGCGGCAAACATGCCCATCGCCTCGATGAAGGTGTCGATCGGCATCCCCTTGAGAACCTGGATGTTCTTGAAATGGTTTTCCGCCATCAGGGAAGCGGGGTCGGGCCCGGCCTGGCTCACCTGCGCTGGCGCTGCGGCGGATAGACTGACTGCCGTCGCAATACCGAACAGGCACACACTCACCGCGCCCGTGGCCCAGACGATCCGGCCCCTCCATCCGCACCTCATCGTGTTCCTGCCTCCCTGCTGGCGAAAACCTTGGTGGATTCCCTCAGCCTTCTCGCGCGGTCAGGCGATCCCTGTCGGCCTGACCTCCATAGGGCTTCATCATCACCAACACCACCGATCCCCGGTGCAGACCGACACTCCGATTCCGCCGGGTGTGGTCGCGTCGTCTGTTTCGCGCTCGCGGCTCCCGGCCTACGTACGCAGGATGCGAACATCGATCGCGACCAATCGTACGTTCCAGCGTACCGCGGGTCAAGCAGAGGTGCCACGAAATTCACCTGGACCCAGCAGACCGACACGCGGAAAATTTCGCAGTCGAATTGGCTCTGGGCTCTCGGCTTGTGCCTCTCGGCCAGTCGCATGTGAACCTGCGCGAACTGCTGTCTTCCTTCACCGATGGCGGTCTGAAAAAGGCCGTTCGAGTGCGCGCAAGATCTCGACTGTCCGTGGCAAAGCCCAGGCCGGGCCACAGAGGCTCAGAGGCACAGAGAAACATCCAAATCCGTGTGCTCGTCGCCAGCCGTCAGCCCACCAATCGTTACAGCGATCCGGTTATTCCGCCGCAGGTTCTGCGCCTTTCGCGTCGAGTCGACGGTATCGAAGACGATTTCGAGGCGGTGGCTCACGCCGTAGCCCACCACCGCGGCCTGCGGTGCGCCAGCCGGCGACACCGAGGCCTGCACGGCAAGACGATGCCCGCGCAGGAACGTCAGGAGACTGCCAGCCATGTCTTTTTCAGCAGCAGCTCCTCGATGCGGTACGCATGGAAGAAGTCGTGCAATGCGAGGTGCCGGAACATGATGAACACCGAGTAGTGGAGGTATTCACCGTGCTCCGCCGTGCGCTGCCACTCGGCGTCCGACAGGTTGCGCAGACGCGCCACCAAGCTTTGGCGATCGTCCACATACCGCCGCAGGCAATCCTCGAGATCCATCGACAGCAAGAGATCGTCGGGATCGCTCTCGCCAGGCTCGTACGGCGTGATCACCGGCGAGGGCGAAGCCAGCATGTAATCAAGTCGATGGAAGAAAAGCTGATGTACGTGCGCCAAGTGGCACGCGTGTTCGTGGGCCGACCACTTGCGTGGTGCGGGCCGGCGCTTGAGGATGTCGGCGGGCACTTCCCGCACGAGTGGAACGACGATGCCGGGTGCGCGCTCGAGCGCGTCGATGACGACGGAGTGCTCGGTCATGCGGTACAGGCGGCCAGCCTATACCAACTCAACTTCGGTTGAACGATCGAAGCGGATCATACCCACGCAAATCACTGACTCCGCGGCTGCGCGAAGGTTCGACCGCTTCTTCCAAAGCCGGCCCCACTTGTTATCATTATCTGATATATTGTCCAGATGGGCCCGCGCGACGAGGGTCTCGACAGGCTCCTCGATCTCGATGGGCTCATCGCCGAGGTCGGCGGCGGCTTCTGGGTCAAGATCGTGGCTCGGCGTGTGCCGCCTGACGCGGACCGTCCGCATGGCGTTAGCTACACGCTGACGCTGCACGATTCGGCTGGCCAGCGCGTGTTTGGCATTGATAACGCGCACCTGATCCGGGTGACGCGTGGGCCAGCCAGCCGTTCGTCAACGGCGCGCGATCATCTGCATCGGGGCGAGTCCGTGCGGCCCTATGCCTATCGCGATGCTGACATGCTAATGGACGACTTCTGGCGCGAAGTCGAGGCGATCCTCAAAAGGGAGGGCGTAGAATGAAGAAAACTTTGAAGGTCGGGATTGCACCGCGTGAGGCCATCGCTCGGTACACGCGCGACGTCGTCGCCGGCCGCAGGCGGCGCACAGCGGACGATCCTGACATCTGGTTCACGTCGGTCGAGAGCTTCGCCAAGGTGCTGTCGGAACGCAACCGGGAGCTGCTGGCCGTCATCGCCGAGCGTCAACCTGATTCCCTTGACGCGCTCGCGGCAGCAAGCGGCCGGGCGAAGAGCAATCTTTCGCGCACCCTTCAGACCATGGCGCGCTACGGCTTGGTGCGGCTGGAAAAGGGTGAAGGCCGGAAGCTCAGGCCAGTTGTGACGTTCGAGAGGGTCGAGTTGCGACTCGCGCTGGCGGCGTAGGAGCTATGGCTGCGGTGTGACACAAGTGTGAGACGCCGTCATGGGAAACAGTTCATTCTGCGGGAAACACAGGCAGCGTATCTGGCCTTCGCGGGCTCGAGCCGCGTGACACGCCGTTGCCGAAGAGTGGCAGTCGCGGAATTGCTGTACACTGCGCCCAGCCCGACCGGACACAGACTCCGATCGTCACTGCACTCGACCAACGCGAAGCTCGGTTCCGGAAGAGGAGGGTTCATGCGCCCGATGTCCGTCGCCGCCATGGTTCTCGTTGTCAGTACAGTTTCAGTCGACACCGCCGCTCAGTCCATTTCAGTACACCGCGTCGAGATCAGCAGCGACGCGGCACGCAAGATGGTAGACGCGTGCGTCGCGTATGCCGAACGGAACAAGCTCCTCGTCGGGGCGGCCGTGGTGGGGATCGACGGCGTCCTGATCGACTTCCACCTGATGCAAGGCGCGACCGCGACCAATTCCGAGACCGCGATCCTCAAGGCGAAGACCGCCGCACACTGGCGGCGCCCGACGCGGGAGCTCGAGGAATGGGTGAAGACCGGAAGCAATGGCGCACCCGCGTGGATCGGCGACTTCCCGCGCGCGGGGGGTGTGCCCATTGTGATCGACGGTATGGTCGCCGGTGCGATCGGCGTAGGCGGCGGCGGTGACGGGGGAGACGACTGCGCGCAATACGCCATCGACACCGTCATCCGGAAACGGCCGTGATGAAGGAGGAGATATGACCATCCTTCGGGTGGTGGCGCTTGGAATCGTGGCCGCCGTGTCGCTGGCCGTTGTAAGAGCTCAGGCTCCGTCGGGCACTAACGTCGTCGACTCGACGACGGTCGATCCCGACGCGGCAATCGAGGCGGCGGCCGCCAGGATGCGGGCCGAGGCCGAGGCGCGGAAGAACTGGACCTCCCCGCGCACGCCGTGGGGCGATCCGGACCTGCGAGGCGTCTGGCACCTGGCGACGTACACGCCGCTACAGCGCCCGCAGCACCTCGCCGACAAGCCCTTCTACACGGAAGCGGAGGCGATCGCTGCCTTCAAGCGAGCCACCGAAGCCGACTCCGAAGTCGATCCGCGCACGGTCCACTACGACTGGAAGGAATACGGCATGGACGCGTGGCAGGGCGGCGCCCGCCCGAACCTGCGCACGTCGCTGATCGTCGATCCTCCCGATGGGAGGCTGCCGCCCCTCACTGACGCGGCCACACAGCGGCAAGCGGCCAGGGCGGCCGCCGCAAAGCGGCGCAATCCCGAGGTAGGCATCCTGACCTTCGGCAACTTCCTTTCTACCTATACGCGGTGCATCATTGGCCAAACGGCAGTACCGCTCATCCAGGGTGGGAATCCCGGTGCCAACCCCGACGACCTCGCCGCCAGTGTGACGGCCGAGGCTCTGTTCTTCCAGAGCCCGGGCTACGTGACCATCGTCCACCAGTCGAACAACGACGTGCGCATCATTCCGCTCGACGGGCGTCCACCAGTGCCTTCGAGCATCCGGCACTGGTGGGGTG
>JBOGIR010000397.1:0-18883 GCA_050742335.1 Vicinamibacterales bacterium | reverse complement strand
CAATCTGCCCGTCCCAATGACTGTGACCTCCGGGACGCGGATCGGCGCCTACTCGCCACGATGACCTTGCACGCCGGCGATCGCGTTGGACCGTACGAAATCCGCGCCGAGATTGGCGCCGGCGGGTCCGCCTCCGCTCGCCTGGGGAAAGGTACCGGCGAGCTATGGCGAGATCCCGCCGAAACCATGACGAGGATCCGGTGATCGAGACGACGATCGGGCCGTATCGGATCCTCGGCAAGATCGGCGAAGGCGGAATGGGAGTCGTGTATCGCGCGCGGGATACGCGGCTCGACCGCGACGTGGCAATGAAGATCCTGCCCGAGGCGTTCGCTCACGATCCCGAGCGTCTGGCGCGCTTTCAGCGCGAGGCGAAGACGCTGGCGGCGCTCAATCACCCGAATATTGCTGCGATCTACGGGCTCGAAGAATCAGACGGCACGCGCGCGCTCGTGATGGAGCTGGTCGAGGGGCCGACCCTCGCCGAGCGTCTGACAGATGTAGGGCGGGTGCCGCCGCCCGTCCGCCGTAGCCTTGGCGAAGGCGGAAGCGAGGGCGAAAACGCGCGAGGCGGACCCGCCGTTTCGCGACGCGGACCTGCCGCAGCCACTGGCCTCCCAATCGATGAAGCGCTGGCGATTGCACGGCAGGTAACCGACGCGCTCCAAGCCGCGCACGAGCAGGGCATCGTCTCCACCGTGATCTGAAGCCCGCCAACATCAAGGTCCGCGAGGACGGCACCGTGAAGGTGCTGGATTTCGGGCTGGCCAAACTGATCGAGCAGGGATCAGGGATCGGGGATCAGGGATCAGGAAGAGCGGCCGGTGATGACGTCGCGACGTACTCGCCTACCCTGTCGTTGGGGGCGACCCGTGCCGGTGTGATTCTCGGCACGGCGGCCTACATGGCGCCGGAACAGGCGCGCGGCAAAACCATCGACCGCCGTGCCGACATCTGGGCGTTCGGCTGCGTACTCTACGAGATGCTGACCGGCCGGCGCGCCTTCGGAGGCGAAGACGCCGGCGACACGCTCGCCAGCGTGCTGAAGCTCGATCCGGAATGGAGCCGGTTGCCCGCGGATGTCCCGCCGGCGCTGCGAACGCTCCTCAACCGCTGCCTCGAGAAAGATCCCCGCAGGCGCGTGGCCGACATCTCGACAGCGCGCTTCGTCCTCGACGAGGAAGGGCCGAGCCGTGCGACCCCTCACGGTCCGGCTTCCGCCTCCGCCACGGCTACCGGGGACAAGGAAGCCGGAGACTACGTACGCGCGGATGTCTCCGTCTGGCGGCGCGTCTTGCCGTGGGGCCTGGCGGCGTTGCTCGGGCTGGCGCTCCTGGCCGTGCTCGTCCTGCAGTTGCCTGGGCGGACCGCCGCGCCGACCGCGCCTGTGCGCTTGGAAGCGGCGATCGGCGCGGACGCCTCCATCGTCAACTTCCAGGCCTCGCTGGCTGTCTCCCGCGACGGGTCGCTCCTGGCGTTCGCTGGCCAGCCCAGCCAAGGCACACAAGAGCTGTACGTTCGCCGCCTTGACGATCTGCGCGCGATGCCGTTGGCGGGCACCGCCGGTGCGCGGCATCCGTTCTTCTCGCCGGACGGCCAGTGGATCGGGTTCTTTTCCGGAGGCAAGCTGAAGAAGATTGCCGTGACGGGCGGCGCACCCGTGACACTTGCCGACGCCCCCGATGACCGTGGCGGTACGTGGACTGAAGACGGGTCGATCGTCTTTCAACCGGGGACCACCGGCTCCGGGTTGCTACGCGTCTCGTCAGCGGGCGGCACGCCGGCGCCGCTGACCAGACTCGGCGCCGGCGAGGCCGTGCACCGATGGCCCCAAGTGCTGCCTGGAGGCGCGGCCGTCATCTACACCGCGCACAGCACCTTGACCGGGTTTGACGACGCCAACGTCGTCGCGCAGCCGTTACCGAATGGCGTGCCGACGGTCGTGCACCGGGGCGGCTACTACGGCCGGTATCTGCCAAGCGGCCATCTGGTGTACGTCCAGCAGGGGACGCTCTTTGCCGCGCCGTTCGATCTGGCACGGCTGGAGACCACCGGACAACCGGTGCCCGTCGCTGAGGATATTTCGGTTTACCCTGGCGGAGGCGCCGGCGGTTCGGCCGGTTCGGCACAGGTGGCGTGGACCGATTCTGGCACGGCCGTGTACCTCGCGGGGCAGAGCGTCGCCAGCGGGGCGCCACTCCAATGGATGGATCGCACCGGCACGGTGACGGCACTGCGTGCAGCGCCCGCCAATTGGACCAATCCAAAGTTCTCGCCTGACGGCCGCCGGCTCGCCGTCGATATCTTCGGCGGGCAGGCGGATCTGTTCGTGTACGAGTGGGCACGTGACACGCTGACGCGGGTGACGTTCGATGCGACTACGGAGATTAAGCCCGTGTGGACGCCCGACGGCCGGCGCATCGTCTTCAGGTCCAACCGTGACAAGGCCAGTTTGAATCTGTATTGGCTGCGCGCCGACGGCTCCGGCGACGTCCAGCGCTTGACGGAGAGTCAAAACACCCAGACCCCTTCGTCATGGCATCCGAGCGGGAAGTTCCTGGCGTTCACCGAGACGCGGCCGCAAACGGCCTTCGATCTGATGATTCTGCCGATGGAAGGAGACGAAGTGTCGGGATGGAAGCCGGGCAAGCCGACGGTGTTCCTGAGCACTCCGTTCATTGAGCAGGAGCCGAGGTTTTCGCCGGATGGACGGTGGATCGCCTACGTCTCGAATGAATCTGGGCGCAATGAAGTGTACGTTCGGCCGTTTCCGGGGCCGGGTGGCAAATGGCAGATATCAACTGAAGGGGGCAGCCCTCCGATCTGGTCGCCCACCCGCTCAGAGATTTTCTACGCCAGTCTGGACAGCCGGCTGATGGTGGCGCCCTACGGGGTCGAGGGCAATGCCTTCACGGCCGATCGGCCGCGCGTGTGGTCGGAGCGCCGATTCATGCCGAGGCCAGGAATAGGCAGCTTGGACCTGCACCCCGACGGCGAGCGCTTCGTCCTGGCCGCCGCGCCTGAAAACGAGAGCGCTCTCAGGCAAGACACGCTGGTGTTCATCTTCAACTTCTTCGACGAGCTGCGACGGCTGGCACCCACAAACTGATCGTTCGGGCCCGCCTTCGCTCGCCGCTGCATATCTCCCCCGAGCTGCGGCGAGGCCTCGCCGTGGCTTTGCGCGGAGCGTACGTGAGCGCAAAGCGTAGGCGGGTCGTTCGGGACGTTCGGACCCGCCTTCGCTCGCCGCTGGTTATTGCCGGCGAGCTATGGCGAGGCCGCGCCGTAGCGTTGCCGGTGTGATTGGTGTGCAACGCGTAGGCGGGTCGTCCGGACCGTTCTTGCACCAACCGCGAAGCAAGCTTGCACCGACCGCGAAGGGGAATCGCACCGACCCGCGTCAGAGAGCTCGCACCGACTCGCGTGTTATCATCATCAACACCAGGTGATAACAGATGATCCGGACGCAGATTTCCCTCGATGAACGTGCCTACGCCGACGCGAAAGCAGAGGCGTCGCGGCAGGGGGTCTCACTCGCCGAGTTCCTGCGGCGCGCGGTTGCGACCTCGCTCGCCGAACGCCAGGCATCGGAGCGCCCGTGGATGCGGCATGCCGGCGCCATCGCCTCGGGCGATCCGCAGGCGAGCGTGAGCGTGGACCAGGTCGTGTACGGCCGCGGGCGTCCATGAGAGCCGGCCCGGTGTTTCTCGACACCGGAATCTTTATCGCGTTCCTCGACCGGTCCGACCATTATCATGCGGCCGCTGTGCGCCTGTTCGCCGATCCTCCGCGGCGCTGGTACTGCTCCCTCGCCGTTGTGTCCGAGACCTACGGCTGGTTTCTGCACCGGCTGAACGAAGACGCGGCGCGGACCTTTCGAGCCCTCCTTGGCGACCTGCCGCGGCTTCAGCTTCTGCCCCTCGACCGGGCTCATCATCGCCTCGCGTGCCGCAAGCTGGACGAATTGCGCGGACACAAGCTGACATACGTGGACGCCTCGAGCCTGGTCTTCCTGCAGGCCCGCGGAATTCGCGAGGTGTGGGGCACCGATCGCGACCTGGCGCTCGAAGGCGCTCGTGTGATTCCGGTGTCCGGCACGGGCGCACGTCCACGGATATAATCGCGCCACATTCCGGAGCGTGCATGGATTCCAATCTACTGAAGACCAAATCGATCGAGCAGTTGGTCAGCGACGTTGAAGCCGGCGGCAAGGCGCTCCACCGCAGCCTCACCGCCTGGGACCTGACACTGCTCGGGATCGGCGCGATCATCGGCACGGGCATCTTCGTACTGACTGGCACGGCCGCGGCCAACCAGGCCGGCCCGGCCATCGTGCTCTCGTACGCGGCCGCCGGCCTCGCGTGCGCGTTTGCGGCGCTGTGTTACGCGGAGTTCGCCGCCATGATCCCGATCGCCGGGAGCGCCTACACCTATGCGTACGCGACGCTGGGCGAGATCTTCGCGTGGATGATCGGATGGGACCTGATCCTCGAGTACGCGGTCGGGTCGATGACGGTGGCCATCGGATGGAGCGGCTACTTCCAGCGCATCCTGGCCGGCTTTGGTGTGCAGCTTCCGGCGTGGATGAGTGCGGCGCCGGCGGCGGCGCCCGGCGCGGTCATCAACCTGCCGGCCATGATCATCGTCCTGCTGATCATGATGCTGCTCGTGGTCGGCATCCGGGAGAGCGCCCGCTTCAATGCGGCGATGGTCACCATCAAGATCGTCGCGGTGCTGTTCTTCCTCGCCGCGGGCGTCTGGTATGTCGAGCCGGCCAACTGGACGCCGTTCATGCCGTATGCGTGGTCGGGTGTCATGACCGGCGCGGCGGTCGTCTTCTTTGCCTACATCGGGTTCGACGCTGTATCGACCACGGCTGAGGAAGCAAAGAACCCGCGGCGCGATCTGCCGATCGGCATCATCGCTTCGCTGGTCGTCTGCACGATTCTCTACGTGGCGGTTGCCGCGGTGTTGACCGGAATCATTCCCGTGGTCGAGTACCGCGCGGACGCGCAATTTCTCAACGCGCCGGTGGCGTATGCGCTGTCGGTCATCAACCAGGACTGGGCGGCCGGCCTGGTCTCGGCCGGCGCGGTCGCGGGCATCACGAGCGTGCTGCTCGTGATGTTGATGAGTCAGCCGCGCATCTTTTTCTCCATGAGCCGCGACGGCCTTCTGCCCCAGGGCGTGAGCAAGGTGCACCCGCGCTTCCGGACCCCGTACATCACGACGATCATCACCTGCGTCGTTGTCGCCATCTTCGCGGGACTCATCCCTATTCAGGTCGTGGGCGAAATGACGAGCATCGGCACGCTGTTCGCGTTCGTCGTCGTCTGCATGGCGATCATCGTCCTGCGGACGACGCGGCCGGATGCGCACCGCCCGTTCAAGGTGCCAGGTGGATCCGTCATTCCGGTGCTCGGAGTGCTCTCGTGCCTGTACCTGATGGTCAGCCTGTCGGTGATGACGTGGGTCCGGCTGCTCGTGTGGCTCGACGTCGGCATGTTGATCTACTGGTTCTACGGCCGCACGCACAGTCCGCTGGCCGATCCCGGCGAGGCCGCCGGACGCACGGGGGGCGAATCGCTGGGGAACACACTGAAGATTGCCGGTTATCTCCTGCTCTTCAACGGCGCCGCCATCACGTTTCTCGCCCTGCTCACCGAGTGGAACGTGACGAACGAAACGCTCGCACGGTGGAGCGAGCTCGACGCGCTGACGAGCCGTGTCGGCATCCGCGTCACACCGGAGATTGCGGATCGATTTGGACTCAACATCGTGATGATCGGGGCCGCCGTCACGGTGGTTGGCTTCCTGATCGCCCGCGCCACGAGGCGGTCGAAGACGACGATTTGACGGCACGGGCCACGGAGACACGGAGGCACGGAGGAAGGCCTATTTGTTGATCTCTGTGATCTCTGTGGCTCTGTGACTCTGTGGCCCGTCGAACGTCATGAAGTCTTCCGTCGCAGCCAGACGAAGACAGGGAGCCCCAGCAGCACGATGAGGAAGCCCGGCCAGGTCGTCGCCGGGCGGTAGGCGAGCAGCACGATCAGAATCGCGGCGGCGCCGACGATGTAGAGGGCCGGAAGCACCGGGTAGCCGAAGGCACGATACGGTCGCGGCGTATCCGGTCGCGTGGCGCGGAGCCGGAACACGCCGGCGATCGTCAGGATGTAGAAGAGCAGCGCCGCCGACACCACATAGTCGAGCAGATTGCCGTACAGATTGCCGTACTGCTGCGTGGACGGATTGTAGGTCCGCGGCAGGACGAGGAAGGCCGACCAGATGCCCTGCAGCCCCAGGCCCCACGAGGGAACCTGCGCCTTGTTCAGACGTCCAGCCCTGGAGAAGAACAGCCTGTCACGCGCCATCGCGTAGTACGCGCGCGCGCCCGCCAGAATCAGCCCGTTGTTGCAGCCGAACGTGGAGATCATGATCGCGACGGCCATCAGCATGACGGCGGCGCCAGGAAAGATGGCTTCGAGACTCAGGGTCGCCACGCGGTCCGACGGCGCGTGCTGGATGGCGCTCAGGGGAAGCGTCACCAGATACGCCACGTTGGCCAGCAGGTACAGAGAAATGACGATCACCGTGCCGAATGCCAGCGAGAGCGGGACGTTGCGGTGCGGGTTCTTCACTTCACCGGCCGTGAAGGTGATGTTGTTCCAGGCGTCGGCCGAGAAGAGCGACCCCGTCTGCGACACGCACAGGGCGACGAACACGCCGAAGGCGGTGGCTGCGGACACACCGTCGGCGATCGGCTCGAACCCGCGCGGCTGCCAGAAGTTCCCGAAGTTCTCCGCCACCGCCTCAGGGCTCTGGCCGACCAGCACGGCCGCGAGGATCAGTGCCACGAGGACGCCGGTCTTCGTCGTGGTGAAGACGTTCTGAATCACCTTGCCGTAATCGAGGCCGCGGGTGTTCGTCCAGGTGAGAAGCGCAATGAGCGCCACGCCCAGCAGCTGCGCCGTCGACAGCGAGATCGCGTAGCCGGTCGAGACGTGGAGCGGCGGAATGAGATAGCGATCCTCGGCGATCCACGGCACGAGGATGCCGGCAAAGCGGGCAAAGGCGACGGACACGGCGGCTATGGTGCCGGTCTGGATCACCATGAACAGCGTCCAGCCGTACAGGAAGCCCCAGAGCGGGGAGTACGCCTCGCGCAGATAGACGTACTGCCCTCCCGCCCGCGGCATCATCGCGGCCAGCTCACCATACGCGAGCGCGGCGGTAATCGTCAGCACACCGGTCACCACCCAGGCGACGAGCAGCCAACCGGGGCTCCCGAGTTGCCGCGCCATTCCAGCGGACACGATGTAGATCCCGGAGCCAATCATCGAGCCGGCTACGACCATCGTGGAGTCGAACAGCCCGAGTCCGCGCTTGAACTCGGTGTCGAGGGTGACGGTGGTAGCGGTCGCACGCGGTGAAATCATGCGGCCCATTCTAGACGCACTCTGGACCAACGTAACCACGAAGGCCACGAAGATCGCGAAGGTCACAACACCATTTGATTGGTTTCGTGCCCTTCGTGCCCTTCGTGCCCTTCGTGATCTTCGTAGTTTTGAACACACGCTGGAGCCTCGATGCACGGGATCGCCGGGATTAGAATGAGAGCGCATGAGTGCGCGGCTGCTCGACGGTCAGGCACTGGCCGGCCGGATGCGAGAGGAGATCACCCCGAAGGTTGCGGAGTTCATCGCGCACCATGGCCGTCCGCCGGGGCTCGCCATCGTGCTCGTCGGGCAGAACCCTGCGTCCGAGATTTACGTCCGCAACAAGCTGAAGGCGGGTCGCGACGTGGGCTTCCGGGCCGACCTGGAACGACTGCCGGAAACGGCCTCGATTGACGACGTGCTCGCCCTTGTCGAGCGGCTCAACGGCAGCGCCGCGCACGACGGCATCCTCGTCCAGTCGCCGTTGCCGAAGGCGCTCGGCGCCGAGGCAGGCTCGCGCGTGTTCGATGCGATTGCTCCGGAGAAGGACGTAGACGGCCTCACGCCCGTCAACGTGGGGCGGCTGGTGCAGGGCCGCCCGGCGCTCGTCGCATGCACCCCGTCAGGCATTATCGAACTGCTGGTCCGGGAGTCCGTCCCGATCGCCGGCCGACGAGCGTGCGTCATCGGCCGCAGCGACATCGTCGGCAAGCCGATGGCGCTGCTGTTATTGCAGCGCGACGCGACCGTCACGATCTGCCACTCGAAAACACCGAATCTCTCCGCCGTGAGCCGTGAGGCCGACATCCTCGTGGCCGCCGTGGGCAGGGCAGGGCTCGTGACGAAGGCGTTCGTGAAGCCTGGCGCCACGGTGATCGACGTCGGGATGAATACGGTCACAGACGCTGGACTCGCTGCGCAACTGTTTCCCGAAGGGCACCCCCGCCTCGCGCTGTTTCGTGAGCGTGGCTCGGTGCTCGTGGGCGACGTGCACCCCGAAGTGCGCGAGATCGCGGGCGCCCTCACCCCTGTTCCGGGCGGCGTTGGACCGCTCACCGTGACGTTGCTCATGATGAATACGCTGCGTGCGGCCCGTGCGCGCGTCGGAGTGGCCGGGGGCCTCAGGGCCGCCGGACGATGACGTGGCGGGGACCGGGCGCGTGCGCCGCGTTGCTCTCACGGGCGGCATCGCGACAGGCAAGAGTCACGTTCGCGCGCGCTTCGAGGAGCTGGGAGTTCCAACGATCGACTCCGATCTCCTCGCGAGGGACGCGGTGGCGCCCGGAACGGCCGGTCTGGCCGCGGTCGTCGATCGGTTTGGGCGCGGCGTGCTCGACGCGAGCGGCGCCCTCGATCGGCAGAAGATCGGCAAGGTCGTGTTTGCCGACCCCGATGCCCGCAAGGCGCTCGAAGGGATCATCCACCCGGAAGTCCGCCGTGCCACCGACCTGTGGTTTGCATCGCTGGATCCCATCCGGCACCCGTACGCCATCGCCGACATCCCGCTGCTCTACGAGGTTGAGCGAGATCGCGATTTCGACGTGGTGATCGTTGTCGCGTGCGATCCCGCGACGCAAATCGGGCGGGTCATGACGCGCGACCGGCTATCCGAAGCCGAGGCGCGGCAGCGCGTCGGCGCACAGCTGCCAATCGAGGACAAGGTGCGGCGCGCCAACTACGTCATTCGAACGGACGGCCCGTTTGCAGAGACGGAGCAACAGGTCAGGGAGGTGCTGGGAGCGCTAGCTGGTAGCTGGTAGCCGGTAAGCTACTGCCTACTGCCTACTGCCTACTGCCCAGCGTCCGCCGCCACCGCGGCGTCTTTGGCAGGCGCCAGCCGCTCCTCGACAAACGTGTTCCATTCGTGGCATTGGGGGCACTGCCAGAGCGGCTCCGTGCTGCGGTAGCGGCAGCGACGGCAGACGTGCGGGTCGAGATAGAACACCGCTTCGCGTGTCAGCTCGACATAGCGGCGAATCAGGGCCTGGTCGAACGCGAGCGCGGCGAGGACCTCCCAGATCTGCTGGTGAATGGCGAGACCATGCGGATGGTGGGGCAACGCTTCCAGCAACTGATCGAAGGCTGGCCGGTGTTGGCCCGCTACGGCCAGGTGCCGCGACAGCGCGAGTCGCGCGCGCCACCCCTGCGGATCTCGATCGATCAGCCGCCGGCACAGCTCGACAAAGCGATGGGGCGCGCCCATTCGCCCGTAGGCACGCTCCAGACGCTCGAAGGCGAAGTGGGCCTGTTCCGGCACGGCGTTCACGAGCTGTTCCCACGCGTCCACGGCGCCGGTGAGATTGCCGTCGCGTTCGCGCGCGTCGCCGAGGTTGACGTACGCGGGGACGGTTCGGCTGTCGAGGTCGATGGCGTCGATGAACGACCGGGTCGCCGTGGCAGTGCTCCCCGCGCGCTGCTGCTCGACGCCCATTTCATTGCGGAGAAAGCCCAGGATCTGCTGATCGTCAGGCCGTCGCCCCGCGTCGATCTTGACGACCTGCTCCCGCACGCGTAGCGCCTCGGCCCACTGGTGCTGGTCTTCGTAGAGCTTCTGCAGATTCACGAGCGCATACCGGTTGCGCGGGTCGAGTCGCAGCACTTCCTGGAACGCCTCCAGAGCACGGTCAACGAAGCCGCCGTGCCGGAAATCCAGGCCGAGACACAGCAGTACGTACGCGTGTTCGAGCGTCGTCAGGTCAGGCCGCTGCAGCAGGCCCTGGTGGATGTTGATCGCGCGGCCAACCTGTCCTTTCTGTCTGTACAGGTTGCCCAGGATCATCTGAATCTCGAGGGCGTCGGTGTCGAAGCTCGTGGCCTGGGTCAACTCCTCGATCGCTTGGTCCACCTGGTTGTCGGCGAGGAAGTTGAGGCCAAGCATGTAGTGAGGCGTTTCGCGAAGACGCCGGCGGTCGATCCAGCGGCCGTCACGCAGCTTGTACCGTTCCCACGCCTTGCCCACTGCGAGCCCGAGAAGCAGGGCAAACAGCACGGCGAGGAGGTAGAGCTCGGTGGTCAGAACATCTCCGTCCGCCACAGGTCGTGCAGGTGCACGACACCTTCGACGCGCCTGTTGCGATCGAGCACGATGATAGAGGTGATCTTGCGTTGCTCGAAGACGTTGAGCACTTCCACTGCGAGCGCCCCGCGGTCGATCGTCACCGGATCGCGCGTCATGATGTCGGCGGCCGTGCGATCGAGGAGGTTGATCGATGCGCTCATGTGCCGGCGCAGATCGCCGTCGGTGATGACCCCGGCCAGCCGATCGTGCTCG
Source organism: Vicinamibacterales bacterium (assembly GCA_050742335.1). Taxonomy (GTDB): domain Bacteria; phylum Acidobacteriota; class Vicinamibacteria; order Vicinamibacterales; family UBA2999; genus DATCJA01. The sequence goes on along the minus strand of JBOGIR010000397.1, from coordinate 8,173 downwards.
ACGACGCACGTCATGCCCAGTCCCTTGCCGGAGATCTCCTGGACGACCTCACGCATCGGTGTCGCCGGCCCCACGGTCGGCACTTTCTCGCCCGTGAGCATGACCTGCTCGACGCGCATCAGACGCTTGCCGAGCTTGCCGCCCGGGTGCAGGTTGCTGAAGTCCTCTTCCCGGAAACCCTTGGCCACGAGCAGCGTCATCGCGAGGGCGTCGCCAAGCGCCAGCGCGGCGGTTGTACTCGCCGTCGGCACGAGATTGAGCGGGCACGCTTCTTCTGACACGTGACAGTCGAGGGCGACGTCCGACGCCTGGGCCAGCGAGGAGGCGGCATTGCCGCAGATCGTGATGAGGCGCGCGCCGAGACGCTTGATCGTCTCGACGAGCCGCAGCAGCTCATCGGTCTCGCCGCTGTTCGACAGCGCCACCACCACATCGTCGCCTTGAATCACGCCGAGGTCGCCGTGGACCGCCTCGGCCGGATGAAGGAAGAAGGCCGGCGTCCCCGTGCTGGCGAGGGTTGCCGCGACCTTGCGGGAGATAATCCCGGATTTGCCCATGCCGGTGACGATGACTCTGCCACGGCAGTCGAGCAACATCCGAACCGCCCGATCGAATCGATCGTCGAGTCGATCCACGAGCGCCAGGATGGCGGCCGCTTCCGTTTGCAGCACCTTCTTGGCGAGCGAAAGATCGGCAGCGGTGGCGCGGATCAGTGTCATCGACGTCCTCTCGTGGCGGCAGCACCGGCGGCGACGTCTTCACGAACAACGGCAGCAATCCGTTTCAGTTTCAGCACGAGCGGTTCGAGCGCGTCCAGGCGCAGGGCGTTGGCGGCGTCGCTCCTGGCGCGCGACGGTTCCTCGTGCACTTCCATGAACAGCGCGTCGGCTCCCGCCGCGACACCAGCCGAGGCGAGCGGCTCGATGTACTGGGCCAGTCCTGTCGTAACGCCATCGCCCGCTCCGGGCTGCTGCAGACTGTGCGTCACGTCGAACACGACAGGGTAGCCGAGCTCCTGCAGCATCGGCAGCGCCCGCATGTCGACCACCAGGTCGTGATACCCGAAACTCACGCCGCGCTCGGTGACGAGGACCGAGGGGTTGCCTTCGGCCGTCACCTTCTCGATGGCGTGACGCATGTCGGAGGGGGCGAGAAACTGTCCCTTCTTGATGTTGACCGGCCTGCCGGTGCGTGCTGCGGCGACGAGCAGGTCGGTTTGCCGCGAGAGAAACGCGGGAATCTGCAGGACGTCGACCACGGCCGCCGCGGGTGCCGCGTGTGACGGCTCGTGGATGTCGGTGAGCAGCGGAAGCCCGGTCTGTGCGCGGACGGTTGCCAGCACCTCCAGGCCTGCATCGAGCCCGGGGCCGCGGAATGAGTGACGGGATGTCCGGTTGGCCTTGTCGTACGACGCTTTGAAGACAACCGGCACGGCACAGCGGCGTGCCACGTCCAGAATCGCCGATGCGATGTCCACGGCGTGCTGAGCGCTCTCGATGACACACGGACCCGCGATGAGGACGAGCGGATGCCCGCGGCCTACCCAGAGCGGCCCAATCTGGACGGGATTCACTGCGACATTATAGTAAGTGGTAGGCAGTAGGCAGTAAGCAGTAGGCAGTAGACAGTAGGCAGTAGACAGTAGGCAGTAGACAGTAGACAGTAGGCACTAGACAGTAGGCAGGAAGCAGTACGTGGGGCGGGTGCCGCGAGCGACGCGCCAGCAGGCGCGAGCGGACCCGCCGAGAGGGCCTACGTACGGCCGACCGCCACCGTCTCCGTCGCCAGCGTGCCCGTCTTGTGCTGGTGCGCCGCCCCCACGAAACCGGCGAACAGCGGGTGCGGCCTGAGCGGCTTCGACTGGAACTCGGGATGAAACTGCACGGCCACGAACCAGGGATGCGAGGGCAGCTCGGCAATTTCGACGAACTTCCCGTCCGGAGAACGCCCCGACACCCGCATGCCCTTGCTGAGGAGAGCCGATTCGTACAGGCAGTTGAACTCGTACCGGTGACGATGACGTTCGTGGATGAGTGACGTGCCGTAGATCCGTGCGGCCAGCGATCCCGGCGCCAGCTCGCAGGCATATCGCCCGAGGCGCATGGTGCCGCCCAGGTCGTCCACACCCAGCAGATCGCGCAGCTTGTAGATCACCTTGTGTGGTGCGTTCTCGTCCACTTCAGTGGAGTCGGCCCCCTCGAGGTCGCAGACGTTCCGGGCGAATTCAACCGTCGCCCACTGGAAGCCGTAACAGATGCCGAAGTACGGCACGCCATGCTCGCGGGCGTACTCGGCGGCCTTCATCATCCCGCGCGTGCCGCGCGATCCAAATCCCCCGGGCACCAGAATGCCGTGCGCGTCCTCGAGCAGGGACGTTCCGCCTTCTTTCTCGAGCGCCTCCGCCTCCACCCAGTTCAGCCGGACTTTGAGACGATGCGCGAAGCCGCCATGAAAGACCGCCTCGTTCAGGCTCTTGTACGAATCCTCGTACCCCGTGTACTTGCCGACAACGTGGAGCGTGAGCTCGTCGACCGGATTCTTGATGCGCTGCACGAGCTCCCGCCACGCCTCCGTTCGCGCTTCCGTCAACGGCAATCCCAGCAGCTTGAGGACGATACGGTCGAGGCCTTCGGCGGAAAGCACGAGCGGCACTTCGTAAATCGTCGAGACGTCCTTGGCCGTGATGACGGCTTCTTCGTTGACGTCGCAGAACAGGGCGATCTTTCGTTTGATGTCGGCGTCGAGGAACCGATCGGTGCGGCACAGCAGGATGTCGGGCTGAATGCCGATCGAGCGCAGGTCGCGCACGCTGTGCTGGGTCGGCTTCGTCTTCAGTTCGCCGGCGGTCCCGATGAAAGGGACGAGCGTCAGGTGAATGTAAATCGTATTTTCGCGGCCGACATCGAGCCGGAACTGGCGAATCGCTTCGAGGAACGGCATGCTCTCGATGTCGCCCACCGTGCCCCCAATCTCCACGATGACGATGTCGACGTCACGCGAGCCGCCCCTGACGGCGTCTTTGATCTCGTTGGTGATGTGGGGGATGACCTGTACGGTCCGGCCGAGGTAATCACCGCGGCGTTCCTTCTGAATGACCGACAGGTAGATCTTGCCCGTCGTCCAGTTGCTGTTGCGTGTGGCCACCATGCTGGTGAACCGCTCGTAGTGGCCCAGGTCGAGGTCGGTTTCCGCGCCGTCGTCGGTGACGTAGACCTCGCCATGCTGGTACGGACTCATCGTCCCGGGATCGACGTTGATGTACGGGTCGAACTTCTGCAGCGCTACGCGGTATCCGTGATCCTCGAGCAGCCGGCCGATGGACGCCGCCGCGAGCCCTTTTCCAAGTGACGACACCACGCCGCCGGTTACGAAGATGTACTTCACTGGCCGTCCGTCAGGTCGCTGCATCATGCCGCCTCATGCGCCCGTGCCGACGGCGAGCAGCCGCCGCACGCGTTCCAGGTCCTCGGGAGTGTCGACTTCAATTGACTCGTAGTGTGTTTCCACGGTGCGGATAGCAAATCCGTGTTCGAGCGCGCGCAGCTGCTCGAGTGATTCCGCGACTTCGAGCGGTGTCTGGGGCAGGGTCGTCAACGTCAGGAGAAACGTCCGGCGATAGCCGTACAAGCCGATATGCTTGCAGGTTGGCCCGTCGCCTCGGAGAAAAGGGACGGGCGCTCGCGAGAAATACAACGCATTGCCACTGCGATCCACCACCACCTTCACGACGTTCGGGTTGTCCCGCTCCGACGCATGGACGATTGGCTGCCGGAGCGTCGACATGTCCACGCGGGGATCCTGATCGAGCGGCCCAATCGCCTGGGCGATCATGTCCGGCTCGACGAGCGGCAGGTCGCCCTGGACGTTGACGACAATGTCGCACTCGAGAGCGGCGGCGACCTCGGCCGCCCGGTCCGTCCCGGTGCGATGTGTCGGTCGCGTCATCCGTACGACGCCGCCAAATGCTTCAACCGCCGACGCTATCCGGCCGTCGTCGGTTGCGACAACGACGCCGTCGATGCCGGGCGTCGCTGCCGCACGCCGGTAGACATGCTCGATCATCGGGCGGCCGCCGATATCGGCCAGGACTTTTGCGGGCAAACGCGTTGAGTGGTACCGGGCGGGAATGACGACGATGGTGTGCAGGGGCTGTGACGTTCGCCGGAAAGGATTCCGGAACGCGACGGGGTGCACGACGAATCATAGCACAGCGCGCATTGCGGGCTGTCGCCGAGCACTCGCTTCGCGTACGTAGTGTCCGGCTTTATAGCCGGACCTGTTCAACCGCCTCGAAACGACCGAAATGTTAGAATGAGCGTGGCTGACATGACCTGGAAGTCGTACGCCGCAATGTCCGGGGCCACGGTTGTGGCCGGATGGCTGGCTGCGTCGCCACCGTCGAATACGCCGGCCGCTACGGCTGTTTCGCAGACACGGTCGCCGCGCGCCGTCACGCCTGCTGAGAACGACATCGAGCACCAGGCGGCGCGGCTGCAGTCGCGCCTGCGCACGGCGCGCGAGTATGCGGCGCCGCGGCGCAATCCATTTCGATTCGCGGCCCGCACGGCCGACGCCCCTGACCTGGCCGCGCGTGGGGTGCCGGAAGCGTCGGCGTCACCGGTCGATCTGACGCCCGCAGCGCCGCAGGTTTCTCTTTCCGGGATCGCCGAGGAACAGGTGGATGGGCGCGCCGAGCGGACAGCGATCCTGAGCTCACCCGCGGGCGTGCTGCTCGTCCGTGAAGGCGAAGAGATTCTCGGGTACTACCGCGTCACCCGGATCGAAAGCGAAGCCGTCGAGCTCACCGCCGTTGGCGATGGCGCGACCAGGCGGCTCACGTTCGCTCCGTCCCAACTGCAATAGAGGCGCTCACGGCCGCGCGCTCAAGGGTTCACTTCGCCAATGGATCGGGGCGAAGCTGGAACTTCACGACCTTCGGCCTGGTCCCCTTGCCGCCTTCGATGTGATGGGTCGCTCTCCCGGCGTACGCCGACCAGAGCCCCTTCCCCTTCCAGCCCGCCTTCGGATCGTCGATGCGCCCATCCATGCCCTTGGCGTGGAACCCCATCGGATAGGGGATGCGCAAGGTGACGAACGTCCCGTCCACGAATGCTTCCAGCGAGTCGGAAAGATTGCCCGTTGCAAACGGCACATTCCGGCCCAATCCGAATGTGTCGTGCTGATCCACCCACGTGTAGTAGCTGGCCTGAGCCGATCCCGGATCCGTCACGCCCTGGAACTGCGGGCCTGGGAGTGAGTGGAGCCTCCAGCCTTGAGGGCAGTGCTTTCCGGTGGCGGTCGGCCCGTTCAGCACCGTGCACCTGCGCCGGTCGAAGCTGGCGAGTTGCCCGCTCGCCAGCGGTACCCAGACAGCGCCGTTGCGATCGATGTCCATGCCGCGCGGCCCGTACCCGTTGACGATCGCCATCGGTTCGTTCCACGGCACCTCGAAGATTTCCGTCAGCGTCGTCGCCGGCGGGTTCTCGCCCGGGTTGAGCCGGATGACCGCGCCGGGAAAGCCCAGCACGGACCCCCAGATGGATCCGTCCACCGGGCTCACCCCGATGCCGTAATAGCCTGCCGTAATCCGCGTGTCGCGTGTCGGATCGACTGGCTGGCCGGGCTCCACGTACTGGTCGCGCCTGCCATTCCCGTTTGTGTCGAGGATGAAGGCCGTCCAACCTTGCGACTTCGCCTCGTCGCCGGTTTCGAGGAACGTCTTCGTGTTCAGCCAGCCCAGGACGCCGCTCGCCGCGCCGCCACCGCTGAACCACAGCGTGTTGGCGGCATCCTCGGCAAAGACCAGATGATGCGTGCTGAAGCAGGTGTCGACGAGCGTGAAGTTCCGGGTCGCGGGGTCGTACACTGCGGCGTGGCGTCCAGCTCGTTCGAGTGGGAAGAGCCTGGCCGAGGAATGATCCGATCCTTTCTTGCAGAAGGCAGGATTGGCCGGCGGGCGAATCCTCGCCGTGAGCCACACCCGACCCGCCTGGTCGAACATCGGATTGTGCACGGTGGCCTGACTTTGCCAGATTCGTTCCGTGCCCCAGAACGGCGACGGCGCCAGCATCAGCGTATTCAGCGTGGAGATCGCCATGGTGTCGGGCGTTTTCGGATCGCGAACCGGCACCTTCACTTCGGTCGCCACATGACGCACCGGGTCGAGGATCGGCACGAAATCCGTGCTGTCCTCGGGAGAACCGTAAATCAGGCCATTGGCGTTGACCGTGGGATTCCGCTTGTCGCTGGAGATCTCGTCGTGCAGGTAGGCCTTGGGCGTGGCCCAGTCCCACAGGGAGATGACGATGTTGCGCGCGGCACCCTGGGGGCGCGACGGTCTGGACGCGGGGAGCTCGCCGGCAGCGATCCGATCGGTCCAATTGGCGAACAAGGCCAGGGCGCGTTGCGGCTCGAGATCCTCGAGATTGCGCATCATGATTTCGCTGGCCTGTCCGGACAGCACGCGCCGCCGCCATGCCTCGAGCGAGGTCTTGAATGGTCCCAGCGCCGTCGGAATCGTACGCGTCGGCCTGTTGCCCATCTGATGGCATGACAGGCAGCCGAGCGTCTTGATGCCGGCGAGCCATTCGCCCTGGCTCGTCGCCTTGCCGACAGGGAACTCGCTCTTCCCCGGAATCTCGAGCATGGAGTACCAGTAGATGGCTGGATAGTATTCCGCGGCGGCCGCCGCGCTCGGTGCGATGACGGCCTTGAGATTGACGGCCTTGCCCGGTGCAACTTGGACTTTCGCCGAATCGACGAGCCCATAGCCACGCACCCAGACGTTGTAGCCGGCTCTTGGGAGGTCAGGCAACACGTAGCGTCCTCGATCGTCGGTCACCACGATCCTGGCGAACTTGGTGGGGAGCTCTGTCGTCTCCGCGATCACCCAGACGCCGGCCTCCGGCCCGTTCACGCTCGTCACCACGCCGCCGATGTCGTCGTCGTCGATCGGAACGGGTGCACTGGGTTCCTGCTGCCCGCTCAGCCGGCCCCCAGAGGCGGCCAGCAGCGCCACGCTCGCGGCTACGACGAGGCCGAGCGAAAACAGACGTCGTCTCTTCATGTCAGCTCTCTCCACGTCGCCGAGGGTACGTAGTGTCCGGCTTCAGCCGGACCGACCACGAAAGGACTTCCTCTGTGTCTCCGTGTCTCCGTGGCCCGTGAAGGTAAAAAATGCGTCAGTTTCGCATGCGGAAGACCAGCACTTCCTTCGACGGTCTATTGCCGCCACACCCGAGGTTGCCGCCGAACAGGTATGCCTGCTCTCCCACCGCCACGGCTGCCGCCGCGTGCCGCCCCGGCTGCAGCGCGGGCAACGCCGTCCACTGGTTCGTCCGCGGATCGTACGCCTCTACCTCTGAAAAGGTGACGCTCGCCTGGGCGTCCTTGCACTCGCCACCGGCATAGACGATGCGGTTGTCGAGAGAGAACACGACGCCGGCGCTGCGCGCCGTGATGAGAGGCGCTGCCGTACTCCACGCGGTGGTCGCAGGATCGTACACATCGTGGCGGGGTACGTTGTTCACGGTCGCCTCGGTTCGTCCGCCAAAGACGTGGATGCGTCCGCCTGCCACGGCGATGCCGAGATGATCGCGGGCCTGGGGGAGCGGCGGAGCCATGCTCCATGAGTTGCTGGCAGGGTCGTAGACCTCGTGCGTGGCCACGGTTCGAAGCTCCGGGTCGCGCCCACCGATGGCGTGGATCTTCCCGTTCAGGGCCACGACACCGGGCGATCCGCGGGGCGCTCCGAGCGGCGCGAGCGGGCGCCAGCGGTCGGTCGCCGGGTCGTATTCGAAAACGCGGGTCATGGCGCCAATGTGGACGTTGGCGACGAACCCGCCAACCACGTAGATTTTCCCGTTCAGCGCCACCGCCCCGGCATGCGACGCCACGCGGGGCATCAGCGCCAGCTCGCGCCATGTCCCGGTTTTCGGGTCGTATTCCTGATTGAAGGCGTTGGCCTCGACGCCGCGCGAGTTGCCCGAGATGACGTAAATCTTTCCGTTCAATGCTGCGACGGCAGTTTCCGAGCGCTCGTAGGGCATAGCACCGCTCGGCGACCAGCTCGCGCCGGCCTGGGACACGGCCGCGCTGGGGGCGCAGATGAGTACTGAGATGAGACCGGCGAGGAGCCGGGGCCAGCGAATCTGATCCATGACGTCCTCCATCG
>JBOGIR010000396.1:0-1576 GCA_050742335.1 Vicinamibacterales bacterium | reverse complement strand
GTACGGGATCGGCTACATCCAGGACGAGTACCGTGTCACGCCTGGTCTTACGCTCAATCTCGGGCTGCGGTACGAGTACTTCTCCGTGATGAAGGAAGCCAACGGCAACGGGCGTGTCATCGATCTCGTCAACTGTCCGCCGAGCGCAGCCTCCATATTCTGCCAGGACGGGACTCCTTATTACTTTCCGGACAAGAACAACTTCGGGCCACGTCTCGGGCTGGCGTGGACGGCGACGCGGACGACCGTGCTGCGTGGAGGCTACGGCATCTACTACAGCACCGGCCAGAACGACGACGTGACTGCGGGCATCGACAGCATGGCGCAGCGCGGGGAGCTGACGACCATCACGTCATTCCCGATCGACCCGTTCGTGTCGCAGGTGCTCGGCGCGTCGAACGCGCGGCCGCGTGCCCTGCAGCGGGATCGGCGTGACATGTACGCACACCAGTTCAGCCTGTCGGTGCAGCAGGACATCGGCCAAGGCTTCGTCGGGCAGATAGGCTACGTCGGCAGCCAGGGACGCAACGCCTTCAACCGGATCTTCATCAACACGATCGATCCGGCCACAGGCCGTCGTCCGGCGGCACCCTTCATCACGACACAACTCGACCAGAAGAGCGCGATGGGGCGCACGGAGTTCCACGGCATGCAGATCTCCATCATGCGGAGCTACCGCGCCGGGCTCCTGTTCCAGGGCAACTATCTGTTGGGCCACTCGCGCGACAACAACGCGGGCAACGGCGAGGGCAGCGAGTGGATGGACGCTCGGTGCGGCCAATGCGAATGGGGCCCGAGCGATTTCGACATCCGCCATTCCGCCTCGATCAACTTCGTCTACCAGCTCCCGTTCGCGTCCGACACCGCGCTCGGCGGCTGGGACCTGAGCGGCGTCCTGAGCGCCCGCAGCGGCCGGCCCGTAAACGTGCTGATCAACAGCACCGCGCCCGACGGCAACGACGTGAACCAGCGCCCACACCTCGTGCCGGGAGTCGATCCCCAGCCGGAGGGCAAGCCATCGGGATGGCTGAACGAGGCGGCGTTTGCCGCGCCCGCCGCCGATGAGTTCGGTAACCTCGGACGCAACGCGCTTCGCGGTCCCGGACTCTGGCAGTTCGACGTGGCGCTCACTAAGCGCACGCGGCTTGGCGGCGACCGGTCATTCGATGTCCGTGTGGAAGCGTTCAACCTCTTCAACACGGACCAATACGGCCAGCCAGCGAGAAGCCTGGCGGAGCCGCTGGTTTTCGGACTGCTGGCGCCGGCCAACGAGGGAATGACGGGCACGGGTACCGCGCGGCAGATTCAATTCGGACTGCGATTCAGCTTCTGAAGTCGCTCCATGCCGTACAGCGCTCTTCTTCTTCTCGTATGCAGCCTCCCGGTGAGTGGCTGCGCACTTAGCATCGGCGCTGATGACACGCCCCTGCAACCCCTTCGAACGACCGCGGCGGTCGCCAACGACGCCGACGATCCGGCTATCTGGATCGATCGCACCGATCCCGCGCGCAGCCTGATTCTGGGGACGAACAAGGTGGAGGCGCCGGATGGCGCCCTCTACGTCTTCGGCCTGGAC
>JBOGIR010000395.1:0-17683 GCA_050742335.1 Vicinamibacterales bacterium | reverse complement strand
ACAGGTCGCCGATACCGAGGTGTCCCAGCCCGTCGAACTGTGTGCCGATCTGCCCCAGCTCTCCGCTGATGATCTCGTCGTGGAAAACAGCCTGGTTCTTGCCGGGCATCGAGAACGCCTGAGGGATGCGAAGGCTGTAGTGGCGTGTCCCGAACATGGGCATGCCGGCCTCGTACACGTGACCGAGCTGATAGACCATTCCCTTCGTGATCAGATTCTTGGCTTCCAGCACTTTTGCCGGCGTGAGGCGATTGGCGGCACCGCGCTGATCGTTGGCGCCCCACCGGGAGGGATACCACGCGTCCTGCTGTCCCATGGCGACGGCGCCGGCCAGCACGAGGAGCGCACCGGCCGTGCTCACGGCTGCGGCGCGTCGAAAGGTTGCGAGGTACGATCGACGGTTAACGGATTGGCGACTCGCGGCATCATCCATGTCGTGGCTCATCGCGACACTCCAGCGAATCTCCTGTGACCGGGTGAGACTCGGCGGGATCCTACCACTGCCTCCACACGTAGCAACGTCCTTCCAGCGGCTCCGTTCCCTTCTTGCCGGCTTTCCCTCAGCGGATGCCGTGTCCCGCCGAACCATCCGAACGCCGTGCCAGATCCGCCATACATAATGTGAATACCATGTCCATGGTAAGAATTGTGTATGTGTCGGATCGGGCGCACCGCCGTCTGAAACAGCTCGCGGCACGACGCGGCCGCACGATGGGAGCGCTCGTCGAGGAACTCGTGGAGGCAGCCGAGCTTGGCAATGTCTGGATCGGTCCCGAGGGACTCCTGGTCCAGCAGGGAGCGCTCGCGAAAACCTGGGAGGATCCTTAGATGTCTACAACACCGATTGAGCTGCACCGCGGCGACGTCGTCCTGATTGCCTTTCCGTTCATCGCTGAAGGCCGGCTCGAGCGCAAAGCGTAGGCGGGTCGTTCGGTTCGTTCGAAAATCTGTGGTCTTTACGCGGCGCGATTGCGCGACTGGCGGTCCTTCCGCCGCCCGATCCAGTCGAGTAACACGAGAACTGCCGCGGCAAGAGCAACCCCGCCGAACATGAGCAACGCATTATCCACGGCTACTCTCCTGCGAGGCCAAGGGCACATATCACCAAGGCAAGCCAGATGGCTGCACCGGCAAAGAACCGCCACCACGACACGGTGACCTCCCCAACAAACTGACCGAACATCAAAGCAGCCACGCCATAGTTGGCCAGCTCACGCAGCGTTCCCGCGAGCGCGCCGCGCTGTCGCACCGTTAATCGTACCATCGTCCCTCCTGCCGACCGCTGAAGCGAGGAGCGTGCCCGCGCAAATTCCAGGGAAATCCCGATTCGTTGCGCTGGATGACGACGTTTCTGCCATGCCTGGCGCGTGATGGGCGCGGCAGTTCCTGCACACACAGAGTCCCTTATAATCCCGGTGATTCCGAGAACGCGACGGCAATGGCACACGAGCGCGGCGTAGTGCATCGTGCCCGGCAGCCAGCCAACATCAAGTGCCTGGAGGACAAGAATGACTCGTCAGAACGTTGTAGGTGCGGCGTGCCTCGCGGCCACAGTGATTGGTTCGACGCTCGGCTCTCCCCTCCTGTCCGCGCAGGCGCCGGCGACGCCGGCACCGCAGCTCGCGCCCGCGCCCTGGCGATTTGCGGGCGAGCGCCCGTGCGTCAGGCCCGACGGCGGCGTGCTGCAGTGCCCTCCCGCCGCCGGCGCGTACGCCGTCCGTGCCGGCCGCCTATTCGACAGCGTCACCGGTCAGATGCTGATGAAGCAGGTTGTCCTCGTCGCGGGCGAGCGCATCACCGAGGTGGGACCTGAGGGTCAGGTCCGGATTCCGCCCGGCACGCCGGTGATCGACTTGAGCCGGGCCACGGTGCTCCCCGGCCTGATCGACGCGCACTCTCACATGTACGACACGCGCCGGCGAGGTATGACGGTGGAGCGATCCGCGCTCATCGCCATCAACAACGCGCAGGCGACCTTGCGCGGCGGCTTCACGTCGGCCCGCGACATGGGGTCGCACAACAACGGCTACGGCGACGTGGACATCCGCGACGCGATCAACCTGGGCGAGATCGACGGCCCGAGGTTTCAGGTGGCGGGCCGCGGCGTCAGATGGCAGGAGAAACCGGGGGCGCCAGCCGACCCGCTCGACGCCATCGCCATCCGATCCGTGGAGGACGCACGAGCTGCCATTCGCGAGCACGTCGATCGCAAGGTCGACTGGATCAAGCTCTACCCGACCGGAGGGTACTCCTTCACGGCGACGGGCGACGCGCAGTACGTGCTCACCTATCCCCTGCCGGTCCTGCAGGCGCTCGTGGACGAGGCGCATCGCCTCGGTCGCAAGACGGCCTGCCACAGCTTCGGGGGCGAGGGGCTGCAGAACACCATCACGGCCGGGTGCGACGTCGTCGAGCACGGCTACGGCCTGACGCAGGAGCAGCTCAACACGATGGCGAGCAAGGGGCTCGCCTACGATCCGACCTTCGTCCGCTACACCGAGCCCTACATGGACGACAACGACGCCAAGAACACCGGCGGCAAGTTCCGCATGATCCCCATCTTCGAGCGCGCCGTGCGGATGGGCGGGGCGACCAAGGGGATCAAGGTGATGGTCGGCAGCGGCGCCGACGGCACCACGCTCGTACACGGCGGGCAGGCCCTCGAGTTCGAGTGGCTCGCGAAACGCGCCGGCATGGGCTCGGTCAGGGCGATTCAGGCCGGCACCATTGTCAACGCGGAGGTCATGGGGTGGCAGCGCGACATCGGCTCCATCACGAAGGGCAAGTTCGCCGACCTGGTGGCCGTGTCGGGCGATCCGGTCGCCGACATCACCGAACTGCAGCGCGTGAAGTTCGTGATGAAGGGTGGCAAGGTGATCAGGAACGACCTCGTTCAGGCGGCAGCGAGCGGCACCAAGTAGCGCGGCAGGCGACGGCCTCCCCACCAGAGATCGGTTGTGTTGGTGATGATGAAGCCCTATGGAGGTCAGGCCGACACGAATCGCCTGACCGCGCGAGAAGGCTCAGGGAATTCTCCGGTGTAGTCTTCCGACATCGCTCCATGGCACCTTCGGTCCAGCAGCCTCGCAGCGGCGGGCGTGGGGAGCAGCGGCTCACCGCCGAGTACCTCGCGGCGCGCGCGCTGCTCGACGCGGCCACGCTCGAGGAGGCGGCGCCCAAGATTCTGGCCGCCATCTGCGAGGGACTGGGCTGGGAACACGGCGCCATCTGGGTCATCGATCGCGAGATCGACGCCTTGCGCTGCGAACACATCTGGAACGCCTCGTCAGCGCAATTCCCGGAGTTCGACGCGATCAGCCGCACACTCACGTTCCCGCGTGGCATCGGTCTCCCGGGCCGTGTGTGGACCAGCGGTGAGCCCGCGTGGATTCAAGACGTGGTCGGCGATCCGAACTTTCCACGCGCCCCCGTCGCGGCCCGCGAAGGCCTGCACGCGGCCGTCGGATTCCCGGTCCTGCTCCGTGGTGAAGTCCTCAACGTCATGGAGTTCTTCAGCCGTGACATCCGCGAGCCCGATCAAGAGTTGCTGTCGACGCTGAGGACGGTCGGCCATCAGATCGGCATGTTCATCGACCGGCGGCGCGCACAGGAGGAGCTCGATCGCTTCTTCGCGCTCTCGCTCGACATGCTCTGTGTGGCCAGGTTCGACGGCTATTTCAAGCGCCTCAATCCAGCGTGGCAGCGCGCACTTGGCTACACCGACGCCGAACTGCTCGCGCGGCCGTACCTGGAGTTCGTGCATCCCGACGATCTCGAGGCGACGATCCGGGAAGCCAAGAAGTTGAGTGAAGGCAGCGAGGTCATCTATTTCGAGAACAGGTACCTCCACAAGGAGGGGACGTATCGGTGGCTGCTCTGGGCGTCGGTGCCGTATCCCCAGCAGCAGGTGATCTACGCCACAGCGCGCGACATCACCGAGCGCAAGACAGCCGAGGAGACGATGACGCGCTACGCGCGCGATCTGGAGGCCACGCACCACGAGCTCGAGCAGCAGGCTGCGCGGCTCGCGCAGCTCGTCAAGGAGCTGGAGCTTGCCAAGCGGCGCGCGGAAGAAGCGACGGAAGCCAAGAGCGTATTCCTGGCGAACATGAGCCACGAGATTCGTACGCCGCTCAACGCGATTCTCGGGATGACCGCGCTGGCGCTTCGAACCCGGCTGACCTCCGAACAGCGCGAGTACGTGGCCACCGTCAAATCGTCGGCCGACTCGCTGCTGGGCATTCTCAACGACATCCTCGACTTCTCGAAGATCGAGGCGCGGAGGCTCGACCTCGAACGCGCCGACTTCGACGTGCGCGAGACCCTCGGCGACGCCGCGAAGCTCCTGGCGCTCCGGGCCGCCGAGAAGGGACTCGAGCTCGCCTGCCACGTTGCGCCGGACGTGCCCGAGACACTGCGCGGCGACGCCGGCCGCCTCCGGCAGGTCGTGCTGAACGTCCTCGGAAATGCTGTCAAGTTCACCGACACGGGTGAGGTCGTCCTCGACGTGGGCGTCGAGGCCAGCGGCCCGGACACGGTGACGCTGCACGTGGCGGTCAGCGACACCGGCATCGGGATCCCCGCGGAAAAACAACAACAGATTTTTCAGGCGTTCACGCAGGCCGACACCTCGACCACCCGGCGATACGGCGGGACGGGCCTGGGCCTGGCCATCGCGCTGCGCCTGGTCGAGCTGATGCAAGGGCGTATCTGGGTCGACAGCGCGGTCGCCCGCGGCAGCACGTTTCACTTCACGGCCGTGTTCGATCGTCCTGCGGCCCGGCTCGCACGAACATCGGCCGGCCGGCCCGCGCTCCGCGGCCTTCGCGTGCTCGTCGTCGACGACAATGCGACCAACCGGCGCATCCTCCAGGAGATGCTCGCGAGCTGGCACATGCAACCGACGGTCGTGGACGATGCGGCGTCTGCGCTCGAGACGCTGCGACGGGTATCGGCCACCGATCAGCGGTTTGATGCGGTGATCACGGACGGCCAGATGCCGGGCGTCGACGGGTTCATGCTGGCACGCCGGATCAGGCGCGATCGGCGCCTCCATCGGACCCCCATCATCATGCTCACATCCGCCGGTCGTTCCGACGAGGTGGCACGCTGCCGCCGGATCGGGATCAACGCGCACGTCGTGAAGCCGGTGAAGCACTCGGACCTGTTCGATACACTCGCCACGTTGCTCTGCGTGCCGGGGCGGCGGGCACGCCCGCAAGCTGGCGCGCGCGCGGCGGTGCAACGCCCGCGCCGCCGGCTGCGCATCCTGGTGGCGGAAGACAACCTCGTGAACCGGACGCTGGTAACGACGCTGCTGCGGAAACGAGGACACACCGTGAGAGCTGTGGAGAACGGACGTGCGGCGGTCGAATCGATCGATGGCGCGCGAGACGGCGGCTTCGATGTCGTGCTCATGGACGTACAGATGCCCGAGATGAGCGGATTCGAAGCGACACAGGCGATCCGCGATCGAGAGGGCCCCAGGGGGCGGCGCCTGCCCATCATCGCGCTCACGGCGCACGCGATGCAGGGCGATCGCGAACGGTGCCTCGATGCCGGCATGGACGACTATCTGTCGAAGCCGATCGACGTGGACGGCCTCATCGAGACGGTCGAGCGTTTCGGCAACCAGGTGCCGCGCACCGCGCATCCGGTGAAAAGCCCGCCCTCGCGCCTCCCCACCAATGTCGTCTTCGACCGGCACGCCGCGCTGGCGCACACGGGCGGCGACGACCGGTTGCTCGCAGACATGGTGACGGTGTTTCGCTCGGATTGTCCGTCGTACGTGCGGCGCGTCGGACGCGCGCTGAAGCGCCGCGACGGCGAGGCGCTCCAGATGGCGGCGCACGGGCTGAAAGGGGCGCTCGCGGCCGTGGGGTCGGAGCGGGGACGCGAGCTCGCCGCCGAGCTCGAACAGATGGGCCGGGCACGCCGGTTCGACGACGCGGACCCCACGTACCGCGGGCTTCGAGATCATCTGCGGCTTCTCGAACAGGCGTTCGCGGCGGCCGGGTTGGCCGCCCGGTCCGCCCCTCGCGCCCCCTCCCGCGCCGCCGCGCGCCGTTCCGCGTCGAGAAAGCGGGGTCGATCGTGAGCAGGATCCTCATCGTTGACGACGACCGAACGACGCGGTACGTCATCCAGAACCTGCTCAACAGCGCTGGTTACTCGACCAGCATCGCCAAGGATGGCGTCGACGCACTCGAGTCGCTGCGCGCCGAGCCGTTCGACCTGCTGCTGCTCGATGTGTGGATGCCGAGGATGAACGGCCTCGATCTCCTCGCCACGCTGCGCTCGTGGGACACACGCCCGCGCGTCGTGGTGATGACGTCGGACGACACGCCGGAGACCCTGCTCAAGGCGATACGAGAGCAGGCATTCAGGTACGTGCACAAGCCCGTGGACTCGCACGTGCTGCTCGATACGGTGCGCGAGGTCCTCGAGTCGCCGGATGTGCCGCGGATCGAGGTGATCTCGGCGCGGCCGGAGTGGGTGGAGCTGCTGGTGCCCTGTACGCGCGAGGCGGTCGATCGCATCCAGCCGGTGATGGCGCGGCTCGACGCGAATCTCACGCCCGAGGTGCGCGAGTCGATCGCGTATGCCTTTCGCGAGCTACTGCTCAACGCCATCGAATGGGGCGGTCGTCTCGATCCGAGCCGCGAGGTGCGCATCGCGTGCCTGCGCTCGAAGCGCATGCTCCTGTATCGCATTGCCGATCCCGGGCCGGGCTTCAACATCGACGATCTGCCGCACGCGGCCGTCGGCCACAGCCCCGAGGAGCCGATCGCGCACATGGAGGTGCGCGAGCAGAAGGGCCTTCGCCCGGGAGGGTTTGGCCTGCTGACGGTTCGGGCCACCGTGGACGAGTTGCTGTACAACGAGAAGCGCAACGAGGTGGTGTTCGTGAAATACCTCGACGAGGGGGGCATTTGAGCATCGATGATCGATGATTTGAGTATTTGAAAGATCGCTGACCACGACCTGGATCATTTGAGGATCGATGATCGATGATTTGATTGAAAGATCCCTGTCGACGACGAACATGACGCTGACTGCTGGCACACGACTTGGGGCCTACGAGGGGAGCAGGGACCAGGGGGAAAGGAATATTGCGGGCGGCATCAGGGCTTCAGCCGTATGACGAGCCCGGGTGTTAGAGTGGCCTTCGTGCTCCCTGACCAATGGTGTCGCACGACGCGCGTGCTCGTCGCGTCCTTTCTCGTCCTGTGCTCGGGCGGCGTGGCGTCGGCCGATCAGAACGATCCTCCGCCCACTCCTCAGCAGGCGCGCCCGGCGCCCGACTTCCTGTTCGGCCAGCCGCGCGGCTCGATTGGGGTTCGTGGGAGCTGGGTGTTCGCGCGCACCGGCAGCGACCTGTTCGAGTTCGTTCAGCAGCAGCTCACGATCGACAAGAGAGATTTCAACGCGCCGGCCTTCGCGGTCGATGTGGGGGTTGCTGTCTCGCCACGCGTCGACGTGGTGTTCGGCTTCGAGTACAGCCAGGCGGGGATGACGTCCGAGTATCGTGATTTCGTCGACAACAACCGGCAGCCGATTACACAGGACACCGATCTGCGCCAGGCCGATCTGCGCGGCAGCGTTCGATTCGCCCTTGCGCCGTGGGGGCGCAGCGTGAGCCGGCTGGCGTGGATTCCGCGGAGGGTCGTACCGTACGCCGGCGCCGGCGGCGGTGTGCTCTGGTACCGCTTTCAGCAGCAGGGCGATTTCATCGACGTGTTCAGCACGCGGCGCACCGTCTTCAGAGACACGCTCTCGTCGCGCGGCTGGACGCCGAGCGCGCATGTCTTTGGCGGCGTTGACATCAGGGTCGCCCGGCGGTTGTTCGTGGCAACCGAGGGACGGTATCTCTGGGCATCGGCCTCACTCCAGCGGAGTTACGAAGGGTTCGATCCGATCGACCTGGCAGGCTTTCGGCTTTCCAGCGGCATCAATGTGCTGTTCTAGCGGCCCGTGGCAAGAGGCCCGGTCGGGCCACAGAGGCACAGAGCCACAGAGAAAACATCTGGAAAAGGGGTTCACCACAGCCTCGTAGTCCGCGGGATACAATGGTTCCGTCCCTCGTCATCCCGAGCACGGAGGCAACCATGAGAATCGGATGGACGGTTGGTGGGTTGTTCGTCCTCTCGGTCGCCGCGGCCGAGGCCCAGCAGCTCGACGCGCGTTGGGCGCCATGGCTTGGTTGTTGGCAGCTCGTTGACGAGAACGTTCGCCAGGACGGTCCGGCCGCCGCGGCGCGGGCCAGGTCGGAAGGGACTCGCGTCTGCGTCGTGCCCGCCGAAACGGCCGCCGCGGTGACGTTGAGCACGCGCATCGAGGATCAGCCGGTGCTCGAGCAGACGATCGCCGCCGACGGCGCACAGCATCCGATTGATGAGACCGGCTGTCGCGGGTGGCAGCGCGCGGAGTGGTCGAGAACCGGGGACCGGTTGTTCTCACGAGCCGAGCTCTCGTGCACGAACGAGGCACCGCGAACAGTCTCGGGCCTCGCCATGATCACGGGCGGCGCGTGGATCGACGTGCAGGCCATCGACGTCGGCGGCCGCGAGCACATCCGCGTACGTCGCTACCGCAAGGTGGCCGATCGGACGGGCGCCGGTGCGCCTCCGGCGGTGCAAGCGGAATCGATCGCGCCGCGCCTCGCCGCCAGGAGGTTCACGCTCGAGGACGTCAAAGAGGCGGCGGCGAAGCTGTCGCCACGCGCCGTTGAGGCGGCCCTCGTCGAGACGAACGCGAGCTTCGACCTGAACAGCAGGGCGCTCGTCGACTTGGACCAGGCGGGCGTGCCCGACAGCGTGATCGATCTGATGGTGGCGCTCTCGTTTCCGGACCACTTCATCGTCGACCGTGCTCGACCCCAAGCGGCGGCGGCATCAACCGGCTTCGGTCCCGGCTATGGCTCGTACGGCCCGTATTCCTCGTCGCCGTACGACGGGCTGCTCTACGACGGATTCTGGGACAGCCCGTATGTGCCGTACTACTACTCGCCGTTCGGGTACGCGTACTGGGCCGGGTACGGCATGCCGTACTACCCACTGGCCGGATTCGTGACGATCGATCCGGCAGCCTCGTCACGGACGGAGTCCACCGGTGGGGCACGTCTCGTGAACGGTGTTGGTTACACACAGGTTCGCCCGCGCGACCCGGAACCGGTCGACTCCTCTACCGGCTCGAGCGGCACTCGCTCCGGCGGCTCATCGACATCGGGCGGCTCGTCGTCATCGGGCGGTTCATCGGGCGGAGCCTCGTCCGGAGGATTTTCGAGCGGCGGATCGAGCACCGACACCGGGCGCACCGCGGAGCCTCGATAGCACCGGAGATCTCACGTTTCGCCGGATCCGCTCGCGTCGTCCATCCCACGCTCGCGGCACCCGGCCCACGTACCGGTCGCTGAACAGGCTGGACACGTGCTGCGGACGCGAGCCTTGCGAGCGGCGTGACAGCGGCAGTCTGAAAAACGTTGCGGAACGGGGTGACCGAGGCGTGGGTGACCGGGACCCACGCCGAGCACGTCCAGACGCGACCGTGGAGCGAGGTTTTTCCACGCCGTCGAGCGGGCTCGCGGAGCAGCATGTGTCCAGCCTGAAATCTCGACAGCGGAAGGGTTGACATTATGAGAGCGATCAGAAGCATCGGCGGCCTGCTGGTAGTGGCGTCGCTGTTCATCGCAGGCTGTTCCTCGCGCGAAGAGAGCCAGGTCCAGACCGCAGCCGAAGGCGTCACCATGTTCGAAGGCGCGCGCCTCATCACGGGCGACGGCAGCCCGCCCATCGAGGACTCAGCGTTCATCGTCACGGACAGTACGTTCACCTCGGTCGGCCGGCGTGGTGAGCTGCAGGTCCCGGCAGGCGCGGCGCGCGTCGACCTGACCGGCAAGACGGTGATGCCGACGCTGGTGGATCTCCACGGCCACCTGGGGTTCCAGAACGTCCCGGCGGCGTCGATGTCGAAGGAGACGTTCACGCGGGAGAATCTGATCGACCATCTCGAGCGCCTCGCCTACCACGGCGTCAGCGGCGTCATCGGCATCGCCGACCTGGTCGATCGCTCGGACCTGCATGGCGGCCGCACGAACTGGGGCGACGTCCCGCTGCGCGTGCGCAACGAGATCGTTCCCGGGGCCGCGTTGTTTCGCACGGCGGGCCCTGGCATCGCCTGGCCTGGATCCGGCGCGCAGGGCCATCCGTCGAGATCCGACGTGCCGTATCCGGTGACGACCGTCGAGCAGGCGCGCGCGGCGGTGGCCGACTACGCCACCATGAAGCCCGAGTTCATCAAGATCTGGGTGGACGACCGCGACGGACGCGCGAAGAAGCTGACGCCGCCGATCTACCGGGCCATCGCCGAAGAGGCCCACGCGCGCAACATCCCTGTCGCCGTCCATAACGTGACACTGGCCGATGCCAAGGAGCTGATGCGCGCGGGCGTCGAGGGATGGGTGCACGTGCCGGTGCGCGGCGGCGACGAGGTCGATGACGAGATTCTCGCGATCGTCAAAGGGCGGATCGCCAAAAGCGATCGGCCGAACATGTGGATGACACCGGGTCTCCGGCCGACGTGGATGAACACACAGGGCGGCGCCGGTGCCAGGCCGGCGTGGCTCGACGATCCGCTGCTGCAGGACACCTACTCAGCCGAGCATAACCGGCAACATCTGGCCGACGACCTGGCGAAGCTGACGCCGGAGCAAGTCGAGAGCGCCCGCCGAAGCCTCGAACGGGACGGCCGCAACACGATGCGGCTCCGGGCGGCGGGCGTGCGGGTGGTGCTCGGGACCGACACCGGACAGATCCGCCACCGCATCGCCTACTTCGCGCACCTGGAGCTCGAGACGCTCGTCGCGATCGGCATGACGCCCGCCGAGGCGATCACCGCGGCGACGCGCGATTCGGCCGACGTCGCGAAGATGAATACGGGCCTGGTGTCCGCCGGCAGAAACGCCGACTTCATCGTGCTCGACGCCAATCCGCTCGACGCAATTGCCAACACACGGCGGATCAACCGCGTCTACCTGCGCGGCGAGGAGGTGGATCGCGCCCGGTTGAGAGCCAGATGGCAGGGTCGGTCGAGCCAGACGGCGTCACTCCGCTGAACACGTCTGCGAGGTCAGACAGGCCACGGAGACACGCAGACACAGAGCAAATCAGGGCAAATGGGACATCCTCCGTGTCTCTGCGTCTCTGTGGCCCGTAGAAGGCGGGAAGTGGTGTGGGGCGCTACTTCACAGTGACACGCACGAGCGCGGTGGTCCAGCAGCACTGCTCGCCGCCACCGCCGTCGCCGGACGTGTCGTTGACCTGCGCGCGGACGACGTACTCGCCCGGCGCACTGAAGACCGCCGTGGTCGACGCTTCAAGGAACACGCTCGGATCGCGCTTGGTGACGAGCGGGATGCGCGACTGCGCAAACGTCACGTCGCCGGGCCCACGGTGTTTCCGCCAGTTCACCGTGATGTCCGGCGGCGGAGTACGCGCGGCCTCGGCAGCACCAGCGGCTCTGGCGCCGCCGATGACCTGATCACCGATCACGGCTACCGCGCCGGGGGCACGAGCCGCCGTCTGCGCGCGAGCGCGGGCGGCAAGCTCTTCCTCGACATCTCTCTCCTGCGTCGGGACATCCGATGCCCACACGGCCAGCGGCACCGGCCGACCCACGACCCCGGACAACGACTGCGCGATGTCCCCGGGCGGTCCTGTCAGCGTCGGGCCATCACGCGTGAGCCTGATGACGGGCGGCTCGTTGCTGTTGGCGGGATGCTTGTAGAAGTTCACCCAGTACGGCGGGTTCGTCCAGAAGGTGATCGTCGACGTCTGGCCATTGGCCGTGAGCGACCACGTGAACCTCGCGTTGCCGAAACTTTTCGGCACCTTGATGGTGAAAACGCCATGCTGGCGGCCCGTGTAGAAGTGCGTGGGCTGGCCGAAGTCCGGACCGTTCGGCTCGATCCGGTTGTCCGGACCAATCGGAATGACGAGCTCCTGTTCCTTGTTGCGATTGTAGTAGCCGAGGAGCAGCATCAGATTCTCGCCGCTCTTGTCAGGTCCCCATCCCTCGAACGCCGGGAAGATCGCCTCGCCGCGGACGCCGAGCGGCTCGAGGACCAGTGGGGGCCGGGGCAGCTGCGCCTGGATCGGCGCCGCCATCGCCCACAGGGCGGCGGCCACGAGTGCCGCCACTGCCGCAAGCGCCAGACCGGATCGGTGCGATCTCATTGAAGTGCTACATCCGCCGCGCGGGTCCGGCTTCCGCCTCTGCTGCAGCTACGGCGGACGAGAAAGCCGGACACTACGTACGATCGTGGTCGGTACGATCGTGGGCGCAGCCGCCCGTTACCGCGTGCCCGCAGCCAGCCGCGTCCTGCGGGTCTCGACTTCCGCGAGGTACTCCTCGTCGCTGAGGTAGGTGACGTTCACCCACGCATGGCCCATCTCGTCGACGGTGCGATCGCCGTAGCCCACCCAGACGTTGGGATCGGGATTGTTCTTGTTGGCCACCGTATTGTCGTGCCACGCGGTGATTTTCATCACCGTCCCCTTCGGCAGCAGCGGCGCCGCATGGTCGGCATAGAAGTACGCGCTGTGCCAGTTGAAGGTGAAGCTGTCGACGTGGCTCAGGATGACGGTCTGGCCCGTCGGGAGGATCGCTTCGAGCGACATCGCCTTGCCGCGCAGGTGCATGTGCGGCTGGAAGCTCTCGACACGCGCCGCCTGGCGCAGCGGATAAAAGCTCTCGCTTGCCTTGATCGTGTTCGGTGGGATGTCGATGGCGCCGTCGCCGGTGTTGCCCATCCGGAGCAGGTGCTGCCGGTATTTCGGCTCCTGTCCCTTCGGGTAGAAATAGACAGCCATCTCGACGAAGTCGGTGATGTCTTCGTTGGTCGCCGAATAGTGGATATCCCACGCGATGCGCGAGCCGGGCAGCAGGAGCTTGCCGCTGTTCGGCCGCATGATCTCGCCTTCTTTCCCGACCGCAAACTCCATGAACCGCCCGGGTCCAGCCTGCGTCACCTCGCCCGGCTCGTCCTGGAGCAGGTCGGAGTTAGCGTGATGCGTGATCTTGCGTCCCTTCACCGTGCCGGGCCGCACTTCGATCGCCCGCACCCAGCGCGGCTCGGTGACGCCCGACGGAACGACCGGCTTCCACCACGTGTCGTTGGCCCCGCCCTTCTGCGTCCACGTAGTGGAGCGGATGATCATGTCGGGCTCGCCGAAGAGGGCGGCGTAGTTCCAGCCCTGGCCATCCGGCCACGTCTTCGGCGCCGGCATCTCACTGGGGTCGCCCTGCGGCGCGCCCGCCTCAACCCATCGGACGATGGTGGCTATCTCGTCGTCGGAGAGCGAGCGATCGTTTTTGAAGTCCTGAATGCCCACCGTCTTGTCGATATGCCACGGTGGCATCTGACGCGTTTCCACCCGCGCCTTGATCGAACGCGCCCACGGCCGGACTTCGGGGTAGGCAATGAGCGACATCGGCGCGATGGAACCCGGCCGGTGACAGGTCTCGCACTTCGCCTGAAGAATCGGCGCGACGTGCTTCGAGAACGTGGGATTCTGTGGAGCCTCGGCGTGGACAAGCGCAGGGACGAACGCGCCGACTCCGAGTCCCACGGTGACCAGCCCCCTTGACAACATCGTACGCATCGCGCAACTCCTTTTCGGAGGGATCCTCTGAATGGCGACCCAAGGGTTCAGGCGGAGTGAATCAGGGAGATCGTAGCGCAGTCCCATGGCGGGCGTCCACTGGCCTTTCAGGGTGGCCCCCGCGGTCGGAAACCGTTGACCAGGCGGGAAAAGGACTGCTGCGCGGCCAGGCGCGTGGAGCGCGCCAAGAAGATACTGCCAACCAGACAAGGGCTCGGCTTCGCGAGCAGCGGGTTATCAAGGCCGAGCCCTTGGCTGGACGGTGTAGCATGCTGCCCAGTCTCCATGGTCACGGGCCCTGCAAAGGAGAGTGTATGAATCGGTCGAGTCGGGCGTCCCGGCGCGTGCGACGGCTCGCCGTCGCGATCGGCGTGGGGGTCACGGTCGCGTGCACCTCGCCCCCTGAACGTCAAGCGCCTGTCGCAGCGGGCGTCACCCTGTTCGAAGGCGCCCGGCTCATCACCGGCGACGGCAACGCCCCGATCGAGAACTCGGCATTCGTCGTCGAGAACCTCCGGTTTACGACCGTTGGCAGGAGAGTCGATGTCACAGCGCCGGCCGGCGCGGCACGCGTCGACCTCACCGGCAAGACGGTGATGCCCGCGATCGTGGATGCGCACGGCCACCTCGGGTTCCTGGACGTGGCCAAGGGCGCCATGTCGAAGGACAACTTCACGCGCGAGAACTACATCGATCATTTGCAGCGCTACGCCTATCACGGCGTCGCCGCCACGATCAGCACGGGCACCGACCTCGGCGAGCTGGCCTACCAGCTCCGGGAAGAAACGATCCCCGACGCGGCGCTCATCCGGACCGTCGGCCGCGGCCTGGCGTGGCCCGGCTCGGGCCCGACCGACCCATCGAGAAACGACGTGCCGTACCCGGTCACCACCGTCGAGCAGGCACGAGCGGCGGTACAGGAGCTGGCGGCGCACAGGCCCGACTTCGTCAAGATCTGGGTGGACGACAGAAACGGACGCCAGAAGAAGCTCACGCCGGAGCTCTATCGCGCAGCCATCGAGGAGGCGCGCACACACAATCTGCCGGTCATGGCCCACGTCTTCGATCTGGAGGACGCCAAGGGCCTGATACGGGCCGGCGTCGAAGGGTTCCTGCACAGCGTCCGCGACGCGGAGGTCGACGAGGAATTCATCACGCTGGCCAAGGAGCACAACATCTGGATCACGCCGAACCTGGGAGGCATGAACCGCGCGTCGCTGATTCGTGCCAACGGCACGCCGGCCTGGTTCGACGATCCCCTGGTGCGCGAGACGATCCCGCCGGGCATCCTTGCTGCGAGGGCGCAGACGTATGAGAGCAGGCGCGCCGCGGCGGCGCCGGCCGGCGGCGCGCGCGTCTTCGATCTGATGAACACGCGCAAGCTGCATGCAGCGGGCGTCAGGCTCGTCCTCGGCAGCGACACCGCAGGCGACGGGAATCGCTGGTTCGGCATGATGACGCTCGCCGAGCTCGAGAACATGGTGGCCGCGGGACTGACGCCTGCCGAAGTGATCGTCGCAGCGACGCGCGACGCCGCTGCGGTGCTGCGCCTGGATCAGCTTGGAACGGTTGCTGCGGGCAAGAGCGCCGACTTCCTCGTGCTCGACGCGAATCCGCTCGAGAACATCGCCAACACGCGGCGGATCAGCAGGGTCTATCTGCGCGGCCAGGAAGTGGATCGCGCGGGGTTGAGAGCGAGGTGGCAGGCCCAGTGGAGCCAGGGCGCGTCAACGCAATAGAGTACTGCTCGCTACATCAGCCGGAACCGCTTGCCTGCCGACGTTCGATACGTCGAAAACCCGCGACGGTCCAACGTCAGAATGTCCAGGACGCCCGTGGCGTCCGCGAGCTGGACGAGCGTGGCGTCGGCGAAGTCCATCGGCGTGTCGGCGTACTTCCGCATCAACACAGCCGCCTGCCGGATGGCCGGCGGACGCATCGCTTCGACGATGTCGAGACTCGCAGCGACGATGAACTCGGCGAGGAGCATCGGCCCTTCGACAGCGTCGGCCAGCAGGTGCATCGATTCGGTAATGACGGGACCTGTTGTGAGAAGCCGTCCCGAAAACGGTTCCAGCGTGCGGGCGACCGCCTCGTGCATCGGGTCGGCGCGGTCGATATACGCGACGAGAGGGCCGGTATCAACGAGCCAGGTCCTCACCGCCAGTTGCGGGCTCTCAGCGCGCGACGCCAGCCCGCGCCTGCGCGCGGGAGCTCAACGCGGCCCTTCACGTGGCCCGCCCGACGGCCAACCGGCTGGCCCGTCACGGCGGAATCGATCAGATCGCGCACCAGTTCCGAGCGCGTCTTCCCGAGGGCTCGCGCCCGTCCAGTGAGCGCCTCGTCCTGCGCCTCATCGAGGCGGATCGTCAACGTTCTGGTCACGGTCCCAGTGTAACACGGTGTAAGACACGCGCGTGACAGTCCGGCGCCGAACCCCGCTTAGCGTGCCAGCTCGACCAGCTCCAGCGCTTCCAGGCTCGGTCCCTCGATGAGGACGGCGCGCGCGTCGCCCAGCCTGTAGGGGTCCGCAAGGATCTTCACGCCTTCGCCCCGGAGTTTCGCGACCCACGCGTCGAGGTTGGTCACGCTCAGCGCGACGTGATCGACGAGGTGCCCGCGCGTGGCGACGAGCGGGCGATCCCCTTGACGCATGTACCAGTTGACGGCCACCGAGCCGAAGACCACGCCCGAAGCCGGCGTGCGGTACGTGCCGTCCGCTTCGAGCGCCGGCCACGTCTTGTCTGCGCCGCGCGCCACCCGGCAGTTGGCCTCGATGCCCGGAGGGCCGCCACGCCCCTGCGCGACCTGCGCGTTCAGGTGCCGGCGGTACCAGAGCTGGGCGCAGAACGGATCCTCCTGATACATGTGCACGTGATTGAACCGTTCGGCCGGCATGTCGCCCTGATATTCAACGAGCGCGTCGTCGGGGCCGCGCAAGTACGCGAATCCGGCGCCTCCGTTCGGCTTCACGCCCTTCGCCTTCGCCTCGGCAATCTGGACCTTCGTCAGCCCCAGGACACCGCCCGTGCCAGGCCACGTGTCGCTGCTCACGGCCACGGCGCCACCTCCATCCCCCGTGTACAAGGGCAGCAGCGTCACGCCGTCGCGCGTGAACCGCTCGCGCGTCTGCCGCACGTTCGTGACGTGCCAGCCGAAATGCCAGATCGCGGTCTGTGGTTCGGTCGCCGGCGGTTGCTCGACCTGACTGAACAGCACCAGCACGTCGTTGGGCGAGCGCAGCGCCGGCAGGCCGCCCCACGTCGATCTCGAGGTGCTGGGGAACGCCTTCACGTAGAAGGCGATCGCCGCATCCGGATTGACGGAGGTGAGATGGAGGTGGTGAAAGCCAGGCGCCGGCAACGTATCGGCCTGACCGGCGACGCGCGCAGCGCCCCACCACGTGAAGCTTGTTACCACCAGCAGCGCCGCCGCGGCAGACAATGTGCGTGTCATCAACGACCTCGCTCGAGGCGGTTTCATAACCCATGTTGGCCGACTTCGCCACGTCGCTCCGCAAACCGGGAACTGACGCCGCAGAGCACGGTTTGCTTCGGACGTGGCGCAAGTCGGCTTCTGTATCGGGTTATGAAACCGGATCTACTTTCGAATGGCCGGATTCATGTAGTCCTTCGGGAGCACCCGATCCGGATCCGGCCGCACGCTCAGGTAATCCACGTGGTCGGGAATATCGGACCAGCCATGCGGCACGCCCGCCGGAATGATGATCACATCGCCCGTCTTCACCTGCTTCCGGACGACGTCGGGGCCGCCGATGATGCCGCTGCAGGATGGTCCGTTCAGCACCCTCGTCACCTCGCTGTCGGGCGCCGATCGGCGACCGTTGACGATATGGCCGCCGGTCACCAGCGTGCCGCCGCCCGACACGATGATGTACGTCTCCGTCTGTGCATCGTGCGCGATGCCATTGGTGGTGTTGGACGGCGGCGCAGTGGCCTGTTCGCCGCACGGTTCCGCCGCCGCCGCGCCGCGACCGGCCCCACCGGCCGCCCCACCCGCGC
>JBOGIR010000394.1:0-15689 GCA_050742335.1 Vicinamibacterales bacterium | reverse complement strand
GGGCAGGACCTGATCGAGTATGCGCTTATCGCAGGGTTGGTCGCGCTCGTGTGCGTGCTCGCCATCGGCCTGGCGGGGACCGAAGTCAACAGAATCTGGGGCGACATCGTCACGGCGCTGCAGGGCGTGCCCACGCCGTAACGAGCAGTGACACCGCGAGGACATCATGCGGTCCTCAGTTGACCAATTTCGCGGGAGCCGAGGCATTCGGGCCGACGCTCTCGCGATGGGCTCAGGGACACCCAGAGGGCATGCTGTGGCGAATCTCATTGCTCGCCTTCGATGGCTGGCGCGCGGCGACGAAGGACAGGACCTCATCGAGTACGCGCTGATCGCCAGTTTGATTGCCGTTGCGATGATTGTGGTGGTTGGTGAGGCAGGAACCGAAGTGAACATTCTGTGGAACAACATTGCCACCGCACTGAAGGGGATCCCGTAGCAGGGGAATGGCACGATGCTTTCTGACCCATTTGCTCTGACGATCCTGGCGGCCGGAGGGGGTACCGCAGCCGTCATCGATCTTCGAACACGCCGGGTTCCCAACGCCCTGACGATGTCACTCGCCGGTGCCGGCATGGTGCTGGCGGCGACAGGGCTCGGCCGCATCGAAGTGATGGCGGCACTGGTCGGCGGGTTGCTGGGTGCGCTGCTCATGTTGCCGGGACATGTTCTCGGCGCAACAGGCGCGGGTGACGTCAAGCTGCTTGGCGCTGCAGGCACGCTCCTGGGCCCCCCGCTGACGTTGCAGGCATTCCTCATTGCCATGATCGCGGGCGGCGCTCTCGCGTTGATGGTCGCCGCGCGCCGTGGTCGGCTCCGTCTAACGATTGCCAGATCCGTCGAGTTGATCGAGACCGCGGGCGGCAACGCATCCGAGATTGAAGATCCGCAGGCTGACAGCCGATTCGCGTATGCGCCCGCGATCGCCGTTGGCGCGATTGTGGCGGGGACACTTGCATGAGACCGGTCGTTCTGCGGAGCCACGGCGAACGCGGAGCAGCGCTGATCGAGATGGCGCTCACGATGCCGCTGCTGTTGCTCCTGTCTATGGGCGTGTTCGAGTTTGGCCGCGCCTTTCAGCATTGGCAGGTCCTGACCAACGCGACGCGCGAAGGCGCGCGGATCGCGGTCCTGCCAGGGACCTCCGACGACGCCGTGACCTCCAGGATCGGGACGTACCTGGCGGCCGGCCAACTGGGGTCTGCGGCGAGCGCCACAGTGACGGTGGTCCATGACGACGAGATTTCGATTGGCGCGGGTACAGCATCGGCCTCAACAGTCACTGTCAACTATCCGTTCGAGTTCATCGTGCTGCAGCCGATCGCGCAGCTCGTCATCGGCGGGTCCGACATCGGCGCACCGATCACGATGACGGTGTCAGCCACGATGCGCAACGAATAACTACTGAAAGGCATCGCGCAATGACTCGTATCCGCGTCTTTGTCGTCCTGGCGGTGGCACTCGGGTTGGGGGGCACTTTTGCCCTTGCCACCTACCGGTACATTCAGAATCGGCCCGTTCGCGAGGTCAGCCTTCCGACGACGCCGGTCGTCGTGGCGGCTGCCGACCTCGCGCTGGGCACTGAGCTCCGCCGGGAGGATCTCCGCGTGACCACTTGGCCGTCGGACGCGCTGCCGGCGGGGTCGTTCAAGGACCCCCAGGAGGTCATCGGCCGCGGGCTGATCCAGTCGATCACGCAGAACGAAGCGGTTCTCCCCGCAAAGCTCGCCCCCGTCGGCGCGGGCGCCGGCCTGCCACCCGTCATTCCCGAGGGGAAGCGGGCCGTGTCGGTTCGCGTCAATGACGTGATTGGGGTTGCGGGGTACGTGCTGCCCGGCACCCATGTCGACGTGCTGGTGACAGTCAGTCCGACCAGCCAGGACACCGACATGACGTCGAAGGTGGTGCTGACCAACGTGCTGGTGCTGGCGTCCGGCACGAAGATCGAGCAGGACGTCGAACAGAACAAGCCGATTTCCGTCAGCGTGGTGACGCTGCTGGTCGATCCGATCGAGGCCGAACGTCTGACCCTTGCCAGCACCGAAGGGAAGATCCAGCTCGCGCTCCGCAATCCGCTCGACATGACCGCACCGCCGACGCCGGGCATCCAGCCCGCCGTGCTGCTGGGCTATGCCCGGGCGGCGCGCCCGTCCGCGGCTCGTCGAGTCGCCGCAGCAGCTCCCACGGCGGCCGCACCTGCGCCGCCACCGCCAACGGTCGAAATCATTCGCGGCGACCGGCGCGTGCAGGAAGTTGTGCGCCAGGAGTAGTTCACATGAGGAGAACACCTGTGACAATCGCGCGGTTCATCGCCCCTATTCTGATCATCTGGGTGCTCGGTCCAGCGGTGCTGCTTGCGCAGGCGCCGCCGATGGCGCCGCTGGCGGACGCGGTTGGCGCCGACACGGAAGCCACTCCTGTGTCGCTGCTGGTGGGACGATCCACAGTCATCGATACTGGATCTCCCATCGCGCGCGTCTCCCTCACAAGTGCCGACATCGCCGACGCACTGGTCACGTCACCCAGCCAGCTGCTCGTGAACGGCAAGACGCCAGGCACGATCTCGATGTTCGTCTGGCAGCGCGGCGGAGAGATCAAGCGGTACGAAGTCGCCGTGCAACGCGACCTCGCCAAACTGCAGGGGCAACTCAAGGAGTTGTTCCCCCGCGAGTCCATCGAGGCTCACAGCAATGGGCGCCACATCGTCTTGTCCGGTACCGTTCCGGACAAGGACATCGCGGCGCGGGTGGTCGACGTCGCTGCAGGATACGTCGAACGACGCGAAGACGTCGTGACGCTGCTGCAGTTGCCGGCGGTTCAGGCGGCGCGGTCGAATCAGGTGCTGCTGCGCGTCCGGTTCGCAGAGGTGAGTCGGAGCGCGTTGACGGAGCTCGGACTGTCGGTGTTCACGAGCCCCACCGGCGTCAGAAACACACTGGGGCGCATCACCACGCAGCAATTTCCCTCGGCTGGTTTCCAGGATCTGGAGTGGAGCAAGAGCAGTTCAAACTTTGGCGCGCCGGTCGACGAGGCCTCGGGCAAATTCACGTTCAGCGACTTCCTCAACTTCTTCGTGCTGAGCGAGCGGTACGACCTGGGCATGCTCGTGCGCGTGCTTCAGCAGAGAGGTCTCTTTCAGAGCCTGGCCGAACCCAACCTGGTGGCCGAGAGCGGCAAGGAGGCGAGTTTCCTGGCCGGCGGAGAGTTCCCGATTCCTATCGCCCAGGGTTCCGGCGCCAATATCGGCGTGTCGGTCCAGTTCAAGGAGTTTGGCGTGCGCCTGAACTTCACGCCGACCGTCGTGACCGGGGACCGGGTGCACCTCAAGGTTCGGCCCGAAGTCAGCCTGCTCGATTTCAACAACGCGATCGTCTTTTCCGGTTTTCGAATCCCTGCGCTCACGACGCGTCGAACCGAGACTGAGCTCGAGCTGGCCAACGGTCAGACGTTCGCCATTGCGGGACTCATGAACAACAGCATGACGCAAACGCTGTCGAAAATTCCAGGCATCGGCGACATTCCGATTCTGGGGTACCTGTTCCGCAGCAAGGCGGCCCGCAAGGACCAGACCGAGCTGGTCGTCATGATTACGCCGCAGATTCTGCCGCAGGGCTCAACGGGTGTGACCGACCAGTTGCCGCGTCTGCAGGAGCCGTACTTGCCCCGGCTGCCTGAGGAGGAGTCGCTGCCGGTTCAGCCCCCAGCTTTCGGGGGGCCAGGGCGATGACCCGCTTCCGCCGGCTCTGGCACAACGAACGGGGCGCCTCGCTCCTGTATATCACCGCGGGGTTCCTGTCCTTCTTCGCCGCAACCGGGCTGGCGATCGACGTCGGCATGCTCATGACGGCGCGCGGCCAGGCGCAGACCGCTGCGGACGCCGGCGCGCTTGCCGGCGCCATCGCGCTGGCGCTCGACGACTTCGACGACCGTTCCGCCACCGGACCCGCCGTGCAGAGCAGTATCAACACGGCGCTGGAAAACGGAGTCATACATACAGCCGTTGACGTGCAACCGGCAGATGTCACGTTCCCCGTCGCGCCAAGCGGTGAGGCCAATCGCGTGCGGGTCGGGGTGTTCCGGACTGTCGCGCGCAATAACCCGTTGTCGACCTTCATCATGGCGGTCTTCGGCATGGACGAGGCGGATATCTCGGCGAGGGCGACCGCCGAAGCGGCGCCCGCCAACGCGATGACGTGCGTGCGACCGTTTACCATTCCGGACAAGTGGCAGGAGAACGGCGATCCGGAATGGACCGTGGACAGCGTCTTCAACCGGTATGACAACCAGGGCGACCTGGTACCCGACGCGGACGAATACTTTCCTCCGGGCCACGCAAACCACGAAATGTACGCGTACGACATGATGGCCGACAAGGGAACGCTTCTCACGATTCGCGCCGGCACCGGCAACAACATCCAGCCCACGTTCTATTACTCCTGGTCGATGCCCGGCGGAACAATAGGCGGCAGTTGGTACGAGGAGAACATCTGGGCGTGCAATCAGACCGTGATCACAGCCCCCTATGTGATGACGCAGGAGCCGGGCAACATGGTTGGGCCCACGACGCAGGGCATTGACGACCTGATCGCGCAGGATCCGACCGCGTACTGGGATGACGTCTGCAACTGCGCGAAGAGTCCGCTCGGCCGCAGTCCGCGCATTTTCCCGATTCCGCTGTACAACCCTGACGAGTACGACCAAGGGAAGATCACAGGCCGCAACGCCACGTTGGTGATGGTGAGCTGGATCGGCTTCTTCGTCGAAGGGCGGGTCGGCAACGACGTGTACGGGCGCATCACCCCCATTCTCGGCATCATTGATGGAGATGCCGGGCCAGCGCCGGACAATTCCTTCCCGCGCGCTGTTCGACTCGTCGAGTAGACCATGGCGCTTCTCACGGCCCAGATCCTCAGCGAAGACGAGGTCTTCCGAAAGGCGACCGCGGACCTGCTGCGGTCGGGCGCGGTCCCCGTCACCATCACCGACGGCGTGTCGACGGCGCCGGGACTTCAGGCCGATCTGATTGTGGTCGACGGGCGCAACCCGCACGACAATGCGCTGGCGGTCATCGACCGCTGGCGAATCGCCGCGCCGAGCACCTCCATCTTCATGGTGGCGCTCGAGTCCAACCCGGACCTCATCCTGCAATCGATGCGCGCTGGCGCAAACGAATTCTTTGCGTGGCCGCCGTCGGAGACGGCGTTCCACGAGGCGATCAATCGCGCGAATGCACGGCGCAACGCGTCGTCAGTCGCGCGACCCCGCGCGACGACCGTCGTGTTCGTCGGTGCGAAGGGCGGTTCTGGAACGACGACCGTCGCGGTGAACTGTGCGGTGGAGCTTGCGCGATTGAGCAAGCGCTCGACGATGATTGTCGATCTGAAAGCCGGCCTCGGCGAGGTCACGCTGTTTCTCGGGGTGCGCAGCCGCTACAGCCTGCTCGACGCCATCGACAATCTTCACCGGCTCGACAGCGAGTTTCTCAAGGAACTGGTGATCAAACACAAGTCCGGCCTGGAGATCCTGGCGGGTTCAGACCACTTCGACCGTCCGGCCGCTTCCGACGCCGGTGCCATCGAACAGGTGTTGCGCCTCCTGGTGCAGCTGTACGAGTACATCGTGGTTGACGCGGGCAGCCAGTTGAACCTCACGGCGACCACCGCGCTGTACATGGCGGACACGATCTATCTCGTGGCGAATCCCGACGTTCCCTCCGTTCGCAACGCTCAGCGTCTGCTCGATCGAATGGGTCAGCTGGGCGCGTGCGGCGAACGCGCGCGTGTTCTGCTCAACCGCGCCGCCGAGCCGTACCCGATTCCGCCGGCCCAGATCGAGAGCGCCCTCGGCCGTTCGATCGATCACACGTTCCCCAGCGACTACAGAACGGTGTCGACGGCACTCAACTCCGGTGTGCCGCTGGCGCTCACGGGAAACACCGACATCGCGGCGCAGTTCGACGGGTTTACGCGTCGGATCCTGAGTCTGGACGTCGATCCGGGATCGACCGATCGCCGCAGCACGCTTGGACTTCAACGCTTGGCCTCCATGTGGTAGTGCATCATGAGTCTTCTTACGTCCGCACCCCCGTCCCAGGCTGCCACCCGAACGTCCGAACAACGCCAGCATGCAGGCCGCCAGCAGTACCTCGATCTGCGAGCGAGCGTTCATCGGAAACTGCTCGCCCGGCTGAACCTTGAAGCGCTGGCGCAGACGGATCGCGCGCGTGCGGAGAGCGAGATCCGATCCCTTCTTGGCCAATTGCTCGGCGAAGAAACAATCCCCATCAGCCTGAGCGAGCGCGAATCGCTCTTCAGCGAAGTGCTCGACGACGTCTTCGGCTTGGGTCCGCTCGAGCCGCTGCTGCGGGACGCAGGCGTCAGCGACATCCTGGTGAATACGCACCAGCACGTGTTCGTCGAACGCGGAGGAATCCTGGAACGGGTGTCGGCGACGTTCCAGGACAACCAGCATCTGCTCCGCGTCATCGACCGCATCGTGAGCCGCATCGGACGGCGAATCGACGAAAGCTCGCCGATGGTCGATGCGCGCCTGGCCGATGGTTCGCGCGTCAATGCGATCATTCCACCGCTGGCTGTCGACGGGCCGCTGTTGTCCATCAGGCGGTTTCCGGCCGACAGGCTGAAAGCCGACAAGCTCGTCGCGCTGCGGTCGCTCACCCAGCCGATGCTCGACTTCCTGACCCATTGCGTGCGGTGCCGTCTCAATTGCCTGATCAGCGGCGGTACCGGTGCCGGAAAGACGACACTGCTGAACGTGTTGTCCGGCTTCATCTCCGAGCGGGAGCGCATCGTCACGATCGAAGACGCGGCCGAGCTGCAGCTCCACCAGGACCACGTCGCGCGTCTCGAGACGCGTCCGCCGAACATTGAAGGGAAGGGCGCGATTCGGCAGCGCCAGCTCGTCATCAACGCGCTGCGCATGCGCCCGGACCGCATTGTCGTAGGCGAGGTGCGCGGCGAGGAAGCGCTCGACATGCTGCAGGCGATGAACACGGGTCACGACGGGTCGCTGACCACGGTGCACGCCAACTCGCCACGTGACGCCCTGACGCGAATCGAGACGATGGTCGCAATGGGCGCGACGAACCTGCCGGAGCGCGCGATCCGGCATCAGATTGCCTCGGCCATTCAAGTCGTCGTACAGCAGACACGCCTCAGTGACGGGTCGCGGCGGGTGACCAGCATTTCCGAGATTACCGGTATGGAAACCGACGTGATCACGATGCAGGAGATTTTCCTGTTCGAGAAGCTCGGCATCACCCAGGACGGCAAGGTGATTGGGCGCTTCCGCGCCACCGGCGTGCGCCCGAAATGCGGTGAGCGGCTGCGTGCCTGCGGCATCCACCTGCCGGCCGACATGTTCGAAGGTGTCGTGGAGGTGCGCGGATGATCATCGCGCTGATTGTGTTCGTGCTCGTGGCTGGGGCCGTTACGGGCGTCTTCTTCGCTATCACACACCTTCCCGAGGCACGGGCGCGCCGGCAACTTGAGCTCCGGCTCCAGGAGGTGTCGCGCCCGGACGACGCGCTGCCGGACCAGACGCTGGTCGTCCGTCAGCATGAAGGACCGTTGCCTTCCTCCGTTGAGCGCCTGCTTGGACGTACCGCCACCGGATCACGTCTGAGCCGTCTCATCGAGCAGGCAGGCATCAACACGACGCCTGGTGTCGTGGTTCTCGCCAGCGTGATCTGCGGCGCCATCGCCGCGGCAGCGACGCTCGTGTTCGTGAGACTTCCGTTCGCGCCGCTCGTCTCCGTGCCGCTCGGTGCGTCGATCCCACTGTGCTGGCTGCTCCAGCGGCGATCCAGCCGGCTGAAGACGTTCGAGGAACAGTTCCCCGACGCGCTCGATCTCGTCTCGCGGGCGATCCGCGCCGGCCATGCGTTTCAGTCGTCGATTGGCATGGCAGCCGACGAACTCCAGGCGCCGGCGGGGCCGGAGTTCAAGAAGGTGTTCGATCAGCAGAATTTCGGGTTGCCGCTGCGCGACGCACTGAACGCGCTGGCCGACCGCGTGCCACTCGTGGACGTGAAGTTCTTCGTGACCGCGGTGGCGATTCAGCGCGACACTGGCGGCAATCTGGCGGAGATCCTGGACAATCTGGCGCACGTGGTTCGCGAGCGCTTCAAGATTCTGCGGCAGGTGAGAGTGCATACCGCGCACGGCCGCATTACCGGCTTCGTCCTGCTGGCCCTTCCGGCGTTCCTTGCCGTGACGTTGTCGATGCTCAACCGCGAGCACATGCGGCCGCTGTTCGAGGAACCGATGGGTCACACGATGATTGTTGCCACCATTGTCATGCAATTCGTCGGATTCCTGTGGATCCGCCGCGTGATCAAGATCGAGGTGTAGCGTGACCATCCTTCTGCCGCTGCTCGCGTTCGCCTTCATCTCGCTGCTCGTGACCGCCGGAGCGCTGGCGTTGACGCCTGGGCACGCGGCCGTGATTCGCCGCCGGCTCGGCGAGGTCTCGGGCAAGCCGGTCCGGTCGCTCGACGACGGCACCGCGTCGGAGCGGGTGGTCGACGTTCTCAAGAGGATCGGCAACGTCATTCCGAAGTCACCGTCGGAGATGGGCAAGCTGCAGCTCCGCCTGGTGCATGCGGGCTT
Source organism: Vicinamibacterales bacterium (assembly GCA_050742335.1). Lineage (GTDB taxonomy): Bacteria > Acidobacteriota > Vicinamibacteria > Vicinamibacterales > UBA2999 > DATCJA01. The sequence goes on along the minus strand of JBOGIR010000394.1, from coordinate 7,059 downwards.
TCGCCGGCATGATGCGGTGGTTCTCTTCCTCGGTGTTCGTGTAGGGTGCGCGCTCGCCTGTTTTGCGCTGCTCGCGACGCCGCTCTTCGTCCGAGCCACCATTCCGATGGCACTCGGAGCCGCCGGCATCGGCTACCTCCTGCCGGGCCTCGTGCTCGCACGGATGGCCAAGCGTCGTCAACACCGGGTTCGCCTGTCCGTCCCCGACGCGCTCGATCTGCTCGTCGTGAGCGTCGAAGCCGGACTCGGCCTCGACCAGGCCATTCAGCGGGTCGGGGATGAGCTGGCATCCGTCCATCCCGAATTGTCCGAGGACCTGCGGTTGATCAATCTCGAGCTGCGCGCCGGCAAACCTCGGGCCGAGGCGCTGCGCAATCTTGCGGAACGAACCGGTGTCGACGATCTCTCGTCGCTCGTGGCCATCCTCGTCCAGACGGACAAGTTCGGCACGAGCGTCTCGCAGGCGCTGCGTGTGTATTCAGACGTCCTTCGCACGAAGCGCCGCCAGCGCGCGGAAGAGGCCGCTGCCAAGACTGCGGTGAAGATGGTGTTCCCGCTGGTGATCTGCATCTTCCCGGCCATCTGGATCGTGACGGTTGGACCGGCCGCCATCAAGTTCATCCAGATTCTCGGTCCTCTCGGTCCGATGGGGGACAACTGATGCGCGCCGTCTCTGCGGTCGCCGCGGTGCAAGACACGGCGCCTCCGCCGATGCCGGCGACCGTCGAGGCGACGGGCCTCACCCCGGACCGGATGGAACAGCTGGTCATGAAGACCTTGTACCTTGGCGAGGCCACGGGGCTCGTCTTGGCCGACCGCTTGCGCCTGCCGTACGGCGCCATCGAGGCGCTGGTCGAGCGCGCGCGTGCCGAGCGCCTCGTGGAAGTGCGGGGCGCGACGGGCACAGGCAGCGCCGCCTACCGTTATGCGCTGACCGACCTCGGACGCGATCGCGCGCGCCAGTACCTCGATGACAACGGGTACATCGGCCCCGCGCCAGTACCTCTCGCCAGTTACGTGGATTACATGCAGGCGCTCAACGCGATGCGCGGCTATATCGATCAGGAGCGACTGCGCCAGGGGTTTTCGCACCTGGTCGTGAACGAACGCGTGCTCGATCAGCTTGGTCCTGCCGTGAACGCCAACAAGGCGTTGTTCCTCTACGGGCCGCCCGGTAACGGCAAGACCGTCATTGCCGAAGGGATGGGACGCGCGGCTGGCGGTGACATGTATGTGCCGTACGCGCTGGACATCGACGGCGCCATCATCACCGTGTACGACCCGGCCGGCCACGAATCGCTCGAGGCGGATGATCCCGATCCGCTGACCGTCATTGCGACGGCGCCCCGCGACCGCCGGTGGATCCGCATCCGGCGACCGGTCGTGATGGTCGGGGGCGAGCTGACGCTGGAGATGCTCGACCTCACCTTCAACCCCATCACGAAGTTCTACGAGGCGCCACTCCAGCTGAAAGCAAACGGCGGGGTGTTCCTCGTCGACGACTTTGGCCGTCAGCGAATGCGACCTCAGGACCTGCTCAATCGCTGGATCGTGCCGCTCGAGAGCCGCATCGACTACATGACGCTGCACACGGGCAAGAAATTCCAGGTGCCCTTCGATGTGTTCGTCGTCTTTGCCACGAACCTCGACCCGAACGATCTGGCGGACGAAGCCTTTCTGCGGCGCATCCCGTACAAGATTCCCATCGGAGATCCCTCCGTCGAGGAGTTCACACGTATCTTCGAGCTGAACTGCCGTCGGCGGCAGCTCCGCTTCCATCAGGTGATGGTGGCCTACCTGCAGCGGCGTCACTACCGGCCGGCGGGCCGCCCCATGCGCTCGTGCCACCCGCGCGACCTGCTGGATCAGGTGACGGCACTGTGTCGTTACCGTGGCATTCAGCCAGCGATCACACGCGAGCTGCTCGATGCAGCCTGCGCCGCGTACTTCGTCCAGGAAGACAAGTCAGCGGTGGAGATCCGATGACATGAGGCGATGGCTGCCAACGAACAATGCCAAGGTGATCCGGAGCCTCGTACGTCGTCCGCCCGCGCCTCTCGATGGGTACGACGGGTTTCGGCAGCGACCGTTCGGGCTGACGCCCGACCAGCGATTCTTCTATCCGTCGCAGTCACACGTCACGGTGCTGAACGACGTGCGGCGCGCCCTGCAACAGCGCGAAGGCCTCGTGGTCGTCACCGGCGCACCCGGCACGGGGAAGACACTGCTGTGTCGGGCGCTGCTTCAGGACCTCGAACCTGGGATCTGTGTGTCCATCGTGCTCGATCCGAGAGTCACGGTGGACGACCTGCTGCTGCACGTCCTGGCCGACTTCGGCGTCGTCAGTTCCCCCCGACAGCTTGCCGTGGCCGGCGCACCGACCCGCCACCAGCTCATGAGAGCGCTGCAGCAGTTCCTCGCATCGCTCATCCCGCTGTGGGGATGCGCCGTTCTCGTCATTGACGAGGCGCAGGATCTCGACCCGGACGTGCTCGAACAGCTCAGGCTGCTCCTCAATTTCGAAACGGATGAGGCGAAGCTCCTGCAGATCGTGCTCATCGGCCAGCCGGAGCTGAACGAGCTGCTTCGGCGCCCGGCGTCATGTCAGCTCGATGAGCGCGTCGCGCGGCGATGTGAGCTGCAACCGCTATCGACCGGCGAGATCGCCCCGTACATCGACCATCGCCTGTCGACGGCACGACAGCTCGCCGGACTCACGGACGTGATCGTCCTCGAACCCGAGAACGTCGACAAGGCCCCGCCGCAGCTGGGGCTGACATTCACGCCGTCGGCGATCCGTACCTTTGCAGCCCACTCGCGCGGCATCCCGCGCGCGATCAACGTGCTGTGCGATCGTGCACTCGACATCATCGGTGAAGAGGGCCGAACACTCCGTGTTGACTGGCGCATCGCACGCGCCGCCGCCAGGCGTGCGCATGCCAAGCCGTCCGCTCCTCCGCGCATTCGCACGGCGGCCAAGGCGGCGGTTGCGGCGGCTGCCATCGTTGTGTTGGCTGTTCTTGGACTGGGAGTGCGCACGTGGGGCAGCGATTCGGCGCCGCTGGCACCATTGCCACCCCCACCCTTTGCAAGCTTCGAGACTCACCGCACCCTGCCGAAATCGATGGGCGTGAAGGCGCTGCCGATCGTCGACAGCTTCAATGTCAGGGTGGCGTCGTTCAGGACCGCATCGAGCGCGGTCGCACTGGCCGCACAGCTCGAGGCGACGGGTCTACCGGCGCTGATTCGCGCTGAGCGGGGCGGTCGCCACGAAGTGGTGGTGGGACCATACCTTTCGCACGCAGAAATCGCCGGCGTCCAATCACGTCTTGTCAGCTATGGACATCCGAACAGTGAGGTATTCGTTGAATTGGAGCCGGCGAAGCCGAAGACGGGACGCGAGAGCGCAGGCGGACTGATGGCACGGCAGGTGCGTCAGCCATGACCATCCGTGCTCGATCGATCTTCATCCTGGGCGTCGTCGGGCTTGTCACATCGGCAACGGTGCAGGAAGCCCGGGCCGCCGACCCACGTCTAGTCCGTGTCGTTCTTCTCCGCGTCGCCGATCGGATGTCGCTTGCGCTGGAGATGACAGGCGAACCTCAGAAGGTTGTGCTGCGCGCGCTTTCGGCCAGGGCACTCGAAATCGAAGCAGGTCCCGTGAGCGGCTTTTTCAGTGAGGAACGGCTGGCACCCGCATCTGACGTGGCGTTCATCAGGCAGGTATCGATTCAGAAGCACACCACCACCAATCGCGTCTCGTTCGTGCGTGCGCGCGTGACGTTTGATGCACCGGGCGTCGGCAACGTGCGCGTGGTGGGTCGTACCCTCTACGTCGATTTCGCACCGGTAACCGCACCCAGACGGGAAATTCCAGCGGTCCCACGCCTCGAACGCCCGCAGGACACGCCGCGTTCACAACCAGTTACGCCCGCGACGGTGCAGTCGCCAGCAGGCAACTACGAGCAGGCTGTTCGGCCGTCCCTGGCGCGGCTGGCCGAGATTGGTCCGTTTCTGGCCTCAGCCGCAGCCACGCCTTCCGACGGCGTGCTCGAGGCGGTGGGCGGAACGCTGGCAGAGGTTGAACAGGCGCTGCGAGCGATGGACGTTCCGCAGGCCTCTCGGCCTGCCCACCACGTGCTGCTGTCCGCGGTCGCGGCCGCACGTCGAGCCGTTGCGCCCGAGTTCAGCGGTGACCGCGTCGCGCAGGCACGCCGCGCCCTCGCCCTGCTCGATGCCGCCAAAAGCGAGATCCATTAGTCCGTTCTTCACTTCGACAGGCCACGGAGTCACACCCCTCGACAATGCTCGCCCCCTCGGCCTCGCTCGGGGTGTCCTGAGCAAGGGTCGACGCATGTTCCCCTGCGCCTCAGTGTCTGTGGCACGTGGAGGTGAAACATGCGTCAGGCGTTTCGGGACTTCGCCGCGACGGATGGGAGCGGACGGAAGGGAATGACGCGCTTGTCATCGGGTGCACCGGCGGCGGCTTCCATTTCGCGCAGGCGGACGAGGGCCGGCGCGTAGTCCGGCCTCCGCGTGAAGAACCTCTCGAATGCGGCGGTCGCCTTTGACCACTGCGACTGTGCTGCCCATACGTCGGCCACCATGTCCACGAGCAGGAACCCTGCGTCGGGCTGGCGCTCAGCCAACTCAACACCAATCCGCACGACATCGTCGCCGACGGACGGGCCCTGCGCGAGGGCGTGTTCCACGGCAGCGATCCCTTGATCGAGCCGACCTCCGCGCAGCTGAATCTCGGCAATGGCCAAGAGCAGCAGGGGATCGCCGTCGGCCATTTCCGGCATCAAGTGCTTGGCGGCACCCACTGCATCCCCACGCGCCACGTACGCGCGCGCCTGCGACGCCTGAAGGCGGATGTCATGAGCGGGTGTGCTCCTGCGCTCCCCCTCTTCATGGCCGAGGCCGAGCTGTGTTTCCAGATCGGCAAGCTCGAGTCGCTCGCCGAGCGTGCGCAGCTTCGCGGCGCCCGTTCCGTCGCCTCGCGACTCACGCCAGTCTGCAGCGACCGAGAGGTAGGCGAGCGCCTCGGCGCAACGTCCCTCGGCAGCGGCAGTCTTGGCAGCAGTTACGAACTGCTCGGCAAGGATTGCGGCGGCTGCGACGTCGTGCGGTTGCTCGCGAACGAGCCGCTTGAACTCCAAGATCGCCAGTTCTGGGCGGCCGGCGCGAATGAGGGCTTCTGTGCGGCTCAGCGCACTGCCTGCGTCCAGGGCCATTGCAGATACGGAATCTGCGACGCAAAGCGCATTCCGGCTGATGCAACGAGGCCGCTGCGCCGTTGGGTGAATTTCCTGAGAATATGGGCTGGTGCGGCCAACCTGAGGTCGACCGGCGACCGCCACAGATGACGACGCGCACCAAAACGGGTCGTTCGATTACGGATGTGCACCCCATCTCTGCGCTTCTCGCCCGCACGGAGTGCGGGCAAGCAGATACTGTCCTTGCCGAGGCGGAGCCAGCCCCGTCTCGCTTCTCGGGGGTCTGAGGCGCTAGACGTTTTGAAAGGCCAAACTCGTGACAAATGAGTCAAGTCTTCGCCTGGCCTTTCAAGACGTCTTGCCCCGCGGAGCGGGGCAAGAAGATACTGCCACTAGCGAGGCGGAGCCCGGACGGTCTGAGGCGCCGCTTCGCTAGGTGTCAGGCATCAACCAGATCCCGCCAATGATGATGGCGAGCAGCGCAGCAGCCGTCAGCAGAGCGCGGTGTGCGTCGTGATGGCGGCGCGCGTGACCAGTTGCATGACTGACGAGGGCCGCAAAGACGGTCATGGCGGCCACCGTGCCGGCGCCAAACGCGGAGATGTAGGTGACAGCGTCGGCGCGCGTGGGGAGCGCGAGAGCCGGGACGACACCGAGGAAATGCGAGCTGCCCGCCATGCCGTGCAGTACGCCCAAGCAGAATGACGCGTGTGCGTGGCCCAGGCGGCGGATCCAGCGGGGTCCGGCCTGCACGTGCAGGTGATCGTGCAGCACGGGACCGTGGACGTGCGGCGCTGGCACCAGGCGCATGCTGCGGCGGAGGGCCCACACGCCTACGACAATCAGGGCCGCACCCACGAGCCGCTCGCTCCATCCTGATATCACGTTCGTTGGTGGCAGTGCGTCGCGAAACAGTACGGCGAGCAGCGCGACAACCACGACGCCGGAGGCGTGGCCAATGCCCCAGGTCCACCCTGCGAGCCACCCCCGGCGGGGTCCGTCAACGGCTAGCGGCGCAACGGCCGCCAGGTGGTCTGGCCCTGCGAGCACGTGAAACACGCCGGCCAACGCGCCGGTGACGGCATAAAGCATAAATTTACGAATTTACGAATTGACGAATTTACGAATCGGGGATTGGCGAATTGTGTCACTGAAATCCGTCAATCCGTAAATTCGTCAATTCGTAAGTGTCTCTTGTCGTTCTACTTCGGCGCCATGCGAATCGCGCCGTCGAGTCGGATCACTTCGCCGTTCAGCATCTCGTTCTCGAAAATATGCCGGACGAGGGCTGCATACTCCGGCGGCCGCCCCAGCCTCGATGGAAACGGGACCTGCTGTGCCAGCGACTGGCGGGCGGCTTCGGGTAGTCCCGCCATCAGGGGCGTGTCGAAGGTCCCAGGTGCAATGGTCATCACACGCACGCCGATGCGCGCGAACTCGCGCGCGAGCGGGAGCGTGAGCGAAACGATTCCGCCTTTCGAGGCAGCATACGCCGCCTGACCAATCTGCCCGTCGAATGCCGCGACTGATGCCGTGGTGACGATGACACCGCGCTCGCCTCCTGCAGTCGGCGCGTTGTTCGCCATGGCGGCGGCCGCCAGGCGCACAGCGTTGAACGTCCCGATCAAGTTCACCGTGATGACGCGCGTGAAATGATCGAGCGGCTGGACACCTTCCTTCGGGAGCACCCGCTCGGCGGCCGCAATGCCCGCGGCGCAGACAAGGCCGTGCACCGCGCCAAATGTCTCGAGCGCCGTGTCCACTGCCCGTTGGACGTCCGCGCCACTCGTCACGTCTGCTCCCACGAACAGCGCTTTGTTGCCGTAACGCGCGGCCGCGG